>NZ_JBFUEA010000005.1:0-415886 GCF_056404435.1 Mucilaginibacter sp. P2_D11
TCAATGCCGCATAAAGCTGCCGCGATTGTTATCGTGATGATATCCGTAAGTAGGTGCCGCTTCTTCCTGTCTATCCGAAAATCCTGCATCTCGCTGAAATAAGCAAAAATGCTGCTTGTGCTGTTTTTTGTATCCATCTGATTGTCAGATAAATATACAAAAAATAAATAGAAAAAACAACTTAAATGTCTAATAATCAGCTGTTTACTAAAGCCAGGATTTGTGAATTATTTTAATGCGTTTGCCCTGGGTATTTATCCTAATTCCTGTCTATATCCAGTATTTCTTCTTTTTTATCCATGGCCTTTAAGTCGCCAACGGAAAAGAAGCGTTCCTCCGTATCGTATCCTTTGCTTTTAAGGTTGTCCAAATCAGGGATGCTGTTGGTTTGGTATTGGCTGTTTACGATCATCACGGAATCGCCGTTTACGCGGGTTACTTTTGCCAGGCTGTAACTGGTGTCCGATAGTCTCAAGTGCAGCACGTCGCCTTTTTGCAGGGCGGGGATCATTTTGGTTACCTTTTCGGCTTTTTGCTTGCTATCTATGGTTAGGAATATGGCCAGGGCAGCAATTAGCACCAGTCCCGCGAAGGTCCACACCGGGGTTTTGGTTTGCGCTTTGATGTTATCGTAGCTCAGGCGCAGGCCGGCAGGCATCTCTTTTAATTTTAATACCTGTTTGCAATTGGTGCATTGCGATACGCCGGTTTTCCCGATAGGGAAGATGGGTATCCAAAAAATGTGCGCCCATTTCTGTAGCACACTGATGTGTACAGTGTTTCGCGAGTTGCAGTTGGGGCAGGCATCTACTACTTGTTCGGTTGCGAGCACTTTGGCCCTGGTTCCGTAGACAATCATTGGTTATTGTAATGTGAGGTTTATAGTTTTTTCGAGGTTGAAAAGTACGCATAAATTTGATAATCCAAAATTATCAAAACGTGAAATCATCATGTTAGGGGCTTGCCGTTAAAGCTCAACGTTTCGCCGGGATAGGCATAATCGGCAGGCACCGTTGCATCGGGGTCAACCTTTTGCAGCAAGCCGGCATCATCCACATACAAGCCAGAGTAGTAGGCGCTTTGCCCGCATCGTATGGTGTCTTTTTTGTCCGCCTCGTGCAGGGCAACCAGGTAAAAGATAGGCTCTTCCTTATCCAGCCTGGCTTTTGCTTCGCTGTAGGTCTCGTTCCAATTTTTACCCACCCGCGATAGCAGGAACATAAACAATGGCGTATAATCGTACTGGAACTGTCCACCATGCATGGGCTGATGCGTTCGTTCATCGTTCAGAAAGGCTTTGGTGTTACGGCTGTGGCGGAAATCGCCGCCTTTATTAACGTAGTATTTGGTACTTAAGGATGCCTTATTCTCTTTACGGTATAGTGGTTCTTTCCGGCGGTTCATGGTAGGACTAAGATACATTTCTACCGCCTAAATTAAAATTGACTTCCTACCTATAAAATTAATCCTAACTTTGCGCCAAATGACAAATCACGTTAGTATGTGATTTTTATCGTCCATTATTTATTAACTTTTAAATCATAGTTGTAGATGATTAGTATTACACTCCCCGATGGTTCCGTCCGTCAGTACGACAAGGGAATCACTTCCATGCAGATAGCGCAGTCTATCTCCGAAGGTTTGGCACGAAACGTATTAGCCGCCGAAGTAAACGGCGAAGTTTGGGATGCCAGCCGCCCGATTGATGAAGATTCAGCCGTAAAATTATTAACCTGGAACGACCCCAAAGGTAAATCAACCTATTGGCACTCATCCGCGCACTTACTGGCCGAGGCTTTGGAAGCATTGTATCCGGGTACTAAGTTCGGTATAGGCCCTGCCATAGAAACCGGTTTTTATTACGATGTGGATTTTGGCGACAAAACCCTCTCGTCCGACGATTTCAAGAAAATAGAGGATAAGATGATCGAACTGGCCAAGGCCAAGAACGAATACATCCGCAAGCCGGTGAGCAAAGCCGATGCGATTGCTTATTTTACCGAGAAAGACGACGAATACAAGCTGGACCTGATTAAGGACCTGCCCGATGGCAGCATCACTTTTTATTCACAAGGCAACTTTACCGACCTTTGCCGCGGGCCGCATATCCCCAACACAGGCTTTGTAAAGGCAGCCAAGCTCATGAGCCTTGCCGGTGCCTACTGGCGCGGCGATGAGAGCCGTAAACAGCTTACACGCATCTACGGGGTTACTTTCCCCAAGGCCAGCGAGCTTACTGAGTACCTGCACCTGATAGAGGAAGCCAAAAAACGCGACCACCGCAAGTTGGGCAAGGAACTGGAATTGTTCGCCTTCAGCGAAAAGGTAGGTATGGGTTTGCCGTTATGGTTGCCTAAAGGCACCGCCCTGCGCGAACGCCTGCAGAACTTTTTGCAGCGCGCACAGGTAAAAGCCGGTTACGAGCAAGTGATGACCCCGCACATAGGGCATAAAAACCTGTATGTAACTTCGGGTCACTATGAAAAATACGGCGCGGATTCGTTCCAGCCGATACGTACCCCGCAGGAAGGGGAGGAGTTCTTCCTGAAACCGATGAACTGCCCGCATCACTGCGAGATATATAAAACAAAACCACGGTCGTACAAGGACCTGCCCGTTCGTTTGGCCGAATTTGGTACCGTGTACCGCTACGAGCAAAGCGGCGAGCTGCATGGCTTAACCCGCGTGCGTGGCTTTACACAGGATGATGCCCACTTGTTCTGCCGCCCCGACCAGGTGAAGGAAGAGTTCAAGAAGGTGATCGACCTGGTATTATACGTATTCGGTGCCCTGGGTTTCGAGAATTATACCGCACAGGTTTCCCTGCGCGACCCGGAGAATAAAACCAAATACATCGGTACTGATGAGAACTGGGCCCTGGCCGAGTCTTCCATCATAGAAGCTGCTGCCGAAAAAGGCTTAACTACTGTTGTGGAATTGGGCGAGGCTGCCTTTTACGGCCCTAAGCTCGATTTTATGGTGAAGGATGCCCTCGGCCGTAAATGGCAGTTGGGTACCATCCAGGTAGATTATAACCTGCCCGAGCGTTTCGAGCTGGAATACACTGGTAGCGACAATCAAAAGCACCGTCCGGTAATGATTCACCGTGCCCCATTCGGTTCGATGGAGCGCTTTATTGCCGTGCTGATAGAGCATTGCGCAGGCAATTTCCCGCTGTGGTTATCGCCAGAGCAATTCATTATTTTGCCGATATCGGAAAAATATGAAGATTATGCGAAAAAACTTTCAGATGAGTTAAAGAATTCCGATATTTGCGGGCTAATTGATTTCAGGGACGAGAAAATCGGTCGCAAAATACGCGATGCTGAGGTCAAAAAAATCCCATACATGCTTATAGTGGGCGAAAAAGAAGAAGCCGAAGGGCAGGTTTCGGTTCGCAGGCACGGGCAAGGCGATTTGGGAAGCATGAGCATAGAAGAATTAAAACAACAAATAATTAAAGAAATAACAGTATAACTTGGCATTAAACAAACCTTTCAACAGAGGACCAAGGCTTCCTTTCAAGAAAAAAGAAGCCGAACATAATATCAATCAGTTCATTAGGGCTCAGGAAGTGCGCCTTGTAGGTGACAACGTTGAGCAGGGTATCTTCTCGTTAAGAGATGCTTTGGCTATAGCGCAGGAGCAGGAACTCGACTTAGTTGAGATCTCCCCGAACGCTAATCCGCCGGTTTGTAAAGTAACGGACTATAACAAGTTCATTTACGAGCAAAAGAAGAAGCTTAAAGAGATAAAAAGCAATGCCAAGCAAACCGTTATCAAAGAAATCCGCTTCGGGCCGAACACGGACGACCACGATTTCAACTTTAAGCTGAAACATGCTACCAATTTTTTGGAGGCCGGCGAAAAGGTGAGGGCATACGTGCACTTTAAAGGCCGCGCAATTGTGTACAAAGAGCACGGCGAGATATTGCTACTGCGTTTTGCACAGGCTTTAGAAGAAGTAGGCAAGGTAGAGCAATTACCAAAGCTGGAAGGCAAGCGGATGTTTTTAACCGTAGCGCCTAAGGCAGCGAAGAAATAAGAGGCAAGATTGTTAGAATCAAGAACCAAGAGTTTTGTCTTGATTCCTGGCTCTTAACTCTTGGTTCCAAAAGAGAATAAATTAAATATATATAATAGAGTTATGCCAAAAATGAAAACCAATTCCAGTGCTAAAAAGCGCTTTAAGCTTACTGGAACCGGTAAAATTGCCCGTAAAAACGCATACAAAAGCCACATCTTAACCAAGATGTCGACAAAACGTAAGCGTAACTTAGGTCACACCAGCTTAGTTTCTAATGCTGACCTTGGTAACGTAAAACGTATGCTTTGTATCGGAAAGTAATTACACAAATTTTTTAACCAGGTATTAGAGTACAAAAGTTTCCGAGAGGGACACTCACTACCAAAAACAACAACACATGCCACGTTCAGTTAACGCAGTCGCGTCGAGAAGACGCCGGAAAAGGATCATGATCCTCGCCAAGGGTTATTGGGGATCACGCAGCAAGGTTTACACCGTTGCCAAAAACACAGTAGAAAAAGGCTTACAGTACGCATACCGCGACCGTAAAACCAAGAAAAGAGAGTTCCGCGCTTTGTGGATACAACGTATCAACGCAGGTGCCCGTCAGCACGGTATTTCTTACTCACAATTAATAGGCAAATTAGCCGCTAAAGAAATCGGTTTGAACCGTAAAGTATTAGCCGATTTAGCTATGAACCATCCAGACGCTTTTAAAGCAGTTATTGATGCAGTGAAATAAGAATAGAATTCTTAGATATATGAAAACGGCCTTCGAGAAATCGGAGGCCGTTTTTTGTTATATATTGTATTAGGGCTATTTTATTACAAATCACTATCTTTCAAAAAACTTTAAAATGGCCAAATTGGAAAAAAAACATGAAAAGGAGAAATTTCAGGGTTTCAAGGCTGCGGACAGACCAACAACTGGATTAGCACTTGTTTTTGATATTTCTGGCTTTACCAATTTTTTTAATAAACCAGATTTGCAGTCCTATATAACTAAATACATAAACGAAATCATTGAATGCGTAGAAACAACTATATATGGCGGTTTCGACTATTGGACTGATACACCAGAGGAATTACCCCCATTGCCACTTAAACCATCTTTACGTAAATTTTTAGGAGATGGTATGTTATATATTTGGGAGGATAGCGACAACAAAATTTCGGGAGACCCTTACTTCAAGCTGGAGCTATTAAATAGATTATGGAACCTACAAAGATATTTTCAAACAGTTAATGAAAAGTTATATGATGATATCCCAATTGGCGATTTACCAAAGACGATCAAAATAGGCATTGCTCAAGGAACTGTCTATCGATTAATTGAGGAAGATGGTAGTCAGGATTTTATTGGACCTTGTATAAATTTAGCCTCGAGATTGGTAAAGTATTGTCCGGAGATAAATTTTATTTGCTCGGCGAGGTTGGATATAAGTAAAAAAGATTTGGATCAAGAGGGTTATTGCAAAATAATTGCTCTTGAATTGAAAAGTTTCGAAAATGAAATCGTAATCGTCGATAAGAATGACTATCAAAAACTTATTGAAGAAGACAGGGATCGGTTATTTAAGGAGATAAAGCTAAAAAAATAATACATCTACCAACAAAAGCCGAACCTAATTCGATGCATGAAATGAGCGCCGATTTACTGCTACTTTCTGTATGTAATTTCCTTCCCGGATGTATTTAAATTTACCAAATACCCATGCTGCCGCAAGCGCAATGTCATTAAGTTAAGGCTTTTTCATATCGCATCTTTCTGGTTTTTAGTAACTTTTGGTCTAATTCTGGCTCTGTATTTACCAGGATTCCTCGGATAGGTCCGATTGTTGCGTATGGGAACTGTATGTTTAAGGAACAACGCTTCCAATTCTTGGAATACTGTTTCCAAGGGCATCTGTTGGCAAAGCAGTTCTAATATCCTGTTTTTTAAGAATCCGTAGGATAAATTAGCATTTACCTTATAATCGTATTTTTTACCTTGGTTTTGAACGGTCAGTTCCTGTTCCAAATCATTTATCATAACAGATTGAATGTTACTGATAAAGATGGCACAGAAAAAGTCCTGTAATATGCTTACTTGTGAATAACCCGTGAAATGTTCGACTTTAAGCTTATTCTTCAATTCATCATAAAAGGTCTCAACTCCCCATCTTAGGAAATATAACTCTTTAAACATTTTAGCAGGGTATTTGATACTGTCCAACAAAGTAGTTATCAGTACTTCTACTTCTCCACCAGGAAGGTCAACCCTCAATAAACGCACCTTTAAGGGAGTGCTTTTATCATAATCCTTGTCCTTAAGTAAATGATTTTGTGCGGGGTATATTTCTGTAACTATAGACTTTTTACCTCCGGCCACAAAGTTGGCTGCGTATGAAAAGTTGGCTATCGTTACACGTATCAAGCATTCAACACCTAACTTAACATGCTCGTTTATAAAGTCATATGAAGGATATCCCCTGTCGTATATAATTAGATCTTTCTTTTTCCATCTGTGGGCGTGCCTTAAAGCGAGTTCCCTTTCGCCCTTATTTAAATTATCTAAAACAGCATCCAGGGCCAAGCCGTTTAACACGTCGTATAAAACAGATGCTCTTGCTTGCACGACTTCTACTTTGGATTGGTTTTTCATTACGCCGTAGCATTTCTTCAATTCCGCAGTATAAGGCAGTGTAAGTTTAGAGGCATCAACAGCAAGTACTCGCATACCATTCAAATAGTTTAGCGAATCATTTTCAGCAGTATAGAAGTTCTCAATAATCACTCCCGAAAGGTGGCTGAAAACAGTAGGGTCGATCTTTTTCCTGTTTTGGATGAACGCACTTGTGGTAAAAAAGCTGGCGCTACCCAAAGAGAAATGCTCGTTTAAATAACGTACAAAGCCATCTATTTCAACAGCAAGGCTTCGCCTTAATAAATTGACCATGAATAACAAAGTTGCACTAAATGGCTGCTTTCTGTTCCTGGTAAAGTCTTGATCCTTCATTTTGAATTTCAGAGCAAGTTCTTTACTGAAAACTGTCTCCCTCAATTTTTCTATAATTAAAAATGAGGTTTTTTTTGCACTTTAACTAATTGATTATGAATTAAATATACAGAAAACAATCTAATATATCAAGTTAAATTATTGACTTACAGGTAGTTGAGTCACTAACTTAATGACATTGGCCGCAAGCGTCCTCGCTTGTGGCCCGCATGCAAATCAGCGGATGATGTCTAATCAACAATTACTTTTACCCCGTCGCTGCTGCAAGCGTCCCCGCTTGTGGCCCGCATGCAAGTCAGCGGATGTTGTCTAATCAACAATTACTTTTACCATACCTTTAATACCAGCGTAGTCGCGTGCGCTACTGTATAAATATTCGTAGTCATTTTCAACAAAGCCGGCTTCTACCGGATTGTTGTGCGTATAATCTATCTTTTGCTGTATAACCTCGTTGCTCCAAAGTTCTATGGGCTGGTTATGCTGTTGCCAAAACTGGTAATTGGTATTGTTTGAGTTTGCTGCACCGGCTTTTTTAAAGGAGTTCAAAAGCCATTCGCGGCGGCTTTCCTGCATATTGCCTTCGATTAGCTTAGTGAGGGCTCTGGAAGTAACCGATTTGAACCCGCCTATCAGAGTTTCGGGCTTTTCGATAGTCGATTTAAAAACCAAATGAATGTGGCTTGGCATAATACACCACGCATAAATTTCCATTCCCGTCGCTGCCGCAAGCGTCCCCGCTTGTGGCCCGCATGCAAATCAGCGGATGTCGTCCTAATCGACGATTACTTTTACCAGGCCTTTAATACCAGCGTAGTCGCGTGCGCTACTGTATAAATATTCGTAGTCATTTTCAACAAAGCCGGCTTCTACCGGGTTGTTATGCGTATAGTCCATCTTTTGCTGTATAACCTCGTTGCTCCACAGTTCGATGGGCTGATTATGCTGTTGCCAAAACTGGTAATTGGTATTGTTTGAGTTTGCTGCTCCCGCTTTTTTAAAGGAGTTCAAAAGCCATTCGCGGCGGCTTTCCTGCATATTACCTTCGATTAGCTTAGTGAGGGATCTGGATGTAACCGATTTGAACCCGCCTATCAAAGTTTCGGGCTTTTCGATAGTCGACTTAAAAACCAAATGAATGTGGCTTGGCATAATGCACCATGCGTAAACTTCCATTCCTTTATTGTCGACGCAATAATTAAGGTTTTCTACTATGCAATCGAAGTACAACCGTCGTACAAAAACATCCACCCAAAAAACTGTGGCAAAACTTACAAAATATAAACCCTCAGGATTGCGGAACTTGTAATTGCGGCTCATGCCTAAAAATAATAGATATCGGTTACATGGCATAGGGTTATCTTGCATAAGGGGGGCTTTGCGTGACGTACACTTTGCATGCGGACCACAAGCGAGGACGCTTGCGGCAGCGATAGCCTGGGCTGCTTTGCATGGTGTGTACTTTGCACGCGGGCCACAAGCGAGGACGCTTGCGGCAGCGATAGCCTGGGCTGCTTTGCATGGTGTGTACTTTGCACGCGGGCCACAAGCGGGGACGCTTGCGGCAGCGGCAGCCGACTTTCATAACCCCCAATTATAGCCAAACCCTAAACCAACCCGCCCTATCTGCCCCTTTCTTATTGTGGTTTTACCACTCACTGCCAGGTGGTTATAACGCGACTTTTACAGCATTATAAACCAATAACACCAAATTTTATGAAAAAACAAATTCTGATCCTGTCGGCGTCTGCGTTGTGCTATTTGCTGGCCGGATGTTCCAAAAAAGACAATGTTTTACCTGCCGCTGCCACAATCGAGCCGCCGGTGAAGGAGGCCGTAGCAGTTAATGCCGTGGGCGCGGCGGGTATTGCCGGGGTAAACTGGGCCGATGGACGTGACAATTTTGTAGACGGCTGGGTAATCCCTTCGGGACTAACGGCCTCAGATACCTACACCACAGTTTCGGCTAAAGCCAATGCGGTATTGAGCGGTTTCCAAACCAATATCGCGGGCGTCAATACAGTAAGGCTGCCCATAAACCCACCCAGTGTGCTCGAATCCTGGTGGGGCGCGTACACGGGTGCCATCGACCGCGCGCTCAGCAAAAACATGAAAGTAATCTTAGGCTGCTGGGAAAGTGCATCCTCTAAAAATGGTATTATTGATAACACCACGCAGTTTTGGTCGATGTGGCAAACGGTAGTAAACAAATATGGAAGCAATAACAACGTGTATTTTGAGGTATTTAACGAGCCGCACGGTTATACATTGGCACAGCTTACCACCATATATGCCGAGTTTTTATCGCGTTATCCAAGTGTGCCGAAAGGAAGGATTATATTATCCGGTACGGGTTATTCGGAAAACGTAACCGGCGTGGGCGCCGATAGCCGTTTCACCAGTTGCCTGTTAGCCTTGCATAACTATGCCTATTGGGCAACCCGCACCACCGCCGGCTGGGAGGCTGATTGGCGCAGCCGGATGGGCACCTATAAAAACCGCACGGTAGTAACCGAATATGGGGCGACCATGACAACCGGTAAAAATTACAACGGTTCGCAGTCAGATAATGAAGTGGCTTACATCGTAGGCTCCTGCAACGTGTTCAGAAACGATGGGGTTGCCAGCGTTTACTGGCCTGGTTTGCGCGATGATGATACCTACAGCATTCAACGGCGTGGCGGCTCGGGCACCAGTATCACCATGACAACCACGAATGCTTCCGGCGTTTCGAGGATAAGATACGGTTGGGGCTTGTAATTTTGCCGCAATAACAATGCTGACGATGAGTATTTAAGCAACAATGGCCTCCGGATAATCGGCGGCCATTGTTGCTTGCTACCCCTTCGTCATTGCGAGCGATAGCGTGGCAACCCTCGGCAAGCAGAGCAGCTTTGCAGGTCCGCTCTGCTTGCCGAGGCTTGCTTCGTTCCTCAATGACGCGGTGGTTAAGGTTTTATCCAGGATGTTAAACCTAATAATTATTCCCCTCTGCATTCGGCCATCGCCTTTGCTGTTCAACTTCATCACCTGCCGAAGTATTGGTGTTGTTTTGAGTAATCTGCTCTTCCTGTTGCGCAGCTTCCTGGTAAGCAGGCTCTTCCTCCTCAATAACAATACTCTCAATTACATAGGCTTGCGGTTCTTCGAAAGCTTCGGCATAAGGAGTGCTGCCGCCTTCAATATCCATATATTGCTTAAAGTTGCGCACATCGTTATCAACCATGTTCTTGAAAACGGGGTTCAGCACATGCGCTATGCCGCCGCCAAAGCCGCCTGCCGGTGGGCGGTACGAGATGGTAATATCTACTAAAGTGCCCGCGCCATCTTCGCCGTCCCGGAAACGCACTTTGCCGGCGTTATCAATCAACGAACCGGGCAGCGAGCTCCAGCCAATCATATAACCCGGGTGGTCGTGTACTATTTCGGCATCCCAGCTAACGGCCGGTACGCCGAGGGGCAGTTTCAACACCCAGTGCGAGCGGGTATCGTCAATCAGTTCAACGCTTTTCAGGTGTTTCATAAACAGGGGCAGGTTATCCAGCTTACGCCAGAAATTATAAACTTCCTGCCTTGGTTTGTTGATAAAGTAGGCTGAACGGATGTTCACGTTGACCGGTTCGGTGGAGTTGCGGCCCATGCTCGAGTACAATGCGCAATGCCCGGTGATGCCGCGGTTAAGCAGGTAACCGCCTGCGCCAATTTTGATGATGCTGGAAAAGGGACTTTTAAAAATCCTTTTTAGGCCGGAAAGGGCCAGTTTAGTGCCGGTTGCTATAGATATGGTGCGTTCGGCAACGGATAAATTTATGCTTTCGCCCTGGTCTTTTGCCGGGCCGCGATATCTGTTTATGCTTACTGTTGTCATGTTGGGTAAATAATGGTTTACCCTTTTTTAACAGTTGTAGCATCCCGAAGTTTTCTTTTAGTTAAATAATATTCAATTGCGGTAAGAAAATTTAAATTTCTTAAGGTCGGGCAGCTGTTTTTTAGGACGGGCTAGCTCGTATTGCATAATTAACTGGCCAAGGTTTTTCATGAAGGGGAGGCACACGGTTTTGTACTCGTATTTATTATCGTTCAGGATACCGTCTTCGTTAGATTGTACTACAGCCGTCAGCATAAATTCCACCTTATTCTTAAAATCTACGATGTAGGCGTTGTCGATATCGTACCCGTACGAGTCGCCGATTTTGTTGAATATCCGCACATCGGGGTTGATGGTTGCCAAACTATCGCTCCCGTAATACAGGAATTTGCAGTAGGCGGGGTAAAATTCGGGCGTAGGATATCCGGGTTTGCTGCTTTCGGTAGGCAGCATACTCATGTATTTATAGATGAATTTGTAATCATCAGAAGTTAGATTGAAGCGCTGTTCTACAGGGAAGGTCTCCGGGAAAAGCAAGCGGCGGAGCACCATTTGCTGGTTTTCGATGGTGTAAACATTCAAATTAGCAAAGCTGAAAGGCTGCATAATGAGGCTGTCCTTGCGGTTGAGGTAGCCTTTACCCTGTATCATGTTCTCCAGCGTCATGGGGTAGTTGAGGCTGTCGCGCATGGCGGCTTTGCTATAGAGCAGTTTTGTGCCGTCGTAAAAACCAACGGGGTTGGTATTGCGTGCGCTTTCGCCGCCATCGCCCACAGCAAGCCTGCCTATAATACGGGTGTTGTTCAGGCCGTATTTCTTCAGCTTTTTATTGATTTCGGCCCTGCCGATGAACTCATACAGCCGGTTATAGGCATCGTTATCGCTCACCAGCAGTATCTTTTTGATATAGTTATCTATGGATGGCAGTCCGTTGCCAGCCGAGGTATCGGCAAGCACCCGACTTTGCCCCGCGTAGGCGCTATCGGTAAGCATGGCGGCTTTCTTTAGTTTTTTAAGGCCCAGTTCGTTCACTTTCTCCAGCGCGAAGATGGCCGTTGGCAGTTTTACCGTGCTGGCCGGATAAAAATAACGGTTGGCATTAAGGCGGTAACTGTAGGTGGTAAAGTGCGGTACGTTGTCCTTATCGCGGTCTATTTGCGTGTACAGTATCTGCACCTCGTTTTGGGTGGGGTGTTTAAGGATGCCGCTGAAAAGCTCGGGATGCGCCTCTAACAGCGTTTTTAAGAATACGGTATCGGTTTGCTGGGCCGAGGCGAAGCTTGTGATAAGGGTGAAAAAAAGGAGTAAGCGAGTTATCATATGTGCGTATTAATTATATTCTGCATAATGTCTGAACTCGAATTTTTCGTGTTTAATTGATTTAAAATGGCACTCAAGAGGGCTACGCCGTTTTAAGGAATTAAGGGAATTTTCAGAATTTAAAAAGGTAGCTTAATCATTCTGTGCATTCTAAAAATTTCTTAAAATTCGAGTTCAGATAAATAGCTTATATCGACGATGGAATTGCGCCAAGCCTGCAAGCCTGGCGGATAGTTTCCACGTTATGGGCAACATTCAATTTTGTTTATTATTGCCGCATCCTCTCGATTGTAATCGCCGCCTTTTCGGTTAAGTGCCGTATATTGAATATTGCGAAAAGCGTGTTGTTTAATGATGTAGTACCTCACAACCCCTCTTTCATTCGACTTGTCATCCATGAAAAACAAATAGCCTTGCATATAATGATTTGCATCTTTCAATATTTCAGTTACCTTATCAGTATTCGCTTTTGATACATTTCTTTTTATAACAAACACTTTAAAATGATTTTTAAGCGTATCTAAAAGGCCTTGCATTGCCCCATAATGCTTATGGCTTAAGGTAAACAATAGGCTGTCAATCGGCTTATCTGAGGTAAGGAGATAAATATTGTCGTAATAATTGCCACCCAACTCCACTAAGTGTGATTGATAAATCTCATTAAAAACAATTACCTTTTTATATCCGTCACTATCCTTCTTCTGACATTTGCTATCGATGCTTACGCTGGAAAGTGAAATTACTAATAGAAAACATCTAACAAAAACTGTCATATAAAAGATAATTTAGGACGCTTGTCGCGGCGTGTTGGCAACATGAATTCTGTTCATTCTAAAATTCTGTAAATTCTGATTCAGATACTTGCCATAGGATAAATATACAAGCTTTTGTTTGCGGATGCTAAACCTTGTCGTACTTTTACGCCGCTTAAGGTTCCCGGCGTTATAACCGGGATTAAAAGGGAATACAGTGAGAATCTGTAACTGTCCCGCAGCTGTAAGCTCCGTAACTAATGTCCATTCTTTAAAGCCACTGTTCGCTAACCAGCGAACGGGAAGGCAGGGCAAAGGGGAGCAAGTCAGAATACCTGCCTCAGCATTATATTATTCATAGCTTTCGGGGATTGAAGCTTGAGTGTGAATGCTCTTCATTACAGTGTATTTCCATTCTGTTCATTTCTTGTATGCTGTGGGGTTACTCACAACAACATGAAAAAAAATTACGTAATCGTTGCTGCAGGCCTGGGGCTTGCGCAACTGGCGCTGCACAGTACTGCAGCCCGCGCCCAGGACACCACCCGGGCACTCAACCAAGTGGTAGTTACCGCTACCCGCTCACCAAAAAAACAAAGCGAAATAGGCAGGGTGGTTACTACCATCAGCGCGCAGCAAATTGCCCAATCGCAGGGTAGGAGCCTGCCGCAACTGTTGAATACGGTGCCGGGTATCACCTTTTCGGGTGCGCAAAATGCGCCGGGTGTCGGTACTTCGGTGTTCTTAAGAGGCGCATCGTCGGGCAATACGCTGATATTGATAGATGGTTTCCCGGCCAATAATGCCTCATCCATCGATGGTAGTTACGATTTGAATGCTTTCCCTTTAGACCAGATAGACCATATCGAGATACTGAAAGGCAGCGGCTCTACGCTTTACGGCTCTGACGCGGTTGCAGGCGTTATCAACATCATCACCAAACACCCGCAAGGGCAGGGGCTGAAAGGTAACCTGCAGTTTGTGGGTGGCAGCTACGGCACCTTTAAAGAAGCGGCGGGATTGAACGGCAAATTGAAGAATACCGGCATCGCCATCAATCTGTCTAACACCGATTCTAAAGGTTTTGCCGCCGCTACGGATGCAACGGGAGCAGGCGATTTCAAGAAGGACGGCTTCCACCAACGGTCGGCCAGCGTGAATGTGGATCAGCAGATCACCAACAAATTTGTGCTGAACGGCAACCTGCAAGTTAGCCGCAACAACGGTAACCTGCCGTATGGAGGGTTTAAGGACGATAAGAATTTTGATTATAAACACACATTCGTATTTGGCGGCTTAGGCGCAAAAATACAACTGCCAAAAGGCTTGCTGAACTTTAACGTAAGCCAAAACACGGTACACAATAACTTCATCAACTTGCCGCCCGATAACGGCGGCACCCACCAGGAAACAAAAAACTATGGCCGTATTACCAATGCTGAAGCAGTTTTAAATTATAGCCTGGGCAAGTATTTTGATATCACCAGCGGCGCAGGTTATAAGTACAGCTATACTAATCAGCATAGCCTGTTTGAAGTGCCGGGTTATAACCCGGGCCCTAGCGATACAGCCGCCCATAGTGGCATCGGCAGCGTGTACACCTCGTTGTTTTTCAAGTCGGATATCTTCCACATGGAGTTAGGTGGCAGGTATAATCACCACAGCGCATTTGGCGATAAGTTTACCTATACCATCAATCCATCGTTATTGCTTGCCGATCAGTTTAAAGTGTTCGGTACCATTGCGTCTGCCTTTAAAGCACCATCTCTTTATCAGCTTTCATCGGAATACGGCGACAGCCGGTTGAAGCCAGAATACACTCACAGCTACGAGGCAGGGTTTGATTGGGAGGTATTGAAAAACACCTTATCATTCAATACTTCATTTTTCAAACGTAACGCTAAGGATGTGATATACTTTGCAGACACCGCTACACCTCCTTTCGGTATCTATAAAAACGGCGCTTTGCAAAAGGATAAAGGCTTCGAAACCGAGCTGAAATACCACGACAAAAAGCTTAGCGCATCGGCATGGTATGCCTATGTAACCGGTAAACTAACCGATGCCGACGGCGCTATGACCAACAACCTGTACCGCAGGCCTAAGAGCACTTTCGGTGCCAACGTATCGTACCAGGTAACCGCCGATTTCCTTTTCGGCGTAGTGTACAAGTACACCGGCAGCCGCACCGAGCAGGATTTTGCTACCTTCCCGGCGACTATCGTAACGCTTAAAAACTACAACCTTTTAGACCTGCACCTGCAATACAGCGCCACTAAAGAGCTTAGCCTTTTTGGCGACGTGTACAACCTGCTCGATACCAAATATGTAGATTGGTTGGGTTACAACACGCGCCGCGCCAACTTTATGTTGGGTGCAAACTACCGGTTTAAATAGTTTTCATTTTACAATGGATAATCAATAAATTTGCTTCATATACAAAGCTATGTCATTACAAAAAACCAATACCCGCAATACCGTGCTTATCCTGATGATTATCGCATCGGTAGCTATGCGTTTGCTTACGTTCAAATTCCAATGGCTGAGCAATTTTACCCCGCTGGGTGCCATCGCGCTGTTTGGCGGTGCCTACTTTACCGATAAGTGGAAAGCCTACGCGGTGGTATTGGTATCGATATTCCTGAGCAATATCCCAATCAACTATTTGTATTCTCCTACCGGCCAAATAACCTTGTTTAGCGGCAGCGATGTTTATATGTACGGATGCTTTGCGCTGATGATATTTGTGGGCAGCCTGATTAAAAAGGTGAACGTGTTGAACGTTGCATTGGCCGGCATCGTGTCGGTTCTTATCCATTGGTTAGTGATGGACCTACCTTGGTTGTACGGCACTTTTTACCCGCACACACTGGCAGGTTATGGCACCTCTTTGGCGGCTGCTATCCCTTTTGAAATGAACATGGTTTACGGCGACCTGCTTTTCGGCACCATCCTTTTCGGCGGTTTCGAATTGGCTAAAAGCAAATACACCATATTGCAAGACAAAAAACAACTGGCGCTTTAGCGTTTATTTTCGATATTTTAGGGGCGGTTTTGTTTGTGCAAAACCGCCCTTTTTTTGTAAGATTTCTAAAGATTTTTGAAGAAATTCAAAGGTTTTTTAAGAGAAAAATAACACCAAATTATGGAAAACATCGTCATCCTTACCGGCTCGGGTATCAGCGCAGAGAGCGGTTTGAAGACCTTCCGCGACAGCGACGGCCTGTGGGAAGGGTACAATATCGAAGACGTTGCCACCCCCGAAGCCTGGGCCCGCAACCCTCAAATGGTGCAGCAATTCTACAACGAACGCCGCAAATCGGTGCTGGAGGCCCAGCCCAATGCGGCCCATTTTGCTTTGGCAAAACTAGAGGAAAAGTACCACGTAACCATCATTACCCAGAACATAGACGACCTCCACGAGCGCGCCGGATCTACCAATATAGTACACCTGCATGGCGTAATCACACGCTCGCAATCGAGCCTGAATCCGAAGCTTACGTACCCCATAAATGGCTGGGAAATTAAGATGGGGGAGACCTGCGAGCTAGGTTCGCAACTGCGGGCGCATGTGGTTTGGTTTGGTGAAGCAGTGCCTATGATAGAGACCGCAGCACGCATTTGCAGCGATGCGGATATCTTCATTTTGGTGGGTACATCCCTTGCCGTGTACCCTGCGGCAGGCCTTATCAACTACGTTCCGCGCCAGGTAACCCGTTACATCATCGATCCGAATATCCCGGTATCATCGGGCAGTCGGGTGGTAGAAATGCCTTACAAAGCAACGGTAGGCGTGCCCATGCTGGTGGAGGAATTGATGAGTAGTTCATAGATGATGGTTCATGGTTCATGGATGATAGTTCATGGTAAGATGTGGCCGTTGGAAGTGTTAAGTTGAAGGAGGATTGTTGCGAAAAATGACTTTGATTTTCGAATATCCGCACCCGATTTAGGCCATTTTTATTGCCTATTAATCATCCGAATGGACCATTATCCAAGCACTATGAACCATCATTTATGAACCAATAACCGGAGCTACCATGAACTATGAACCATCAACTATGAACCAAAAATGCATCTTCAATTGGAGCGGCGGTAAAGACAGCACACTGGCCCTTTACCATTGTCTTAACAACCCCGAAATCGACATCCGCTATCTCGTCACCACCATTAATGATGCCGTTGATAGGGTGTCTATGCACGGCGTTCGGAACGAACTTTTGGAGCAGCAGGCCGCCCAAATCGGCATCCCTTTGTACCCCATCCGCCTGCCCGAAATGCCGGGTATGGAGGCCTATGACAACATCATGCGCGGCCACCTGGAGCACCTGAAAAGCGAGGGGATAACCCACTCCATCTTCGGCGATATCTTCCTGGAGGACCTCAAAAACTACCGCGATGCGCGTCTTGCCGAGGTGGGCCTAACCGGTATTTACCCCCTCTGGAAACGCGATACACGCGAGCTTATCGACGAGTTTTTAGGCCTCGGTTTTGGTACGGTTATCGCCTGCGTGCAAGAGCGGCTGGAGGTATTTTTGGGGCAGGAAATGGGGGAAGGGCTCATCGCCGATTTGCCCGATGGGGTAGACGTTTGCGGCGAAAATGGCGAGTTCCATACCTTTACTTTTAAGGGGCCGATCTTCAAAGAGGCGATAGGCTACAAAACAGGAGAGCGGGTTTTTAAGGAATACAAAGCCCCTGAAAATACCAGCGATAGCTGCGTGAAGGATACTGATAAAAAAACCTCCGGTTTCTGGTATATCGACCTTTTACCCGCTTAACCTCCCATTTATTTGGCAATTTTAAGTGCCAAATTTAATTATCGTGTAATTGATAAATTATTTATTTACCAGCACTTTATATAAACTTAGATAAATATATTATTTAAATAACGGCGACTTCTGACGGTAAAAACGAGCTATTTTGCCAAATTAAATTCTGTTTCACTGTTTTTACAAAATTAAAGTGTTAATTTACAGCAATTTAAGTGCGTTTGTCTGATTAGTAATTGTACCTATAGAATGCTTCGCGATAATCTTTCAGCATATCGGCAAAACGGGCGGCAACGGTCTTTAAAAATTCCTCGTCGAGCAATTCGAACACGCTGTTCACGCCATCGGTCAGGTCCATTTCGGGTATCTTGTAACTCTGCTCCATGCTCCCCTTCTCAATCTTCACGATGAACTTTTGGTTCATGTTCAGGATGGATATCTTGAATTCGGGGTGCGGTAGTTCTGCTATTATTCTCATTTTTTTATTTCGGATTTCGGATGTGAGATTTCGGATTTAAGCGAATATTTATTGTTGATTTTTTGTAAAGTCATTCTTTGTTTTCTAGGTCTAATTTTCTTTCTTGTGGCAAATCCGAAATCGAAATTCCGCAATCCGCAATTCCTTCCAGCGGGTTCCTCCCATTCAATGTTCCGTTACTTTCCATGATGGCGAAACGGGCAAAAAGTTCTTCGCTGTACCAGCCCTCGCTGCGCGTTTTTTTGATGACCTCTGCGTGCTGCTGGCTGCCATAGGCAAAGGTCTTCATGTGCTCCATGCTCTCCCAAACAGAGAAGGTAGCTTGCCGGTAAACAGGCGCCTCGCCCACGCCGATGGACGTGATGTAACCTGGTGCTTTCGTCATCAGTTGTGCTACCTCATCCACATGGCTCCAGAAGTTTTTCAGCCTACTGGTTTTGATGGTAGCCCGGGTAAGCACGGCCATTGGCCCCGTGCCTGGTTTAGCGTCCGGTTTGCCGAAGGGCTCCTTGCCATCCCATTTTCCATGGCTCATCACCGGTCGGCAAAGTACCGTCCATTGTTCCCGTCCCAGCACTTTCCACCACTTGCAAACGAAGGATTCTCGGCGGAACTGCTCGTAATCTTCGCGGGTGTCCCATACGGCTAAAAGGCCCCATTGCTGCCAGTCGGGTTGCAGGTCGAAGGTGCCGTTGCGGCCCGAGCCAAGCAGTTTCCAAAAGCTGCAGCCGGCCTGCATAGCCATAGGCAGGCGATGTACGGCCATGGCCAGCAGGGCAAAGGGCACGAAGCTTTTTCGGTAACGTATAATGGTGAGGCTAACGATCATCTACCGCGAAATAAAATATTAAATATGAGATTAGGCTTATTTAGTTTTGCACCTTGCTACTTACTTTTACACCATGGCAGAAGACCTTAAAATAACCGCCTCGGCAGATAAGGCCGAACAATATAAATCGCTCATTCCGCAGATTGAAGCTTTGCTTTTTGGCGAGCCTGATCTGGTGGCCAACCTGGCGAATGTTTGCGCCGCGCTAAAGGAACAGTTCAAATGGTTTTGGGTGGGCTTCTATTTGGTGAAGGGCGATGAGTTGGTGCTTGGCCCGTTCCAGGGGCCGGTGGCCTGTACGCGGATAGGCAAGGGCAGGGGCGTGTGCGGTGCGGCATGGGCACAGGCTGAAACGCTGATCGTGCCCGACGTGGAGGAGTTCCCCGGGCATATTGCCTGCAGTTCGCTGTCCCGCTCGGAGATCGTGTTACCGCTGTTTAAAGATGGCGAGGTAGTAGGGGTGCTGGACGTGGATAGTTCGGAACTTGCGGAGTTTGACGAGACCGACGCGCAGTACCTGGCTGAAATTGTAAAGCTGATTAAATTTTAATGGCGAAGGTGTTTTTGATTGCCGGCCTGGGTGCGGATACGCGCCTGTACCAAAATATTATTTTGCCCGAAGGTTACGAGGCTGTACCCGCCGATTGGATAGCGCCTGCGGAAATGGATACTTTAACCACCTACGCACAAAAGCTTGTAAGCCACTACGCTATCGCTGATGACTCGATTGTTATCGGCGATTCGCTGGGTGGGATGATCGCAGTGGAAATTGCCAAGGAGGTAAAGCTCGCCAAGGTGATCCTGATATCAAGTATCAAGACCGCCGATGAAGCGCCCTGGTATTTTAACTTCCTGCGCTATGTGCCCATTTACAAACCCATCCCCGGCACCCTGTTCAATAAGCTTGGTTTTTTGGCGGGGCCGATATTCGGCAAGATGTCTGCCGATGAACGGAGTTTGTTCAACAGCATGCTGAGTAAATCCTCGCCCGTTTTTTTGAAATGGGCCATGCATGCGGTCTTGTATTTCAACAATACCGAGCCGATTGCCAACTTATACCACATCATCGGCGACAAGGACCAGGTGTTCCCCTGGGAGAAAATCAAAAACCCAACGGCTATCATCAAGGGCGGCACACACATCATGGTGTTTGATAGGGCGGATGAGATAAACCAATTGCTGGCCGGTATCCTGAAAAAACCATGAAGCTACCAGAGGAATATTACTTAAGCAGCGACGTTGTGGCCCTCAGCCGCGACCTTATCGGCAAATATCTTTTCACGTGTATCGATGGTGTAACTACCGGCGGATACATTGTTGAAACAGAAGCCTATAACGGCATCATAGATAAAGCTTCCCATTCGTACGGAAACCGCATTACGCCTCGCACCAAAACGATGTTCGAGCAAGGCGGCATTGCTTACGTGTACCTTTGCTACGGCATCCACGAGATGTTCAACATCGTAACCTCGGTAGCGGGCCAGCCCCATGCCATCCTCATCCGTGCCATCGTACCTACCGACGGGCTGGATGAGATGATGCAACGCCGCAATATGGATAACCTGAAACCCAATATCACCCGCGGCCCCGGCTCTGTTGCGAAGGCTCTGGGTATATCGCGCAAAATAAACGCCTGTAGCCTACAAAGTGATATGATATGGGTCGAAGATCGCGGATTGCATTTTGATACCTCTGAGGTGGCCGCAGGGCCCCGTATCGGCGTGGATTACGCCGGGGATGATGCGCTGCTGCCGTACAGGTTTTATTTGCGCGGGAATGCTTTTGTGAGCAAGCCCAATAAATAAGATTTCCTCCAGGTGGTGAATTAAGGCCTGTGGCGGGCGGAAGTGGTTCGGGTGTGTTCGTGGCTGTTAAATGATTTTTGATGCCTTAGGTGGCGTTTTGTGGGCCTGTACAGGTGCGCGGGGGCTTAGTCCTTGGCCGTTGGAAACCCCTGCAAACCAGCAATCCGATATTTTTCACGAACAACCCTAACAAATACCTCATTCCTGCGTATATACCTCATCCAATTGCTGAATGAGATGAGCACACACCCTACTACCGAAAACCTGAAGTACTTCCGCGACGAGATCAACGAAGTCAAAATCGCCATGCTGACCACATACAGTGCGGGGCGTGGTTTCAATAGCCGCCCTATGGGCACGGCAGATGTAGATGTCGAAGGCAATATCTGGTTCTTCACCAACGAGCACTCCGAGAAAGCCAGCGAGATATCCGTAGAAAACTCCATATCCCTTACGTACTCCGACCCGAAGAACCACACCTACCTCAGCATCATAGGCGAAGCCGAATTTGTGGACGATAGGCCACTGATGGGAAAATTATGGAATCCCTTCGTAAGCGCCTTCTTTCCGGGCGGACTCGACGACCCGGCACTCATCCTCCTGAAAATTACGCCAACCGATGCCGAGTATTGGGACAGCGATAGCAGCAGCATGGTGGTGCTGTTCACCATGCTAAAGGCAGGCATAACCGGCCATCGGGCAGATGGGACGATAGAGATGTAGAAGGGTTATTTGAATATCGAATACCGAACGCTGAATTTTGAATGATGAAGATTCGAGCTTGGGTTACGGAAAATAAAACACCCGTCATGCTGAAATTTTTTCAGCACCCCATCATAAAAGTCGCCACTATGCCTATCCGCTATGTATGCCGCCCACCTGCCGCGTGGGGTGCCGAAACAAGTTCGGTATGACGATCGGTGTATTGAATTTTAATGGAAACGTCATTTTGAACTTGTTTCAAAACCCCATCATAAAAGTGGCCACTGGGCTAGCCCACTTGCATGCCGTTGACTTGCCGTGTGGGGTGCCGAAACAAGTTCGGCATGACGATTGGTGTATTGAATTTTAATAGAAACGTCATTCTGAATTTTTTTCAGAACCCCATCACAAAAGTAGCCAAATGCTAAGTCGCCTTGTATGGTGGTAACCTGCCGCGTGGGGTGCCGAAACAAGTTCGGTATGACGCTGTATCTATGTTTAGATAAACCTTATAAAATATTATCAGTCAAAACTTTAACAGGCAAATCGTGAAGCATTTTTAGCTCTCCTTCCCCTTCATTATTCATCATTCGAAATTCAGTGTTCGATATTTTTCTCTATATCCAACAGCAATTCTTCCAAATCATAATAAACTTTCAGTCCCAGGTTTTCTGCAAAGGCTACGTCGCCGTCGGCACCTTTTGATGCACCTTCAATCCTTAGGATGGCATCGCATCGGGTGATCAGCCGGCGGGCAATGGGGTAGGATATCTCCTCGTAAATTTCGTCACCAGCGTATTTGCAGCCCGCCTGTTTCAAAAGCGGCAGCGCGAACCACTCGCCAATGATTGGGATATGCCCGGCGCGGAACAATGCCAATGCAGGTTCTTCCATACGCTGCAGGTTTTGAGCCATCAGGATGGGGTCGTCGTTAGTGCCCGAGCGGTATGGCCCGGCGATGAGGATGGTTAAGGCTTTCTTCATGATAAGAGCTTATTGATTTGTGCGTATTGTAAAAGGATAACGGTTTTGGCATCGCGTATCTCGCCGTTGGCAATCATAGCCATTGCATCGGAGAAGGGTAGTTCCATCACTTCGATGTTCTCATGCTCGTCTGCCGCGCCGCCGCCTTCATTCACTTTCATGTCGCTATCGTACTCGGCCACAAAAAAATAAAGAATTTCGGTTACCGAACCGGGCGACATGTACAGCTCGAATGCCTTTTGTACAGACCGGATCTGGTAGCCCGTTTCCTCCTCCGTTTCGCGGCGGATGCATTCCTCGGGGTTGTCATCGTCCAGCAGGCCGGCACAGCATTCTATCAGCATACCATCCTCATTGCCATTGATATATGTAGGTAGCCTAAACTGCCTGGTAAGTATTACCGAGCCTTGTTTAGGGTTGTATAGCAGTATAACCGAACCATTGCCGCGGTCGTAAGCCTCGCGTACCTGGGTTATGGCGCTGCCGTCTTTTTGCGTACCTTCAAAGGTTACCTTTTTAAGGGTGTACCAATTGTTGGAGAGTATCTCGGTTTTAAGGATGTTGATATTGTCCATTTTTAATTTGAACGAATTTGATTGATAATGATTATATTTGAACAAATTACCGAATAATAAAATGAACTTTCAAAAAAGGAAGCAAAAAATTTTTGAAGAACTGGATGCCCAGGGCGAGGTAGACATCAAAAAGCTGGCTACCGAATTAGGCATATCCGAAATTACCGCCCGGCGCGACCTTAACCAACTCGCTGCCGATGGCCTGTTGTACCGTACCCACGGCGGGGCCGTAAAGGTTAACCCGCAGGAGCGGCCGCATGCCTTCGTCAATAAAGCCGCGCAGAACGCTGAAGTCAAAGACGCCATTTGCCGGGTAGCCGCCGCGCAGATAGAGGACGGCGATATTATTTTTATGGATTGCGGCAGCACGGTTTTCCGGCTGTGCCAGTTCATCAGGAACAAGAGGATAAAGGTGATAACAAATTCGCTGCCTGTTATTTATGAACTTCAGGATAGCGGGGTTAGCCTCAACATTATCGGCGGCGAACTGGACGATGCCCGCCGGGCCATGCATGGCACCATAGCCAACGAGCATATTGCCCGCTACCGGGCCACCAAAGCTTTTTTAGGGGTAGATGGCATTTCCCTCAACGGGCTGTTCGCCAACAGCGAAAAAGAAGCAGGCATTACTACCGCCTTTGCCGCCAATAGCGCATACACCTACCTGCTTTGCGATGCCGGCAAGATAGGCCGCGAAACATACTTGAACTTTGGCAGTTTGGATATGGTGGATGCCATTATTACTAACGCCGGTGAAGAGGCGATGCAAGGGTATGAAGAGCAAGGGGTAAAGGTGCTGCGGACGGCGTAATAGTCAGACGTCATGTTGAACTCGTTTCAACACCCCATCATAAAAGTAGCGACCTTGCACAGCCATTTTGCATAATGGCTACCTGCCGTGTGGGGTACCGAAACAAGTTCGGCATGACGGATAAGTTTATTCTTCCGCCGCCCTAAAAAACGAAAACGAGGAATGCCCGTATTTTCTTTGCTCCACAAAAGCGGGGTGGTTACTTAGGTTCTGCAGCGACTGGTGCTCTACTATCAGCAGGCCGCCTGGTTTCAGCAGTTGCTTATCGAAAACGATTTTGGGTATCTCGGGGATTTTGTTGAGGTCGTAAGGTGGGTCGGCAAATACCAGGTCGTACTGCTCGGTCTCCATATCCAGATATTTGAATACGTCGGCCTTAAAAGTCTGTATCTGGGTAAGGCCGTGTTGGCGGCTGGTATCCTTTAAATAAAAAACGCATTGCTGGCTGCGGTCCACACTGGTAACCTGCGCTGCGCCTCGCGAAGCAAACTCGAGAGATATATTGCCGGTGCCGCTGAAAAGATCCAGCACGGTGATATCTTCAAATTCAATTTGATTAAGCAGGATGTTGAAAAGCGCCTCTTTAGCCAGGTCGGTGGTAGGGCGTACGGGCAGATTATTTGGCGGGTTAAGCCGCAAGCCCTTTAATCGGCCGCCTATGATGCGCATAGCGATAAAGCGGCAAGGCTCAGTATTTTATGCGGGATCACCTGCTGTGGTAACACAAGCACCTTGATATCATTGATGCGCACAATGCCGAAAAATTCGGCCAGGTAAGTGAAGCTCTTGTCGGAGTCGTTGATGTCGCCGCTGAGCACTAAGGTTAGCTTTTCGGGCGTCAGACCCAGTTCATCGGCAACGAATGCGGCAAAGTACGCCAGTTCCTCGTGGCTCTTGTAGGCAAAGGTGTTATAAAAACGCAACCCGTTGTAGGTAAAGTTCAAAATCTCGACCACGCCATTCTCTATGTTCAGGTACAAATCTGTACTGGTGGGGTAGTTGCTGGCAATAGCCTGAATCCATCCCTTGGCGCGGTAAACAATGGTTTCGTTTTTGAAAGTACCCCGAGATGCTGCTGCGGCTTCCTCTACTTTATAAATAATGGTGTTCTTGCTGTCCAGTGGTTGGGCGTACACCATATCGTTCTCCTGCACATCCAGCAGGCGGGCAACGTTGGCGGCGTATTCATTATCGAATAAGCTTTCGGGCATCAGCGTAAAGCCGCCCGCGGTTAAGCCGGTTACAACTTTTTTATAGTCGGCAGTAAGCACTTCGCGTAACCGCTGCGGCGTGGCGAGTTCGGCCAGCGGGCAGTTTTCGGCCCAGGCCAGTAATTTTTTATCGTGGGCAATGGCATAGCTGAAACTATGCGGGTCAATCTGTAACAACAAATTGTAATCAGCAGCCTCGCTAAGGTTAAGTTGCTCGTCGGTGTATTTGTAGTTGTGCTCGCTCATGCAGGGTTTAACAAAAGTAATATATTTTCGGCTTACTTAATTAAGATAGTTGAGAGGATTTTTTGGGCAGGAGGGCTGCCTGGCTGAAATAGAGAGGGAGGTTTTAAATGGATTTTTTTGAGATAGCCGGCAGCGGCGCCGGATGTAAACCCGTAATGGGACTAAGTACCCGAAGGGTAAACCCGATACAGGACGGCATAGGGTGTGTCAATTATAGGTGTTCCACTTTCATTAAAATGTATTTTTTATGCTAAATTTATAACCTATTAATAATAAGATAATTGTGTAGTTTATCTAAAGAGCATGGGTGTTCCAAAGTGTTCCATGAAAAACCGTAAAGTGCTGACTATCATTGTAATTAAAAAATAAGTGTTTCACATTTAAAGTGGAACACTTAAAAAAAAACAGTCTTCCGCACCGGCCTTTTACCGTTTCGTAACCTTACCTATTTTGGATATATTGGGCAATCATAAAAACCCGCCCATGAAAATCCTTTTCCTCTTGTTTTGCGCTTTGCTTACCCTGCAAGTTTCCGCGCAGCAAAAAAAATACAATTATATGTATCAATACGGTATTGCCGATGCTTTTTTGGCCGGGCTTTACCATGGAACATTACCCGTAAAAGAGATGCTGCCTCATGGCGATTTCGGCCTTGGCGCACCGGATGTGCTGGATGGCGAACTAATCATATACAAGTGCAAAGCCTACCAAACCCGTGCCACCGGCGAGACTACCCTGATGGCCGATACCGCGCGCATACCACTGGTGCTATCTACCAATTTTAAGCCAGATACGGCATTCTACATCAACTCGCCTGCGGATAAGAAAACGGTGTTCGGCCAGATAGACCAATATCTTCACAAGACCAACGGCCTTTACGCCATCCGCATTAGCGGAGATTTCAGCGTGGTGAAAACGCGTGCTTTTCCAAAAGCCGATAAAGAACCTTTTTTGCCGCTCGCGAGTATTTTAGACCGGCAGCACTTCTTTACCATGCCTAATATTAGCGGAACACTCATCGGCTTTAAGCTGCCGCAATACCTCAGCAGCGTTACCATTGCCGATTACCACTTCCATTTCCTATCTGCCGATATGAAAAAGGGCGGCCACATGACGGATATGGCAGTCACTAAAGTAAAGGTAGAGATTGCCGTGCTGCAAGGCATCGATATACAGATTCCGCAAGACAGCGACTTCATGAATTTCGACTTTAAAACCGTCAAAAAAGGTGATGCCCTTAAAGCCGAAACGCAGATAAAACAATAACAGCCCCGCCGATGCCGGCAGAGCTGTCACTACTGAAGGGTATTTACAAAATATAAAACACCTTCTCTTCGGCACGTGCGGGCTTCAGATGCGGTACAGTTTCTTTTTGGCTGTCGTTCAGCATTTCTTTCAGGTCGCGCTCAATGGTTTGCGATATGGCCGTGGTGGGCGTATCGGTAGGCTTGTTCTCGAAAGGATCCTGCAGGTGGATGGCCATTTTCTCTACCAGTAAAAACGCGGCGGCTATGGCGATAATCAACGGCACCTCGAATATGCCGAAGAACTCGATAAGCCCGAAAGGCAGCAGCGTAATAAACAGGTACAGGCAAAAATGGATGTACAGGCTGTAGGTAGATGGGAAGATGGTGTTCTTTATCCGCTCGCATTTGCCCATGGCATCGCACAGGCGGGTGAGCGTGCGGTCTATCTCTACCTGCTGATAATCGTTCAGCCAGCCATTTTTATGGGCCAGTTGGGTATCCATGCCATGCAGCTTAAGCAGGCTGTTGGGCACGTTGGTATAGCGTCGGCTGAATTTTACCTCCTCATCCACCAAAAAATCGATGCTGCGGATATAACAGTTTTGCCCGCGCAGTGATTGGCTCAGCGCATAGCACCAGGCTATCTGTCTGCGCACGAAACGCGTTTTGAAGTTTTCTTCTTCCTCGTTGCCGGCATCTAAAAAGGTTATCAGCTGGCGCGTAAGCGAGCGAGAGTCATTCACGATGGCACCCCACAGGCCACGGGCTTCCCACCAGCGGTCATAAGCCTGGTTAGAGCGGAAGGCCAGTAGCAGCGATATTATAGTAGCCAGTATGGCCGGCACCGCAATAGGTATGGAGATACGGAACTGCGGAAAAAAGTAGTGGAATGCCGCGATAGCCACGGCATAGGCCGCTATCAGCAGTAATTCGTTTTTTATTTTGCCTACCAGGTAGGTAACGGGGATATTATCTTTTAATAGCATAATGTTTTTTGTTAGATGATGTATAAATGTTTGGACTGACTTAAAACTCCTGCCATTCCAGCTCTTCAATGGTGTGGAGGGCCTTTGCTTTGGCGCGCTGCGGCGAGGGCGTAAACGGCTGCACGGTTAATACAGGGTATTTGCTGCGCTCCAGCAGTTGAGTGGGCTCGTAGCTGTTTGAGGTGAGCAGCGTGCAGTTATAATCTTTCAGTTTGGCTATCTGGTCAATCTCCCTTGCTTCCAGGTAATTCTTGAATACTGCTACCGTATTGCCGTAAAAGAACTCGGTTTGCAGGCTGTCTATTTGGTTGGGGTATTGAGCAGCCAGGCGGTTGCACTCGTCCATAAACTCTTGCGTAATGTGTTCGTACTCGCGGCTGCGGCGCGATAGCATGAGCAAATCGGAGATGGAGTCAGACAGTCCCAAAAAATTCACCAGCAGTATGTTGAACTTTTTGCCGGGCTGGCGCTGCATCAAAGCGGGTATGGCTTGCAACGATGTTAAACTGAAATCAGTTGGGATTAGGATGTTCGTGGTTTTCATAGCGATGTTTTTTATTGTTTGATACAATAGTCGGCACCGGGTATTAGAACCGTTTAAGAGGAGGATTAGAAACTGATTAGAGTTTAAAAAAAGTCTTGTAGAGACGCAAAATTTTGCGTCTCTACGTTTTTTTAGGCCACATTCATCGGCAGCATCACCCTGATGGTCGTGCCTTTATCAACCTTAGAGGCGATAGCAATACTGCCTTTATGCAGGCGCACGATGTTGAGGGCTAGAGGAAGCCCCACACCATGCCCTTCGAATTTGCCGGTATTGGAGGCCCTGAAAAATGGCTCGAAGATATGCTGCACGTCACCCTCAGGGATGCCGATACCTTCATCCTGTATGCTGAAGACAACGCTTTTGTTCTCTGCGATTAGTTTCAGGCTTACGGGTTTGTTTTCGGAGTATTTGCAAGCATTAAGTGCAATATTGCTCAGGGCCAGCTTGAGCAGGTTGGGGTTGCCCATCAATAGAAGGCGTTCTTCCTCTTCCGGTAGCGCAGATAAATCGATGGTAAGCTTATTATCGGGGATGATATGGTCCACGGCTTCTTTTATCAGCCAGATGAGTTCATCGGCACGTATCAGTTCCCAGTTTTGCTTCTTACCGTCGAAACCGGTTTGGGCCAGGCCAAGCAGGCTGGTAATGATATCCTGCAGGCTTTGCGCCCCGGTGAGTATCGCGCTTAGGGTGTTGCGGGTGTCGGCACCGGGTTTCTCCAGGCTTTTCAGGGCAAGTTCTGCCTCGCCTTTTATCACGGCCAGGGGCGTGCGTAATTCGTGCGAAGCATTGCTGACGAAGTTATTCTGCGTTTCGAAGGCGGTCTCCAGCCGGTCGAGCATGTTATTGAAGGTTTGGGTAAGCTCGGCTACCTCGTCCTTGCCGTCGTAATCTTCCAGCCGCAGGTGAAGGTTGCTGGCCGTAATGGTATTTACCCGTTTGATGATCTTGCGTACCGGCTGAAAGGTAAGGTAAGAGAAACGCTTGCCGATAAGATAGGCCACAACAACCGATAACACGAAGCCTATTAGTAATACATGTTCCAGGTTGTTCAGCTCATTTAAGCCATAGGGGTCTGTCGCCGATACAATGATCATCACATCCCCATCGGCAAATTTAAAGATGTTACCCGCGTAAAAAACATTGTCGGTTTTGTAGCGGGTTTGGCCATCGCCGATGATGCTCTTCACCAGTTCGGCTGGTACGCCTTTTAGTGAATGGCCGTTTGTATAATCGGCGGGCTTTAGCATGTAGTGTTTTTCGGAGGTGAGTTTTTCCAGGTAACGTTGCCGTACTTCTTTATAAACGCCGATGCTGTCCTTGTCGTTAAGGCGGTATATTTGCGCCGAGATGTTTACCCTCGCTTCCAACCGCTTGTAAAAATCCTCGAAGGTAAATTGGTGCGCGAAGTAGAATATAGCCCCGCTCAGTATGGATATGATGGCCACCGTAAGGGCCAGGAATAAAAGGGCTACTTTCCGTTGGATGCTCATTTACGTTATTTTAAGATATATCCCATGCCAACCACGGTATGTATCAGTTTGGGTTCACGATCTTTATCCACCTTTTTGCGCAGGTAATTGATATACACATCTACCACGTTGGTACCCATGTTGAAATCGATGTTCCAAACGTTCTCGAGTATCTCAATGCGCGACAGCATGTGGTTGCGATTCTTCACCAGAAATTCCAGCAGGCGGTATTCGGTAGCCGTGAGTTCGATGGTTTTACCGGCGCGCGTTACCGAGCGTTCGTCGGTATTGATAACCAGATCGTCCACCTGCAGCAGGTTGGGGGCGGGGGCGTTGCCACCGTTACGACGGGCAAGGGTGCGTATGCGGGCGTTCAGTTCGGCCAGGCTAAAGGGTTTTACCATGTAGTCGTCGGCACCGCTATCCAGGCCGATTACGATATTTTCGGTAGTACCTAGTGCGGTAAGCATCAAAATAGCTGCCTGCGTGTTGGCCTGTCGTAGCTGCCGGCAAACTTCGATACCGTTGATGCCGGGCAGCATAATATCCAATATGATGAGTTGAAAATCTGCTTTTAGCGCCATTTGCAGGCCGGTTGTGCCGTCGAGCGCAACGCTCAGTTCGTGCCCCTCGGCGCTTAAATCGCGTTGGATGATGGATACCAGCCTGGCCTCGTCTTCTATCAACAGTATCTTCATTGGGGCAAATATAAATTGTCTGAATCAGAAGTTTTCGCTGTAATCGATTTTTATTGGTGCTCAAGAAGGCTTCGCCGTTTTCCGGATTTCAGAATGAACAGAATATAACTAAGCATCTCTAAACGTCGAGAAAAGCCACATTGCAATTTTAATTCTGAAAATTCTCTAATTCTGTAAATCCTGATTCAGACAGCCATCCGTTCAGTATATTAGCACCATAAATGAGCAAAGTATTTACCATTGCCGAGGGTTTAGAGAATCTGGGTGCCTTGCGTACCGGCGGGCAGGGCTCGGTTTATAAGGGGCGGCGGCAGGGTACCATTTATTCGGCCGTGAAGCTCATCCCAACGCCCATCTATGCCGAAAACGAAGACGATAAGAATTACCGCAACTTCCGCAACGAGGTGGCCAAGCTGCAAAAGGTAAACGAGATACCCAATCCCAATATCGTAAAGATATTAAGCTCGGGCCTTACCGAAAGCGGCTCCTTCCCCTTCATCGAGATGGAATTTATAGACGGGCCAGATCTGAGTGAACTGCTGTTGCCGCCCCATCCAAAGCTTTTCACTCTAAAAGAGGTACTCAAAGTAGCCGATCAGCTGGCCAGCGCCCTGGCACACTGCCATCGCCTTGGCGTAAAACATGGCGACCTCAAAAGCAATAACGTAAAATATAATATCCATACCGGCAACTATGTGCTGCTTGATTTTGGTCTTGCTATCATGACTGAAGAACAGCGCCGCAGCAGCATGCACAATGCAGGTGCGGTAGAGTTTATGGCACCAGAGCAGTACGAAGGCAAAATGCTGCTGCAAAGCGATATCTACAGCTACGGCATTATCCTGTACGAATTGCTGGCCGGCGAGGTGCCATTCGTATTATCGGGCAACAGCGAGAACGGCCGCAACGCCATTATGTTGATGCATATGGAAGCACCCGTGCCTGATGTATTGGATAAACGGAAACGAAACCTACCGGAGGAATGGTCGGACTCGAAGAAGGCTGCGGAAATGCAGGTACCCGGCTGGTTGCTAAAGCTGGTAGAGAAATGCCTGCAAAAGAAACCGAGCGACAGGTATGCCGATGCACTGGAACTGTACGATGCCCTCTCTATACACCAAACCAGGGTTGACGCTATTGCGCCGGTTGCCGCGGCAACCGATAGCTCTGCCGAACTGGAATGGGCATTAAAGCTGCAACTGATCAAAAACCAGTTGCAGGACAGGTTGATATCTGAAATGATCCTGCTTTACGATGCCCGCCCGCCCGAAGCCCTTGCCGATGAAAATAAAGCCTACTACCTGCACGACCAGGTGACACTGCACCACAGCCGCCTTAACGACCTGCTGCGAGACAATGGCAAGAACCGAAGCACAGCCAACGAAGATATACGTGGGGCTATAGATAAGCTACAGGCCACCGAGCTGCTGGCGCACCCATCTAAAATATACATATCCAGGCGCGCGCTTTACAGCATTTTGGTCGCGCTTGGAGCATTGCTGTTCAGTACCATATTTTTGTGGCAGGTGTACCGGCATAACCCATCAGCCGTTAAATTGATGAACCTGGTATTAACTATTATAAGAAGCATTTTTGCTTCAAAAAAATAGTTTACAAAAACTTGCCGCAGGTTGTTTTTTAGCACGAAACAAAGCGGGGGTAATTAGCCAAAGCGTATCTTCATGGCGTAAAATTTTGCATTATACACAACAAAGCGGCTGTTTTATTGTAATTTCAAAGCAGGCTTGCCGTTATACGGTCGGCAGAAATCTTAACACCATAAATGAGTAAAGTATTTACCATAGCAGAGGGGCTAGAAAACCTTGGCGCGTTGCGCACCGGGGGGCAGGGCTCCGTATATAAAGGCAAGCGAACGGGTACCATCTATTCGGCAGTAAAGCTGATACCGACACCTATCCACACCGAAAGCGGCGACGATAAGAATTACCGCAACTTCCAGAACGAGGTAGCTAAGCTGCAAAAGGTAAACGAGATACCTAACCCCAACATCGTAAAGATATTAAGCTCGGGCGTTACCGAGAGCGGCTCTTTCCCTTTCATTGAGATGGAATACATCGATGGCCCCGACCTCAACGAACTCCTGGCCCCGCCGCACGAAAAGATATTCGCCCTGAAAGAATTGCTCAAAGTGGCCGACCAACTGGCCTGCGCCCTGGCACATTGCCATAAAGTAGGCGTAAAGCATGGCGACATCAAAAGCAACAATGTAAAATACAATATCCACACAGGCAACTACGTACTGCTTGATTTTGGCCTGGCTATTATGAGCGAGGAACAACGCCGGAGCAGCATACGCCACGCTGGCGCGGTGGAGTTTATGGCACCAGAGCAGCACGAGGGCAAGATGCTGTTGCAGACCGATGTTTACAGTTACGGGGTCATTATTTATGAATTGCTGACCGGCGAAGTACCCTTCCCGCTTACCGGCGAGGGCGATAGCGGCCGTAATGCCGTAATGCTGGGCCATATGGAAGCAGAAGTACCCGATGCAATACGTGCCCGTAAACTGAACCTGCCCGAGGAATGGCCCGAGGCAAAGATGCGGCAGGAAATGCAGGTGCCGGCTTGGCTCGTAAAACTGATCAACAAATGTCTGCAAAAGAAACCCGAAGACCGCTTTGCCGATGGGCAGGAACTACACGATGCCATCGTTGCCGGAAGCCTTTCGGCATCTACCGGCACGGTAGGTACCGGGATAGGGGGTGTATCTAAAGCCAATATCGATGCGTTGAAGGCCGAGAACAAAAAGCTTCAGCAACAAGTATCGGAGCTGCAAGCCGCCTTGTCTGCCGAGCCGGAGGAGGATGGGTCGTTAGCAGTACCTGATAACGAATCGAAAATAACAGTATCGAAACTCGGTTTCAATGCTTTAGTGGCCCTGCTGGTGTTGTTCGTTGGTTTCTCGGTATATGCGGCGTTTTATAAAAAGGATGCACGCCTGCCTAAAACAACCACGCAGGATTCGCTGAAAAAGCCTGCCGATACTCCCTCTCAGACCCCTACTAACCAGCAAAACGATTTGCCCGCGAATGATGCGTACGAGAGAAAGCGTATCAGGGACTCTATCAAACACGTTGAAGACAGTGTGCGGAACGCAACTATTGAAAATACTATAGATAAGGGGCTTCAAGCAACGGATACACCACGTGTAGACACGCCCAAACCGTAGTAAACAAAACATTTAATTATACCTGCACATAAAAAACATCCGTACACATTTTATGTTCAGTAATCATATTCGAATCTTACATACAAATGGAATCAAAACCAAATTTTTGGCAACGTATAGGCATACAGGATTGGTTCCTGACAAAGGAAAGCAGCGGCGTGGCGGGCAAGATACCGCCGCTTACGCCCAATAGCGTTTACGCTTACATCGTAGAAAAATTCAGGGAATCCATACAGGAGCTTTCCTTCGGAGAGCGCGTGGTGTTTTACCATGAGTTCATCATCAGCTTCAATGCGGAGGATTATAAGGAATTCGTAGAAAACAAGCAGGGCCTGTTCGGCCTCATCGTACAGGAAACCGTAAAGAGGTTTTACGAGATATTGAAGGAATACCGCCTGGCAGGCAAAAAGGTAGAACCATCAGGTTCTAAATGGGTGTTCAGGCTGGTGTCGCACCCCGATTATCAGCGTGGAGATAAAGGTTTTATGGGTAAACTATTGCCCGATAACAGCCAGCCAGCCAAAAAAGAAGAAAACCTGCGCGTAACCTTTATCCCGCGCCAAACGGGTATAGCCCAAACTTTCGACGTGAACCAGGATATCCTGAAGGGCTTCATCTACTACAGCGAGGGCTATTTTGAGATACCTTACCAGGAGGATTTGGAGTACAGCGAGAAAGAAGCTATCAAGACAGATAAGAAGAGCCTCGCCCGCTTCGAGACCATCATCCCCGATAAACAATACGCCGGCAAAAAGGTTGAGTATTTGATGAAGGACGACGATATCATCGTATCGGGCAGCGACGAGGAACGCGATGAGCAGAACATATTCAAGATACCCAGCGAATGGGTAAACACGCCTCATTTGCAGGTGCGTTTCAACAAAGCGGACGGCAAGTTTTACCTCGCCTCTTTCGGCGAGATGACCACGCTGAACGAAATGGCCGTACCCACCAGCGACATCAACGCGCCCAAATGGGTAGAATTGCCGGTAAACTCGCGCATATTGCTCAATGGTATTATTGGCTTAAACCTGTTTAAATCGTAAAGGCATGTCGCAGATATTATCCATCGGCTTATTGGTATTGGTAATATGCCTGCTGGCCACACATTTTATTGATATTAAAAACTCCGGTAAAAACAATGGCTGAAAACTTTTTTGGACTGACGGATACCGGCAAGGTACGCAGCAATAACGAGGACACCTTTATTGCCGAGCGGCTGGGCAGTGGCCTTATATTGGCCGGGGTTATAGATGGCGTTGGCGGTTACAATGGGGGCGAAGTGGCAGCAGCCATTGCCCGCGAACAGATATTGGATTACCTGGAGAGCAAGCAGGGAGAGCCCATCCCCGCCATGATAGAAGCCTTCAAGCTGGCCAATAATGCCATAGCTGCCAAAAAACTCGAAGAGAAAGAACTGGATAGCATGGCTTGCGTAGCTACTATCGCACTGGTTGATGTTGCCAACAACCAGTTCTACTATGCGCACGTTGGCGATACCCGCCTGTATTTGCTGCGCGATGCCTCGCTGATAAAAATATCCAAGGACCATTCTTTCGTAGGTTTCCTGGAGGATTCGGGCAGGCTGACGGAGCGGGAAGCCATGGATCACCCCAAACGCAACGAGATAAACAAAGCTTTGGGTTTCGGCACGAATATAGATGCCGATGATAGCTTCATCGAAACCGGGCAATCGCCATTTTTGCCGGGCGATATGCTGCTGCTCTGCAGCGATGGGCTTACCGATATGGTTGACAAACGGGAGATAACGGCCATCATTACGCAATCCGCCTCCTTGCACGATAAGGCCGCAGGCCTTATTCGCGCTGCCAATAAAAACGGCGGGCACGATAATGTTACCGTAGCACTGGCACAAAACGATAAGGCCTCGCAACAGCACACGGCAATAGCTCCAACCGTAGAGTTAAAAAAAAACGATGAACCCGCCGCCGAGGCAAAGAAAGAATACCAGGCCGTAAAATCATCCATAAGCCCCGATAAATCGAAAGTTATGCCCCAAAAAAAGAGCAGTTTTGCCGTAGCTATACTTGCAATACTTTGTCTGGTAGCTTTAGGAGCTGCAGCGTATTGCTATATGCAATGGCAAAAGGAAGCCAAAAAAGCAGCCAAACCGCAAACCCTTGCCGCAGACACATTACGCCAGAAAGCGCCCCGCAACACACAGGAGATAGCTTTGCAGAATGCCATCAATATGGCAAAAGGCGATACGGTGACGCTTATCGATAGCTTGTTCAAACAGCCCATCATCATCAGCGATACGCTGGATATCAGCAAGCCCAGGCTGTACATCAGGGCGAAGGGTAATATTACATTGCTATGCGATACGGCCTATAAAGGGCCTGCTTTCGCTGCGTTCAAAGGTGCAAAATCTATAGGGCTGGAGAACCTTAAACTACAGGGTTTCGTGGTGGGCATAAGCACATATAATACCGACCTCCGCCTCAAGAATGTACAATTCCTAAACTGCGGGCAGCCCATTGTACGCAGCTTCACACTACCCGCGGCCAAGCCCATCAATGAGGGCTTCCCGCTAACCATATTATACGCCGATTCGGCTAGTAAATCCACAGCAACACCAAATGGAAAACGATAAAGAGCAGGCAACCATCCCTGGCAGGGCCAAAGAGCGGGTGTTCCTGCTACTGGTAGTTATACTGTTTTCGGTATTGTTTTACAGGCTTTACACGGTTTTGCAAACGCGCTTTGCCGATGTGGAAAAGCGCCTTGCCGATGGCACCATGGTAAACCTTAACGATAAGGACCCGGCAGGCGAGATACATCAACTGCTCACGAAAGGCTATTATTTTGATGATAAGCGCGATATCGCCCTTATTACCGCTACCGTTGGCAAGAACATAGGGGCCGGCGTAAAAATTGATAACATAGGCGAGCTGAATAAGAAGAAATACTACATCGTTGCCGATGATGCTTTCCAAAAAGGTGGCGAGTCGTTCAAGAGCAGGGTTGCGGCATCGCGTTCACTGCTGGGCTACACAGGTGCCGATTCGTCGTTATTCCTGAGCGAACGCACTGCCCAAATGAAACTCCCCGTCGAAACGGATATCGCGGCCGGCCATTACAGCATCAGTGGGTCAATTGCCGCTAAAGGCGAAGGTGTGCCGGGCGTATTGGTAAGGCTGGATATGATATTGCCACAGGATAGCCTGTACAGCGACGAAGAAACCGACGAAGTGAAAGCCAGGACTGAAAGCGGCGATGGCTATAAAAAAACATTTTATGCCGATAGCGCGGGTAAACCAAAACTGCAGGAGCTAACGGCTTACGCCCGCACGGATGCGGCCGGCCGGTACCATTTCAAAAACCTGCCCGATAATAAAGCTTTTAGGGTGTTACCCTTGCAGCCGGGTTACCAGTTTGGTACATCGCAGGGTACGGAGGATTTGGATGAGGATGCCGTGTTCAACTTTAGCCAGGCGCCACATACGGTCAAGCTGCTTTCTACGCGCGATTTCAACATCCTCAAAAAAGAAAAATCTTTTATCGTGCGTACGCCGACTGAGTTCAACAACTGGTTCTGGATAATTGCAGGTAGTTTCCTGGGCGCATTCCTCTTTGTGCACCTGTTTTTGTCCTGGCGCTTTCCCATGGCCGACCAGATTATCCTGCCGGTAGTGATGATATTGACGGGTTTATCGTTTGTTACCCTTTTAAGTTTGCAGGACCCACTGCGCGACCGCTTCCTGGCCCGCGATTCGCTGTTTTACCTGGGCATCGGCATCTTAGCCATGCTGGTGATGCTGTTCATCAAGATGCGCCGTTTTACCGCCGATACCTGGTTTTACAGGCTCGTCTTCTTTAAAAATAACGCTCGTGCCGCAAACGGCTGGCCTTGGGTGGTTATTGCCGCAGGTTTGCTGGCCATGACCATCAAATTCGGTACAGGCCCTGAGGGGAGCGGGGTAAAGGTGAACCTTTTCGGTTTCCAGCCCAGCGAAATTGTGAAATACCTCATCATCCTTTTCCTTGCCGGTTTTTTTGCGGCGAACGAAAAGCTTATCAGCGAATACACCAGCTGGACCAAGCGCTGGTCGTTCTTCGCTTTTGCCTTAATAGCAATCTTGTTTACGCTGCTGCTGTTTTTATTACTGGGCGATTTGGGCCCCGCCATGGTGGTTTGCTTCACCTTTATCGCCTTGTTTTCCTTTTCGCGGGGCGATTTTATGTTCATGGCCATAGCGGTAGTTATCTACGTACTTTGCTCCTGGATATTGAAGAATGTTTGGTTGTCGGCTTTGGCCACTGCAGTAGTAGTAGCTTTGCTGATGCTTTTCCAACGCCGCAAACTCAGCGAATCGGCCATTATGGTGTTGGTAATTATGGCGGCCTTCCTCACTATAGATCAGATACCATATTTAGGCAAGCTGTTCCCCGGCCCTGTGCAGCGTTTGGTGGATAGGAAAGCCATTTGGCAGGACCCCTGGAACAACGAAGTGTACGGCGGCGACCAGGTAGCCAACGGCCTTTGGGCCATGAGCAGCGGCGGGGTATCCGGTCAGGGAGTAGGCGAGGGTTTCGCCAAAACCATCCCCGAGGCCCATACCGATATGATACTCCCTTCCATGGGCGAGGAATTCGGGTGGACGGGCATCACCTGCATATTCGTGCTTTTTCTGCTGTTCCTCCACCGCTCTATCATCATCGGGCGGCGAACGGGCACGCCTTTCCTGTTTTATTTATGCGCCGGGGTGGGGGTGTCAACATTCGTGCAGTTCCTGCTCATAGCGGGCGGCTCAATAGGGGCCTTGCCCTTATCTGGGGTGTCGCTGCCTTTCCAAAGCTATGGTGGCTCATCGCTGGTGGCCAACTTGCTGGCATCGGGCTTTTTGTTATCGGCATCGCAGGTGAGGGGCACGCAGGTGCAAATGAGATACATCTCTAATCAACAGGATAAAAACCTGGTACCGGCTTTGATTGCGGCCTTGATGGGCGTTACCTTGCTTACCGTAAGCGTATCGCGTTACCTGTTCGATAATAAAAAATGGGTGGTGCAACCTGCCCTGGTGGCAGATAAAAGCGGCGCACGTATGTTCAGCTATAACCCACGCATCGCCATATTGATGAACAGACTGCAGGCGGGTTCGATATATGATCGCGACGGTACCCTGCTGGCAACCAGCAAGCCCGAAATGGTAAAGAAACAAATGGCCAAACTGGCGGACGCGGGCGTTGGCGGCTACAACATCGATTCGGCGATGCATAAACGGCTCGACAGGTATTACCCCTTCGAGGAGCAGATGTTCTTCTGGACGGGCGACGAAAATTCCGGCGTATTCACCGGCGGCAGCAACGGCTACTTTGCCGAATATGAACATGCGGCCGAGTTGCGCGGCTTTAAACTGCCCACAACCAACTATAACGTTACCGCCAACCGTTATCGCGAAGATCGCTTTTTGCCGCGCGGCGTAAAAGAGATGACGGTGGTGAAGAAAGACTACAGTGCGCTGGCGCACATGCTGTTGGCAGGCATTAATAGCATGGCGGTAGATTCATTCAAGCACCGCAACCGCGATGTGCAGCTCACATTGGACGCAGGCCTGCAAACCAGCATACAACGGTCGATGGAAACAGATACCTCGCTGCTGGATAACCGCGTATCGGTAGTAGTGATGGAATCGAACACCGGCGATGTACTGGCCTCATCGGTTTACCCGCTGCCGCCTGTGCACGATTGGGAACGGCTAACCATGAGCCTTGCCGACCAAAACCAACTCAGCAACTGGATGACCACTACCGACCTTGGCTTCACCTACGCCTCGCAACCGGGTTCAACCGCAAAACTCATCACCTCGCTGGCCTCATTCAATAAATTGGGGCTTGCGGCAGCAGACAAGAAATTCCAGGTGAGTGATTTCGAACGCATACGTACAAAAGGTATCGAACCCGATGAAACCGGCCTGATAAGCCTGGAACGCGCCCTGGTAAAATCGAACAACGTGTACTTTATCAAACTGGCCAACCAGGAACACCTGGAGGAAGAAATGGCTACGCTTTATCTTAAAACCGGCATGTTTTTGCATGGAGTGGGTGGCTACTATTACGGTCGCCAGCAGTTAAACCCCGTACAGGAAGATAAATGGCGGGCATTTTGGCGCAAAACCGAGTTCAACACCAAACCCCGGTACGACCCGAACAACATCAGGCGCACGCGTGCCAAAGGTATATCGGGTATGGCCTGGGGGCAAGGCGAACTGATTGCCACGCCGGCTGCTGTGGCGCGGCTGGCTGCGGGTATAGCCAACGGCGGCATCATGCCTAATAACCGATATGTGCTTAAGTTCAGCGATTCGGCAACTACCGTTAAGCGGGGCATAGCACTGGTGAAAGATGTTAAGTATGCACAGCTGCTGCGGCAATATATGATAGAGCAGAGCGCACCCAAGGCTTTTACGCTGGGCCTAACTGTTGCAGGTAAAACCGGTACGCCTGAGCGTATCTGGAAAAAACAACAGATAAACGATGGCTGGTACGTGTTCTTCGCGCCTAAGCAAAAGGGTACTGGTAATATCGTCGTGTGCGTACGGATAGAATCAACAAAGGGCTCCTCAGATGCGGTGAAACTGGCCGGGAAACACGTAATACCATTTTTGTTGAAAAAGGGCTACATTAAAAACATCGTTACGCAAACAAACGAATAGTGCCGGGGTTGGATAAAAAAACGGCAATGTTCATCGCACATAAAATTATACGGGTACAAACATGATATTTAATTTATTCAATAGCGACGCAAAAGGCCGCCCCGATGATGTGAAGAGCCTGCGTCATGCTTTGTTGCAATTCACCAAACAAGAACTGCAGAAAGCCGAAGGGGGGGAGGGTAGCCATATTAAAGGACTAAGCTTGTACCTCAACTGCGAGGCCACCGACAGGCACATGTACGAGGCCGCGGTGTATGCCGAACAACCCGAATTGTTTAAGGATGAGATACAAAAGATTGCTGACGATTTCGACCTCGGCCTGCCCGACCGCTGGACGCTCGACGTGGTTTTCGATGCTGAGGTGCCCGATGAAGCTGCCCGGCTTCCCAGTTTGGATGCAGCTTTCTTCATCAAAACCAATAAGCATTTCATCAAACAAACCGCAACCGCTTACCTGCGGGTATTGAACGGCGAAACGGAGGAAAAAGAATATACCCTTGCATCGGGCAACGAAAAGCTAAACATCGGCCGTGACAAAAAAGCACAGGGCGACGATGGTTTTTTTCGCACCAACCACATTGCTTTCCCATCGGAAAGTGGCGATGCTGCCAATAAATACGTAAGCCGCCAGCACGCCCACATTGGCTGGAACGTGGAGAGCCAGCGGTTCGTGCTGTATGCCGATGAAGGTGGCGTGCCACCGCGCAATAAAGTGAAGATACGCTCCGAAAAGAGCGAGAACGTAATCAAACTGCATTCTACTACAATCGGCCATCCGCTGGAGGAAGGCGACCAGGTAATTTTAGGTGAATCGGCCGTGCTGGAATTCAGCTATAAGCCATTAAGTAAATAAATGAGCAAAGTTTTTACCATAGCAGAAGGGTTGGAGAACCTGGGTGCGCTGCGCAGCGGGGGGCAGGGATCGGTGTACAAGGGCCGGCGTACGGGCGTAATTTACTCTGCAGTAAAACTAATACCCACGCCTGTTTATGCCGAAAACGGCGACGATAAAAACTACCGCAATTTCCAGAACGAGGTAGCCAAGCTGCAAAAGGTAAACGAGATACCCAATCCCAATGTGGTAAAGATACTCAGCTTCGGTATTGCCGAGAGCGGCTCGTTCCCGTTCATCGAGATGGAATACATCGATGGACCCGACCTGAGCGAGCTGCTGCAACCTCCGCACGAAAAAATCTTCACACTGAAAGAACTGTTGAAAGTTGCCGACCAGCTGGCCTGCGCGCTTGCCCATTGCCATACCGTCGGCGTAAAACATGGCGACATTAAAAGCAATAACGTAAAATATAATATACATACCGGCAATTATGTGTTGTTGGATTTTGGCCTGGCGATAATGAGCGAGGAGCAGCGCCGAAGCAGCATACGTAACGCCGGAGCCATAGAATTTATGGCACCCGAGCAGCATGAAGGTAAGATGCTGATGCAGACCGACGTGTATAGCTATGGCATTATCCTTTACGAACTGCTCGCTGGACAGGTACCGTTTCCGCTGCAGGGCAATGGCGATACCGGGCGCAATAACGTAATGATCAGCCACTCCGAAGCGCCGGTTCCCGATGGCATGAAATTGCGCAAAGCCAACCTGCCCGATGCCTGGGATGCCGATAAAAAGGCATTGGAGATGCAGGTGCCAGCCTGGTTGCTGAATTTAATTGACAAATGCCTGCAAAAATCTCCGGAAAGCCGTTTTGCCGACGGTAACGAATTGCATAACGCCATCATCACCGGTAGCCTTGCAACCGGTGGCGACCTTAACTCGGTAGGCCCGGCAACGCTTTTGAACGAAAACGAAAAACTGCAAACGCAGTTACAAGAGCGCAGCGATCCCGATAAAATAGGCATCCTGAAGATGGATGGAGGCGTTGTGCATCTGCAAAAGTCGGTTTTCAATGGCCTGCTGTTTTTAGCCCTATTGTTTATGGGCCTGTTCGCCTGGTCGGCGCTGAGTAAAAACACATCCGAAAAACCGTATGACCCCATTGCCGCCGACGCTACGGTAAAGCGATACAAATCTGTACTATTCGTCAAGTCCTATAATTTCGACAGCGTAAAAAAAATCAGGGAGGCGCATTTACGGGATTCGGTGCTGAAGGCTAGGGCTGCCATAGCCGTTGCTAAACGTAAGACCGATTCGGTAACCATCCCGCAGGAAAAACCAAAGAAGAAGAAAAAGAAGAAGTTTTTGGGGTTGTTTTAGGGAGACCCCCAAGTTACTCCGTCAATGCCATATACCCACACGCCACGGGCACATAAACGCCACCCTCGACACTTATTTAGGCATGTTTTGCCTACCGGGTTAATGCGAATAAACAAAAAATACTTTAGCACGAAGGCTTGTAATTTTGTTTTATGCTACATTTACGTTCATGAAAACTTTAGGCCTTATCGGCGGTACCAGTTGGGTATCTACTATCGATTATTATCGCTTCATCAACCAGGGTATCAATGACAAGCTTGGCGGCGTGAATGCGGCACGGCTGCTGTTGCATTCGTTCAATTACGCCGACATCGTAAAAAACCTCGATACCAACAACTGGGAGACCATATTGAAAATGATCGTAGATGCAGGCACGGGGCTTAAGAACAGCGGCGCGGAAGCCATCGTATTGTGCGGCAATACTACCCATCTGGTAGCGGCAGAGGCACAGCAACAGATAGGCCTGCCTATTATCCACATTGCGGAATCCGCCGCTGCGGCCATCAAAAAGCAGGAGTTTAAAACGATAGCTTTGTTGGGTACGCGTTTTACCATGGAGCATCATTTCTTTACGGATAAGCTGCAAGCCGCCGGCATTGCCGCGCTTACACCCGATAAAGCCGACCGCGATTTTATCCACGAAACCTTGTTGCGGGAAATGGGCAAGGGCATCTTTAGGCCCGAAACCAAGGCCGCTTACCTGCAGATTATCGATAAACTAAGGCAACAGGGTGCCGAGGGCGTGATTTTAGGCTGCACCGAAATCCCCCTTCTGATACAGCCTGCCGATACCGACATGATGCTGTTCGATACTGCGGCTATACACTCTGCCGCTGCCGTAGAATTTGCTTTGGGTTGATGCTTTACTTTGATTATTTTGCATACTTTTAAAACGCAATGCAAGAAAAAAACAATAAGAAAACTATCCGGGCCTGGGCCATGTTCGATTGGGCAAACTCTGCCTATAACCTGGTTATTACTACCACCATATTCCCCTCGTATTATGTGGCTATTACTGATAATGCAGCCAATGGCAACCGGGTAACTTTCTTTGGCCATACCTTCATCAATACCGCGTTGCAGGTTTATTCCCTGTCGTTCGCTTACCTTATTATGGTACTGCTGCTGCCCATCCTCACTTCCATTGCCGATTACAGGGGGAGCAAGAAAGTATTCATGCAGTTTTTTACGCTGATGGGCTCGCTGGCCTGCTGCGGCCTCTATTTTTTCGATAAGACTCATCTGGAATGGGGTATCATTTGCTTCGCCGTTGCAGCTATAGGTTACAGCGGTGGTTTCGTGTTCTATAACTCTTACCTGCCCGAAATTGCCACGCTTGATATGCAGGACAAGGTGAGTGCCAAAGGTTTCACTTATGGCTACGTAGGCAGCGTATTGCTGCAGCTGATTTGTTTCGTATTTGTGCTGATGCCGGATACCTTCGGCATGACCAAGGGCAGCGCGGCACAACTATCTTTCTTAATGGTGGGCATCTGGTGGATTGGTTTCGCCATGATACCTTTTAAAGTTTTACCTAAGGGCAGTCCCAACGCACATAGCAGCCAGCACAATATTATCAAAGGCGGCTTTATAGAGCTAGGCAAGGTATGGACCAAGATAAAAGGCATGCCGATGTTGAAAGGCTACCTACCGGCATTCTTTTTTTACTCCATGGGTGTACAAACCATTATGCTGGTGGCCACGGCATTTGCGGCACAGGAGTTGCATATGGACACGCCCGAGTTGATAAAGATTATCCTCATCATACAAGTAATCGCCATTGCCGGTGCTACCGTTATGTCGCGCCTGTCTGATAAATACGGCAACATACGGGTATTGATTTTCGTGGTATTTATATGGATAGGGGTGTGCATCGCCGCATATTTTACTAAAACCAAGACCGAGTTTTACATCATAGCCGTTGTGGTTGGTTTGGTAATGGGCGGTATACAATCGCTTTCGCGCTCTACGTACTCTAAATACCTGCCGCAGGGTATCCCCGATACGGCTTCCTTTTTTAGCTTTTACGATGTTACCGAGAAACTAGCCATCGTAGCGGGTTTGTTCAGCTTTGGTTATATACAGGAGCTTACCGGCAGTATGCGCAATTCAACCCTGGCACTATGTGGCTTTTTCGTGGTCGGTTTATTGTTTTTGTTTTCTTTGCTCGGCACGGAGAAGAAAGTTCAGGGAAAATTCGGAATTTAGCGCACTCTAACTATGTGCCGATGAATGTTGAGCTGTTTATTCCTTGTTTTATAGATCAGTTGTACCCCGAAACGGCCTTTAATACCGTAAAAGTGCTGGAGAAAGCAGGTTGTGTGGTTAGCTATAATCCCGAGCAAACCTGCTGCGGGCAGCCCGCATTCAACGCCGGTTTTTGGGACGATGCCAAAGCCATCGGCAGTAAATTCCTGAATGATTTCCGCGAAGACAGCGTTATCGTATCGCCATCGGCATCCTGCACGGGAATGGTGCGCAACTATTATAACGACCTTTTTACCAATACCACCTCGCACAACAAATGCCGAAATATCCAAAGCAATATCTACGAACTCAGCGATTTTCTGGTGAACATATTGCAGGTAGATTACTTCGGCGCCGAATTGGAGGGCCGCGCCGTTTATCACGATAGTTGCGCTGGTTTACGCGAATGCAAGATAAAGGGCGAACCCCGTCAATTGCTGGCCCAAGTGCATGGCCTGGAATTGGTTGAGCTAAAGGATAACGAAACCTGCTGTGGCTTCGGCGGTACCTTTGCGGTAAAGTTCGATGCTATATCTGCAGCTATGGCGCAGCAGAAGGTCGATAACGCATTAGAGGCAAATGCTGATTACATCATCTCTACCGATGCCTCCTGCCTGCTACAATTGCAGGGCTATATAGATATGAACAGCCTGCCCATCAAAACCATCCATATAGCCGATGTACTGGCACACGGCTGGGGCAATGTTTAGCGTATGACCCGTATAGGCCTTATATCAGATACTCATAGTTTTTTAGACGATGCCGTATTCAAGCATTTTGATGCCTGCGACGAGATATGGCACGCGGGAGATTTCGGCACACTTGAACTTGCGGATAAGCTGGCAGCCTTCAAGCCACTGAAGGGCGTTTACGGCAATATAGATGGGGCAGATATCCGCCCGGTATATCCCGAGCACCTGCGCTTTAAGTGCGAGGCAGTTGATGTTTGGATGACGCACATAGGCGGTTACCCGGATAAGTATAGCCCGGCCGTGCGTAAAGATATCTACCTAAACCCGCCCATGCTGTTCATCAGCGGGCACTCGCATATCCTCAAAGTTATTTACGACAAAAAAATAAGCTGCCTGCACCTAAACCCCGGCGCGGCAGGCAAACAAGGCTGGCAAAAGGTGCGTACGTTGCTCCGTTTCAGTATCACCGACGATAAGATACATGGCCTGGATGTGATTGAGCTGGGAGGGAAGTAGTTTTTAGTCCATCGACTATGGACTTATTTTCCCGCCTCTGCCTCAAAAACGGAATCTATCAGTAAATCTTTTTGTTTGCCGGCGGCTACAGCTAAAACATCGCAGCGTTCGTTTTCGGGGTGGCCGTTATGGCCGCGTACCCACACGAATTTTATCTGGTGTAGTTTGCTGATGGCGAGATACCTCAGCCATAAGTCCTTGTTCTTTTTGCCTGCGAAACCTTTGGCAACCCAGCCTTGCAGCCAGCGTTTTTCGATAGAATCGATAACGTATTTACTGTCGGAATAGATGGTAACCTGCTGGTTAGGGGTCTTGATGGCTTCAAGCCCCGTGATAACCGCCAAAAGCTCCATTCGGTTATTGGTAGTTTTGCGAAACCCGCCCGATAACTCTTTGTAATGCTGCCCCGAGCGTAATATGACCCCGTAACCGCCCGGCCCCGGGTTACCGCTCGATGAACCGTCTGTGTAAATTTCTATCATAAGCCACCGTTACCCCGCTGGTTAGCGGGGAACAAAAATAACAAAATCCGGCAAAGCGCGGAATGTGGGCAATTTCTCTGTTTTAATATTCAATAGAAATATTATCTTTGCAACTAAGATACTTATTGTGTAAGATTAATTATGAAATTATCCGACAGCCAAATCAAACAAATAAGTGAACTGGGCAGGCAGTTTTCTGATGCAACAATATTAATGCACGAGGCTATTGCCCGGCGGGCGGGCTTAACCGGTACCGACCATAAATACCTCGGGTTATTGATGCAGTATGGTGCCATGACGGCGGGCGAACTGGCAAAACGCACCGGCTTAACTACCGGTGCGGTAACGGGCGTTATTGACCGATTGGAACACAAGCAATTGGTAAAGCGCGCATTTGACGAGCACGACCGCCGCAAAATTGTAGTGGTGCCCCATCTGGATAATGCCGCCAAACTCCTCGCCCCAACCTCCGCATTATTGCAAAGCCGAATGGTTGAATTAGTAGCTTCCTACACGGTAGAACAACAACAACTCATTGAGCAATACTTGCGCGCTGCCATGGAGGTGATGAATGATTTTACGCAAGGCCTTAACCAAAATAAAATTTAAATTGATGCAAACGCTATCCTCAGATTACGTTACTCAGGCCGAAATTTGGCTGTTTACCACCACGCTCTTCTATTTTTTAATGAACGGTGCCCAGTTGTTTGAAACGATGGTACTGGTACCCAAATGGACTGCCAATCCGCCCGAGTCGCTCCAAATTTTTAAAGGTAAGTATGCAGCAGACTTGAAAACCTTTTGGATTGTGATGCACTCTCTGCACGAAGTTACTTTTATTGCAGCCATCGGTTTTTGCTGGCAGATAGGTGGGATAAGGAATGCGTTATTGATATTGTTCGTGATCCATTTTGCCGTGCGGGTATGGACGATAAGCTATTTTGCGCCAAATATTATCGAATTTCAGAAGATCGTAAACGGCGAGGCTCCACAAGGCGACAACCTTTTAGCCCGCATGCAACGCTGGAAGCACCTTAATTATCTGCGTGTAGGTATTTTTGTTGCGGTATCGCTGGCCTTGATACCACTGTGCGTTCAATTAATGAATATGCGGTAGCCGTTAATGCAGTTTCTTAACCTTCAACCTTAAAGAATTACCAATCACAATCACATCGCTAAAAGCCATTGTCAAAGCGCCAACCATTGGGTTTAAAAAGCCAAAAGCAGCAATCGGTATAGCAATAACATTGTAGGCGAATGCCCAGAAGAGGTTTTGTTTGATGGTAAGCAAGGTGTGCCTGCTTATCTGCAGAAATTTCACTACGGATTGCAGATCAGTATTCAGCAGGATGACTTTGGCAGATTGGATAGCTATGTGGCTGGCATCGTTCATAGATACGCCTACATCGGCCTGGGTGAGGGCAGGGGCATCGTTAATGCCATCGCCTATCATAATGGTTTTGCCTTTTTTTCGGTAAATATCCACCACGCTCAGTTTCTCTTCGGGCAGCTTCTCAGCGTGCACATCTGTAATACCTAATGTTTTGGCTACAGATGCGCAGCGGCTGGCCTTATCGCCGCTCAATAGCACCGGCTTTATGCCCGCTTTTATCAGTGCAGCTATCAAACCTGCAGCATCGGGTTTTATGGTATCTTCAATGGCTATCTGCGCCACCAGCACCTGGTTTTTATACAGCGAAAGGTTGTAGTCGTTATCGGTGCTTAGCTTTGCGGTGCCCAGGAAATAGTTATTGCCTTGCACATCCTCCGCGCGCATACCCAGGCCTTTTTCCTCCACTACTGATTTCAGTATCACCTTTTGTTTGGATAAGCCATTAAGGCCTTTTACCAGGGATTTAGCAATAGGGTGGTTAGAACGCTCCTCAATAGCTGCGATAGCCCCGCGGATGCTTTCTAGTTCGTGTCCGGGCTCTGCTTTAATATCCTTTATGCTGAATTTGCCGGTGGTAAGCGTGCCCGTTTTATCGAATATCACGTACTTAGTGTTAGCCACAGCTTCGATGGTGTCGCCTCCTTTTATCAAAATGCCATTTTTTGCGGCGCGGCCCAAACCAACCATTACGGCAGTAGGGGTGGCCAGGCCCATGGCGCAGGGGCAAGAGATTACCAGCACAGCTATAGCATGCATCATGCTGCGCTGCAGGCCGGTATCGGTAGCAAAATAGGTTACCACAAAGGTGATAAGTGCAATCAGTATCACAACCGGCACAAATATCGCTGCCACCTTATCGCCCAGTTTTTGCACCGGCGGCTTGGCTGCCTGTGCCTTCTTCATCAGATCGATGATTTGGGCGAGGGTACTGTTGCTGCCTACTTTGGTGGCCATTATTTTGATATTGCCTTCCTGCACTATAGTACCGCCTATAACCGTATCGTATTTCTTTTTTTGTACCGGGATGCTCTCGCCGGTAATCATGGCCTCGTTGATAGATGCCTCGCCCGATAGTATTTCGCCATCTACAGGTACCTGCCCGCCTTCATTCACCAACAGGATATCGCCGCTTACTACATCCTTGGCGCTGATTACTTCAATACCATCCTTAATTACACGGTTAGCGTTCACTTGCTGAAATTTCATCAGATCTTTTACAGCCGAGGTGGTTTGGTTTACACTACGCTTCTCCAGCACATTGCCCAGCAGTACCAGGGTGATAATGGTAGCACAGGTTTCGTAAAAAAGGTATTGCTCGCCCAGGTTTTGTATAGTGCCCACCAGGCTGTATATAAACGCAGACGACGAACCGATGAAAATCAGCACATCCATATTGGGCACGCCGCCTTTTATGGAGCTGTAAGCGCTTTTACCGAAATGCAGGCAACCCACCAAAAACACTGGCAGGCAAAGCAACAATTGCACCATAGGGTGATGTAGGAAATGCCATGGCAGTACCATATGCAGCAGGAGCGGGGCCGTAAACGCGGCGCAGAAGATGAATTTATTCTCTACCTTATCGTAAAAAGGCGTTTTATGGGTAGCAATATCGTCAATAACATGGAAACCCAAATTTTCGATATCTGTGATAATTCCAGGGACTACAGACTGGTCGGTAGTAGAAAATTTTACTTCTTCGGAAGCAAAGCTCACCAGGATATTATCCAGCCCTTTCTTTTCCAATAACTTATGGATGCTCATTGCGCAGTTATTGCAATGCATGCCCGTAACGTTCAATTCAACCAGTTGCTCTGCCATGATGTACAAATTTACCCATTAAGTAGAATTGTTCTAAATAATTAAGGTAAGGCAATTGTAATTTTAAAAAAGCTTTGCAAATTACGGTTGAATTCCTATTTTTGCAGCCTCCAACACGGTAGATGTAGCTCAGTTGGTTAGAGCATCGGTTTGTGGTACCGAGGGTCGTGGGTTCGAGCCCCATCATTTACCCTTTATGGGGCAAGGTCTTTAAAATAGATTTTTGCCCCATTTTTTTTGTCTATAACTCCTTGTTTTTCATATATATTACAGACGCAGCCTCGTTCATTTTAGTGGTTCGACATCCCCCTCAGAATAGGTCAGTTTTTCAGGAAAAAGCATCCCTACTAGGTATCTTTGACCTCCAATTGTCGAATCATCAAACCACCTATCCTATATCATCCAAATCAGCACAAACGCGGCCAAGCATATCTGCGTGAGCCAGCAAGGCCAGCAAGCCGTGTTTACCTCCATGCTTGCCTTTACCAGGGCCTTCAGTGGGTCGGGTTTGTCGAACAGCCATATGGGTAAGCCATGATACCTCACCAGCCCAACTATCTGCTCGCGGATAGCAAAGGGTGCAGGCTCAACCATGTAAAGCAACTGCCGTGCAAATTGCGCGCCCTTGCGTGCATGCCCGTTGGAGGTGATGCTGCCATCGGGCTCAAAAACCGTGGTGCTATATTTCTCCACGTAGTGAAGCAAAGCAGCGGCCCACAGCATTTCCTTCTCCTGCGCGGATAGGGCGAGGTAGGTTGGTTCACCCTCCAGTGCAGCCAGCACCATTTGGGTATGTATGGCTACGTTGCCTTCGGCATGATAGCGCAGCTCTTGCTGTACATCCTGCATACGGGGTGCCATTCAAACCGCTCTGCTAAATACACCCATTTTTATCATCGCTAAAGGCCCACATGGTTACCTCCTTCATTTAATAATGGTGCCCTTTTCCAGGTGCGGGGTCCAGTGCTCATCGGTTTTTACGTGCCTTTTGCGCACGTATTTGAATACATTTTGCGCAAATGCATCCACCGGACAGCCATTGGCATTACGGGTTACGATGCTTTCCATAGTGGTTGCTACATCGTAGGACTCAAAAGCCCCCGGGCCTTTTACCAGGGCCAGTAATTCGGACTCGAACAACTGTCTGTCTTGCGGCGCGGCCTCGGTTTTAACCAGTGGTACGGTAGGCAATTCGAGCATGTTGGCGTAAAACTGCATTTCTTCCCAGCTTAGCCAGCGGTTGTGCTCGCGTATGCCGAAAACATAAAAATGATGCTCCAGTTTGCGATATGCAATGGAGCGGATTGCGTATAGGTTCTCCCCGAATATTTCCAGGTCCCCCAGATCGTATTTCACCATCTGCCAAAAACGGCGCAGGGTTTCTGTCCAGGGCGAGGTTGTTGGCGCGGTATGCTAGCGGGCAAAAACGCCCAGTTTGGAGAGGCAGTTATTCTCGCCGTCTAGTTTTTCTGTATGTATTATTTGCGTGATGCCCTGTAGGTGTTCCCAATAGTCGTGCGCTATCCTGTCGTCGCTGGTTGTGCCCGGCGAAAACGGATAATGATAAGTACGACCATATTTTGTGATATAGCCATGTTTTCATGATTAAAATTAGAAAATAAAAACTCGCTTCCTTCCCGGAGATGGGAAAGACCATAAATAATTTATGGGCAAGCGATTACATGGCTCAAGGCGTTACAAAGTTTGTATTGAGGTAAATGTAAGGAAAAACTTGATGTACCGCTGCAAATATTGCGTTAATGGAATACTTGCAGCGGAACAGGTGCAGGAAGATAAAGTGCGGGGCTGCTATTTGCTGGCATTTAAGGCACCCACAAAAAATTTCGCAGCCACATCCCCAACCTGCTGATGGATGACCGCACGGTCAATCGCAGCATCATCGTTGAAATATATGCCGCCCGTCGGCTTCATCTCTGCCGAGCCTTCGTTCAGGAAAACATAGTGGCCGGTTTTTCCGGGGATGATGAGCAGCTTGCTTTTAGGTATTAGTTTATGGAAAGTTTTGGCATTGGTGATAACGGGAGCAATGCTATCACTTTGCGCGCCTACGATGTACATGGGGGCGGTTACGCGTTTTAGCTGCTGCCTGCTGATAAAGCCCTGGCCTATGGCGGGGCAAACGGCGAAGAAGGCTTTGATACGCTTGTCCATCAAATCGGGACTGGTACGGAATGATGCTGCCACTGCTTTATCGTCTATTTGGTCGGCCAGGTTGGGGAACTCGGGCAAGGTTATCTCTTTTTTGCCTTCAGTTGTCTTGGTGAATTTGTCTAATGCGTCGAGATCAAGTTTTCCGCCGGCAAGGGCAATCACTGTGTAGCCACCGATGGAGAAACCCGCCGCGCCGATACGGCCGACATCTATCACCCCGCCGAAATCTTTATCGTTCAATAAACCCGTCAGCACGAAGCTGATATCCTGTGGGCGCTGCCATGGCGTTACGAAGTTGATGGCTATCTTATTATCGTAGGTGTTGCCCCAATGGTCTACCGATGCTACGATGAAGCCTTTCTGCACCAGTGCATCGGCCAGCCATTCCAGTGTGATGCGGCCGCCGCCCGTGCCGTGCGAAAGCATAATGAGCGGATGTTTGCCCTGCGGTAATTTGGCGTCACGTATAGTGGAGATATGTACAAAAGGGTAGTGGGGGATAACGAATGGTTCGCGGCTATCATTGGTAGGGTACCAAATTTCGGTAACCAGCGGGCGTTGCCGGGCGGTATCGTTAAACCTGATGGTGCGCTGGCCTATTCTTATCTGCGCGCTTGCTAGCAGGGGTAACAGGAGCGCTAGGATGGTTATGATGTTTTTGTGCGAGGCTGTATGTTTCATAAAGCAAAGCAAGCGATAAGTATCCGGCTGAAATTTGACAAATGTCAAATAATTAACTTTTTTTCGATTTCAGTCGGCTCAGGGTTTCCTGGGAGATGCCCAGGTACTCAGCGATGATTTTATTAGGCAGCCTTTGGATAAGCGTGGGGTTGGTTTCCATCAGCTGCCGGTAACGCTGCGTGGCATCCATAGTAATCAGACTTTCGATACGCTTGATGGATGCGATATAATCCCGCTCCAGGTTGATGCGGTAAACACGCTCCCAGCCGGGAACTTCATCCAGCAAAGCCTTAAAATCTTTGTGGTTGATGTAAAGCGCCTCGGTTGGTTCGATACTTTGGATATAGGCCAGCGAGGGTTCCTGCAAGGTAAAACTAGGAAACGCCGTACCGAACCGGCCCTCTGTTACCAAAAAACGGGTAGATTCTTTACCGTTCACATCCATCATATAAATACGCAGGCAGCCCGAGTTGACGAAGTAGATGTACGGACAAACCTCCCCGGCAGAAAGGAGCAGCTCGTTCCTCCCCGTTTTCTTCAGCCTGAATTTTTGGCAAAAGGCATCTAAAGTGGCTTCATCGGCAGCCATGTTGTGAGCAAGGAATTGCTTTAGCTGGGTGTACATATATTACTGCCGGGCGCCACTGCCTGCTGTTTTATTTGCTTTCAGGAAATTCTTGTTATATACCTTTATCGCCTTTAGGTAGTTTTTCTTTTCGATGGCCTTTAAAGCATCCGCATCGCCTGCTACCATGGCGGTTACATTTTCGGCACTAAGCTTTACGATAGGCCCGTCGCCTTTTTGGATAGCAACTATCGTTACAGGCGAAAAATCGCCGCCCTCGCGCGTGCTCAAAAATGAGAATACGTTGATGCTTGCGCCACCAATTACCTTAAACATCCAGCAGCTATCTGTTGCCATGCCGGTTGCGGTGTAGGTGGATTTGTAAAAAGGTTCGATACCATCCCTTGAAATGCTTATAGTTTGCCCGGGGTAAATGCGTTGCTTACGCAGCGAATCATTTTTTGGCAGCTTTTTGTTTTCGAACATCAGATAGTTTTGGTGTAGCGTGGTATCCAAATAAATCTTGGAGGAAACTTCTTTTGTGGTGCTATCTTTCAACCTTACCTTAAAGTCGTATTTAAAGTTATCCGGTATATAGTCGTAATACCTGCCCATCATGGCCATATTCATCTGCATCTGCGTGCGCATCTGCATGTCTTGGTTTGCGAACATGCGGTTCAAATCTCCCCGAAAGGCTGGTGGTTGCGCTTTTAAGCTGATAGTCAATAGGATAAATACCGCTAATAAGGTTAGGCTTTTATAAGTTTTCATCAATTATTTATTTGCCTAAATATAATTATACCGGCAAATAATCAATGCAGGTAAACGCAATTTATTGGTACGGTATATAAAGCGGGGCGGGCTTTAAACTTAAAGCCTATTTTGGCGTAATCCCTCGTGTCGCCAAAGGCATACCTGCCGCATGCAAAACAAAAAAGCACCGCCTTGCAGCAGTGCTTTCCAAATATTAAACGGAAAACTATTACGTTGTGTAGCCCAGTATCTTCAATACCTGCTTGCTGTTCTGCTCCTCGCCGAATACCTCGAAGTTGAAGGTTTCGTCGCGGTTGCGCCGGATGATGACATGCTTTGGCGAGGGCAGCAGGCAGTGGTGTATGCCGCCGTAGCCGCTCAATACTTCCTGGTAGGCACCAGTATTAAAGAAGCCGAGGTATTGCACCTTACGCGTTTTTGGCATAAATACGCTGTTCATGTGCGCTTCCTGGTTGTAGTAGTCCTGCCCGTCGCAGGTGATGCCGCCAAGGTTTACGCGCTCGTACTCGCTATCCCAGTTGTTAACCGGCAAAAGGATGTATTTTTGATTCAATGCCCAAACATCGGGCAGGTTAGTAATGAAGCTGCCATCCAGCATCAGCCAGCGTTCGCGGTCGTTCTGCTGCTTGCGGCCCAATACTTTGTATAATATGCCCGAAGCCTCGGCCACGGTGTACTTGCCAAATTCGGTGATGATATCCGGCTCCATGGTATCGTGCTCGGCGCAGATTTCTTTTATACGGCTCACGATCTCGTTGATCATGTACTCGTAATCGAAATCGAACACCAGCGAATCTTTAAAAGGCATGCCGCCGCCAATGTCCAGCGTATCCAGAGCAGGGTTCACCTTTTTGAACTTGCAGTACAGGGTAACGTATTTTTCCAGCTCGTTCCAGTAGTATGGCGTATCAGAAATACCCGAGTTGATGAAGAAATGCAGCAATTTTACCTGGAAATTGGGGTTGTCTTCAATTTTGTTATGGTAAAAATCAATCACATCCTCCATGCGCACGCCAAGCCGGGAGGTGTAGAACTGCGAATCGGGCTGTTCCTCGGCCGCTATGCGTATACCCAGGTTGCAGGGGGTGTCTATATCAATTTCGTCGTCGTACAGGTTGAATTCTTCTTTGTTATCCAGCACGGGGATAATATTGGTGAACCCATCGTGCAACATATCTATAATGTACTGCTTGTACTGAAAGGTTTTGAAGCCGTTACAAATTACGGTCACCTCCTTATTGAGCGCGCCCTTTTTCTCCAGCGCATCTATCATCGGCATATCGAAAGCCGATGATGTCTCCAGATGGATTTCGTTCTTCAGCGCCTCTTCTACAATGTGCTTAAAGTGCGAGCTTTTGGTACAATAGCAATATTTATAGCTGCCGCGGTAATCATTCTTGATGATGGCCTGCTGAAATAATAGTTTTGCCTGCTGTATCTTTTTAGTAATCATGGGCAGATAAGTGAAGCGTAAGGGCGTGCCGTACGTTTCTATCATCTCCATTAAATTTAGGTCCTGAAAGTAAAGTTCGTCCTCTATGATCTCGAAACCATCCTGAGGGAACCCAACGCTTAAGTCAAGAAATTCCTGGTAACTCTGCATTTATTAAAATTTTGGCAAAAATGTAATTTTAAAACGGATTTTTTGCGAAAATGTTGGGGTAATTTATAGGTGGATTGTAATTTGTTTGTGTGGGTTAAGATTAGGTTAGGAATTTGTTATTTTAATGATACACCGATTTGTTTTCTCACAAAGGCGCGAAGACGCAAAGGGTTTAATTTTTTTGTTCGATAAACTTTTTTACATCTTGATAAGCTAGTTTATGTTTAGGCAGCAGCACTTGATTATAGAAACTATTTTCCTGGCGCAAGTATGCCAGTAGTACGTGCTCCGCATCGATCATATCGCTGTTACATGCTTTAGCTTCGAGATAAGAATACTTGAGGCAAATTTCTGCAGAGCTCGACAATGGCACTTGGTCTAAATATAGCCCGGGTTTGTCATGGTCAAAAGATGCTTCAATATCTTCTATCAATGCAAATACATCGAGTTTAAATCGCTTGAAAATCTTCAGGATTTGCTCGCTTTTATTGGTTTGCTTTAACGATTCGTCAATGATTGCTAATAGTAAATGTTCCGCACCAATATATTCTTCCCCATATTGCATCGCCAGTTTACCCGACGATTTAATAATGTCTTTAACTAAGGCCGTAAACTCTATTGTTGGCATGGCTAAAAATACCCAAAGTATCGGTATTTGATTTGCTTAATTCAATTTTTGGCGATGCGTGCTGCCCGGACGCGAAGGGCAAAGACTTTTGAGAAGAGGCATTTGAATTTATTAACATGTATCTTTAATTATGATAAGCGAAGAAGAAAAAGACATCATATTAAATACCTACAAGTGGATAAAAGTGCCAAAGTTTGTAGATGATGATACTCTATCGTGGGCAGAGCGATACAATAAATTACATGAGCATCATATACGAGAAACTTCTTTTTTGATAGAGAAAGTTAGGGAGTTGGTGACGTTAGTATGAGTTGTTCGCGATATGTTTTTGGCGATGCCTGCGGCCCTGCCGGGTTCTCCGTTCATACGTCTGCAGGCCTTAAGCGCTATGCCGGTAATCACTGCTATCCTTCACGCGGAAAATGCGGGGAGAACGAGCACGTAAAGAAGGCTTTAGGAGTAAGTAAGACAAATCAAGGTTTGGGTAATATTTACAGAGTAGGGCTTGTAACAAATTCACCAGCGCTTAATCCAAAAATAGGAAGTAAAGTTCGATAGTTCAATTGGCCAAACCACACATGAGATACCTCCCCTACGATGACTTTTACGTCACTACCGCGTTAAGCCCCGCCGAAGTAGAAGAGCGCTTGCAAAAGGAGATAGAGCCACCCAGAGGATTTAGTTTTAAGGCGCTGTTCTTCCAATCGTCTGGTTATTATTTCTCCGGGTATATATTGAATGGAAATTTTAAACTGCAGCAGGTCATCCGGGGAAGAAATCATTTTACACCACAAATTACAGGCGTTACCGAACCTGGGATGAACGGAAGCCGCATCCATATTAAAATGCAAATGCATGCCGCCGTAGTTGTATTGCTGTGCATATGGATAGTCGGAACTGCATTAGCAGCTGTTGCCGGCTTTGTGGCAATTTTAACAAGAGGTCAGTCCGTTGCGGCTGTGCTCGTACCTCTCGGGATGTTACTAGTTGGATACGTGCTCCCTATGTTTGGGTTTAAACCCGAAGCCGACGAAGTTAAGGCCAGGCTGCTTAAGATTTTCCAAGGGACCGTTGAGGAATAAAAAAATATTTTTAAAGAATTTCTTGATTTATTAAAAACAATGCGTATCATTGCAGCATGAAAACAATAACAATACCCTGCCAGTTGCCGCGCCCGATCTATCGGAGATGAATGAGTGTGTATTGAATAAATATAACAGAATACTCAAATCCTCTTAGGTCTGCCTAAGGGGATTTTTTGTTTTACGAGCATTTTTAGGGTAGTATATCAATTGGTTCAGATTACTCCGTTTGGAACGGAGAGGTTCCCGGTTCGAGTCCGGGTTACCCTACTATTAATGACGGAAATATAGCTCAATGGTTAGAGCAACACCCTTATACGGTGACGGTTAAAGGTTCAATTCCTTTTATTTCCACTAAAGTTGGCCGGTTGCCCGGGCGGTAAGGGCATCCTCTGCAAAAGGATTGCACGCAAGTTCGAATCTTGTGCCGGCCTCAGATGTGTTTATGGACGATAGGGAAGGGAATCCCCACCAGCTTTACGAAAGCCGGACCCGCAGAAACGGGGATTTTAAAAGAAGTTTAGCCGCAGACGCGGGTAGGGGGAGGTGTGTGGGATTGTAAAGAAAATTCTGTATTTAAATATTGAATGATGTCTTGCCTATTACCTGCAGTAGCTATGCAATCGCAATAGTGTATCTGGCCACCATTTTGCCTTTATCATCGTGCGAAACCTGCATCACCAGCGTATCGCGGCGGTGGGTGTCTTTATCGCCCCTTAGCTCAAAATCCTGTGCCATGGTAACCGGGTTTGGCCCTTTGGGGTAAAGCGGGCTTTGGAAAACTTTATCCTCCACCTCCTTAGGGAAGAAAAAATTGGTAGTGAGCGGAGCTTTACCTTCTACACGCACTTTGGCGTGCAGGTGGGTAAGGCGACCATTATACCAGCCCGGGAATATGGCATCAAACCGAACATTGCCCTGTTTATCGGTTACCTGGTAGCCCCGTAGCCAGGTTTCGCCAAGTGTTTTTTCCTGCTCATAATCAGAGTAGTGGCCGTTGTTGTCGCACTGCCAAATATCCACTATTGCACCGGCAATGGGTTTACAGTCGCTATCTTCTACCTTAAAAAGATAGGTAATGGGCAACCCTTCTTTATGTTCGGCAATGCTTATGCGGTTCAGCTTTTCGTCTTTATAGTAAGGGCCTTCGGGTACGGGTGGGGTTATTGGATCTCCGCAGTCGGTTAAAATGGTCACCTTTTTTGATGAGGAGAACACTGCGCCTAAAAACGTTAGCCCTAAAGCGGATAGGAAGTTTGCTCTTTTCATGGATTCGTAATCAACACTAAAATTGGTAGGTGTAAGTTAAGGAAGTTTTTGAAGGAAATGACGGAATAATTTACCGGGCATTTTTGCGGGTTTAAGCCCTTGGGCGCGTTGTTACTAACAAATCGATTTTTGTTAGCAGACGCACGTTTTTATTGCATAAAAAACGCTGTTGATGACGACACCAACAGCGGCAAAAAACGTTTTCCTCAGGTTGAATTTACCCCTTACAAACTCGGGTCGAATTCTACGATCCATTCGATACCGTATTTATCCCTGAACATGCCGGCGTAAGTACCCCATGGGCCCTCGCCTATAGGGCCTTCAACATCTCCGCCAGCCGATAGGCCGTTGAATATTTTGTCGGCCTCTTCGCGGCTTTCCGTGCTTACGGCTATTTTCGATCTGTTCTCGGCTTCGTTTACCCGCCCCATAAATTCGGGTACATCGTTGGCCAATAGCACATTATTTTTGCCAAGAGGGAGTGCGATGTACATTACTTTTTCAGCCTCATTTTCCGGCACCTGGAATTCGGTGCTTGCCAGATCTTTGAAACGGATGATCTTGGTGAACTCGCCGCCAAAAACCGATTTGTAAAAGGTGAACGCTTCTTCGGCATTGCCGTTAAAGTTGATCCAGGGATTAATTGCTCTCATAATTTTATGTTTAAATTGTTTGTTTTTCTACTTATTTCTTGCTTTACGCCCTTGTTTGTGTTGTCACCAACAAGCTTATGATTTATTTCTGCGATAAGGTTGCCAGCAGATTCTCCAGATTCACCAATGTTAGCTTAAACCCTATGGTGAAGCCTTCCAGCAGGCTTTCCATCCGCTCGAACGATTCATTGTAAATGTTGATACGCACGGTAGTCGTTCCGTTTTGTTCGCTGAAATTGTAATCCCATTCCGATCCCGGCAATTGAGGGTTTTCGTGCTCGTCGGCAAAGGAATTATACATTTTATAGTTGGTTTTTGGCGTTATGGAAGTGTACGTCTGCAACGACCAACGCTCTTGCCCATCCGGACTTATCATCGCATAAAACCTCTTCCCTCCAACTTCAAAGTTCATGTATTTGGTTACGGCGCGCATAGGCGCGGGGGCGCTCCATTGATCAAGCAGTTCCTGTTTGGTGAAGGCATCCCATACCAAATCCTGTGCTGCATCAAATTCCCTGGTTATCGATACCGTTTTGGCTGCCTTGTCAACGGTGAAATCAAATAGCAAATCGTTGTTCATTATTTATTGATGATTAGTTAATAATTGTATTGGTATCAATGCTACTTCGTGGTTTGGTTTTTTAGTGTTGATAGTAGTCCGTCGAGCTGATTGAACTGTGTTTCCCAATTTTTCCTGAACTGAGCCACCCAAATGTCGAATTCCTGCATTTTTTTCGCGTTAAAGTGATAGTAAATTTCCCTGCCGCTTTGCTCTGGCCTTATCAATTCGCATTCGTGCAGTACCTTAATATGTTTCGATACCGCCTGCCGGCTCATGTCGAAGTTTTCGGCCATGGCATTTGGCGTTAATGCCTTAAGCGCAATTAAGGTTAAAATAGCCCGGCGTGTCGGGTCGGCAATGGCCTGGAATATATCTTGTTTCATCTTTTAATATTTAAATGTGCAACTCTCTGGTTGCAAATATATATGCAACTTTTGAGTTGCGCAAATTTATTTGAAAATAGTTTTGGGTGGGGGAGATGAGGAACGAGGCAGCGGCAGATGTATGCGCTTATATTTCATTTGTAATGATAAATAAACCAATGGTTAATATTATTATTAAATTAATATCATTTTGGTTAATTTGCGGCAAAAACCATCCTACATGAAAAAACAACTTATTAGCTACTACTTAGTTTTAACATTATGCCTGGTGTTCTCCGTTAACGCCCGTGCGCAATTTGGTGGCCTCGGCAAAAAACTGCTGGATAAAGGCACCGAGGTAGTCTCCGGCGGCGGATTGAACAAAATACTGAAACAGCCACAAGCCATCACCACCAGTTTTAAAGACGTTGATAAGAAAGGCTCCAAGCCGCCTTCGTTCACCGAGGGGCAACAACCTCAACCTTTGTACCTGTTACCCAAGGCCCCAACCGGCGGCTTTAAACTTTGCGAAGGTTTTTACGAAATGACCAACAAAAGCTATTGCCTGCATGCCGGTACCCGCGGCCCAAGCAGCGGCGATGGTTATATGCTGGCGCCTGTTTTGGGGCCCAAAAAGGATGTGGTGATATTGATCCTGAAAAATGCCGAAAAGCACCCCGAGGTTGCCCAGCGCAGCATACAGGTATTGCTTTGGGCCATTATTGCCCGCACCCGCTTTGTTGATATGGGCAACGATATTAAGCTTACCGCAAGCACACTTTTAACGCCGCAGCAACTGCTGATGCTGGAGGGCGGCGCGCTGGGCGTATTACCGGCAAGCCTTATGGATAAAGCCAAAGGGGAGTTGCCTCCGGCTGTACAGGCGGTGTTTGAGGCGGAGAATAATATCCGCAGGCTTGCGGCATCCGGTTCCTCATCGTACGAAGACATGGAGAAATACGCTGTACTTGCCGGACTTGCCCCGCAGCCCGACCCGGAGGTACCCTCGGGCATATGGAGCTTGCACCCGGATGGGTACTACATCCGTTTTATCCCCAGCGGCTACTCCATTACCAAAACACAAATTTATGTGCCCAAAGAGCTTATCGCCACCAGGCCCGACCTGGTGTACGATGCCCCCAACGGCATAGCCTGCCCCGCAAACGTAGGTTCGCAGCGCCTGGCGCAAACCAACGAGCCCCTGCACCCCGATTATACGCAAAAGCTAAAAACGATTTGCTTTAATAAATAAGCATAGCCGCCGGGTAGCGATAAGCTGCCCGGCGGTTGCTTTTTATATCGGCTTTCGAATGATAGTTTATATATTTGATAAACAACCAACAACGCTGATGTGTTTTTTGGTAAGGTTGAAAATGCTATGACAAAATTAAGCCGTTATACAAATTTTGATGATCTGAAAGCCAGCAAAAAAGCCGACAAACCGGTACCTGTTGGCCGCGAAATAAAACCGGCTGAATTGGAAGAGTTTTTTAACCTTTTGAGGAACAACCTGGTAACCGAAAAGGCTAAATCAAAAGAAACTATCGTTCATGAAGAATAGTTTGGTGGGCAGCATAGTTGATGTTTGTGAGGTGCTGCAAAAGCACGGCGTAAAATATCTTATCGTAGGGGGCGGCAGATTTAGAAGGCGTAGCTTTATGCTATTTGTTTTTCATTATTTTTTGAAATTCGGCTTGGGTTAGAATATCTAAAAATTCATCGCGAAAGTGCCACGCAGATACATACCCGGCCGAGACAACAAAGCCCATCACCCAGGTTGTTTTTCCCTTCCATAGTTTAAATGCACAAATATCTGTTGCTGTAATAAAGGGACTTGTTGCACCTAAATGTTGGTGCGAGGATGCTTTTATCGCCTCTGTACCGCCGGTTGCCAGGGGGATAAGATTGTTATGAAGCTTTGTTTTTTTTATGATGTTATCGTCTTTGTCGAAATTGATCAGGTAATCATTCCCTAATAATACTTCATCCGGTGCTGTTTGCGCAGTGATTATATAGACTCTTTTTGCCCCGTTTTTTATAATAGGAACAAGATTTAAACTGGTATGCTCATAATACTGAAAAAGCGTATCGTTCGAAACAGCCTGCGCTGCTTTTAACCGGATGGTATAGAACTCTTTTTCATTTTCGGTAAATTTTCTTGTTATGGTGTCTATACTGTATTTAGACGAGTCTAAACCATCATCGAACTTCACTGTCGCTATTACTACCGGATCCTCATTTTTAGAAAAAAAGATAGTGGCCATTCCTTTTTCAGTCTCATAAGAAAAATATCCACCGGATAGTAGCTTCTTCGCGCCAAAGCTATAGGCGAAAATCGGTGTACTATGGCCCGACGCCCATTCCGAACGATAAAGCGTCTCGCCCTCTGCATAAATGCTATCGGCAACCCGTCTCAGCTCATTTTTTTGTGCGATTGCGTTTTGCACCAGTATAAATAGGGTAATTAATGTAAACAGCTTTTTCATTAACGGTGAAAAGGTTGGTAAATATTTTGTGAATATAAATAACCTTGCGGATTTTGTATAACGAAGCGGCATATAGAACGGTAACCCTCCGCCCGATCGGGCATACGCGCCTGACGAAAAAAATATGTAGCGCCCATGCTGCGGTGTTTGGACTGTGCCGATTCGGTGACGTTCGCCGGTCGTGGACGTTTGGTAGGGTGACGGTGGTAATGCGCTACTTTGCAAGTTTGGCAGGCGTACGCCTTTGCTTAGCCCGGCTCGGATACTCACGCCAGAGGGGAGAAATGTAGTGACACCTTAGATTTTTATTCCTCCACATATCCTTTTAGCCTGCTGATTAGCTCATAAATTCTTGTAGAAGGACATGAACTGGATTCTGCAACTTCATCATGCATTTCTTCAAGTTCTTTTGCCCATTTTATTGCCTGGTCCAGATTTCCGTTTTTCATCAAATGGGCTACGACGCGTTTACTGTTTTTGGTGTACTTAAAACCAAATTGCTTGGTCAATATTTTAATGTAGTCGCTCCTGTGCAGAGCATTTTGCAAAAATTGAAAGTGAAGTACGTACCATAACTCAAACGACTGGTTTGAATGGCCGCTTTCGATGCCTTCCTTTGTTGCCAACGCAATAGCGCTATGGTAATGTTCTGCCGGAAAATCATCTTTGTCGTAAACAGCCCAGACTTCGTCGTAATCAGGCAGTTTAGTATTAGCCTTACGCCTATCACGAAGCTCTATAGCCTTTTTGACGACATTGACTGTGTTATCTCCGACACCTTTAACATCTATTGTGCGGAGCAAATTTCTTGGCAGCAAGTCCGCCCAATATTCAAAATAAATAGGTTCTGTCCTGGTTCCCTCCGAAACTATAAGAAAATATCTTCGTTCATTTTTCGAATCAATTGCAACAGGTACTACTATTTGTTCTTTTAATTCCGCCAGGAAGACGTTAAAGTTAAATTTATTACTACTTTTCGCCATTGTCTGATAAATCAAAGTTTTCGATAAAAGGAATTGCGCCGTATTTTCCTTCTAAATAATTTTTATCATAAGGAGCTTCTTTTCGTACTTTAAATTCCGCAAGCGTAGACACGCGTGTGGCACCAAGCCTGTTTTTCTCTACAAAGCAAATTTGGTCCCTTCTTAACAGCGCGTTATCTAATAGCGCTGTATCGTGGCTCACCGCTAACAATTGAGCCTTCGATCTGGTTCCTTCAGTATTAAATAATTGTACGATGGCTTTGATAAGGATTGGGTGTAAACGTGCATCCAGTTCATCTATAATAACCAAATTTCCGTCTTTAATCGCACTAATCAGCAAGCCGGCCATATTGTAGAACTTACGGGTGCCTTCGGACTCCCGCCCCCGCAAACGGAAGGATTCATAGCCCGTTATATTTCCATCATCATCATAAACGTCATGAATTCCGAAAACAGGGCGTGGATCTTTATCGATACTGGCGTTCAGCCGATCATGTTCTGACTGAGGCCTATTTTCGAGAAGTTGCTCCTTCATTTCGTCGGTCAACTCCCATGCGCGGACCGATTTCAGTCCAAAGTCCGCTTTTTGAATAAAATCATTCAAGGTCGTGGCGCTTTTTTCATCTTTCAACAAATCACTGGTAATATTCCGGTAACGTTCATCCTGTAATCCATGAATTGTGGCTATATTGAAAAACCAATTCGAAATATCTTCGGCTACAGAGACATTCCAGGTCGCAGCGACAGATAAGAACAATGCATTTTTCCGCATCCGCTTTTCCAAGCCAGTGCCTCCGGGAAACCTATTCTCATGAATTTGAATTTCCTGTTCAATTCTAAGAAACACAGGTTGAACGGTGGTGCTTTTTACGAGTAATAGCCATTCCTTTTTCACTGAATCGCGATCAGCTTCAAATCCATAACGGTAACGATTGTCATTTATAAAAAACTCCGCTTCGAAAAAACTGGGCTTGTCTTTCGTCGTATCATTTAAAAGAAATGGCTCTACCCTTATCTGTGCATGGCTTTCTTGGTCGGTCGCTGATTTGAGGATAATTGATCTGAAAAGTACAAAGGCGTCCAGTATTTTCGATTTTCCGCTTGCATTAGGACCGTATAGAAAAACGCTTTTCAGAAAGTCGCCTTTTTTTCCATGATAAACATTGCTGTTTTGGTGTTCAGTAACGGCCGTAGCGTTAAAATTAATTACAACCGGTTCTTTGATCGATTTGTAATTTCCTACTTTAAAATAGACTAGCATATTGCGTGTTTTGTACAAATAAAAGATATTTTTTGTTATGCATTACAAAAAATCAATGCAAAAATGCACGAAATGCGCATAAATTACAATATACCAACCCTGTTAACAAACCCGAATGATTTAAGGCTGTATGTTTTAGAATACTTATTCAACCGCTGTAGCTGAGTTTCCCCTGACTGTGACCGGCATGCAAAATTACCTACAAGCATCGACGCATTGTTCAGCCTACGGTGGGTGTTATCACTATAGCCGTTAACTTAAAGGATTAAAGATATTATCATCAATTTGAAAAGCCGCTTTTTTGCCTTTTTGGGTTTGATAAGCAAGTGGTTTATGATAGGAAAGATAAATACTTCGCACCAGTCGTTGAAACTACGGTGCCTTTCATTACTTTTCTTAAAGCATAACCGTATTGCCAGACTTGTTTAAAGAACACATCTTGGCGCGAGGATGCAGCTATGGGAAAGAGAGGGGCGTGGCTTTTTTATCAGATTCGGTTAATATACAGTACCACCTAATTTGCACGTCGGACACGAGTAGCCCACCGCTTAAACCTAGCCCGGATACTCGCGCCAGAGGACGGCTAACATTTATTTTTAAGCGGTTTTACAATTTTGTGTTGAGAAAATAGATTAAGTGTTGCCAAATTGGAATCTGGATATATGTTTTTCATATTATCAAACCCCGCAAATGTTAATCTTTTTTGCAGGTGAATGGCCGTTGGTTCATTCAAATAAATTAGTTTGATTATCATAACAGAGACAAGAATTCTCACATATTGTAAATATTCCGCGAATAGACTGTTTTTATAGGTTCCGCCGTGTACTATCTTGGATCTTAAAGCGTAGATTTCTCTAACGTTATCAAATATGATATTTCCATTAATTTCATTATCCGCACAAAGTAATGCCAGTGTTCTTTTGATTTTGTACGTGATTTCAGTTTTATTGTCAACTAAAGTTTCCATAGATATACAAACACTAACGAAACTCATGTTCGTAGGCATGTTTTGAAAACTAGCTAAAAAGGCTTCAATCGCTACCTGGACGTACTTCATTTTTTTTATCCTTTTAAAATAAAGCTCTATGAATTGATTAACGCCATGTTTGTTTGCATTAAAAGGATAGGTGAAAAAGCTATCGTAATCTATATGTGGCTTTTTTGCTTTATAAAATACAGTCACAATCCATTCTAATTTCTTAAAATTAATAAAATTGAATTCAGCGACCGACTCAATCTCTAAATTAGTTAAAAACATAATTTTGAGCAATTCAGCACATTTGTAATAAATTAAAGAGGAGACCGGTTTCGAAAAATCTAATGGTAGTAACACATAGCCATATTTCAGGTCTGAATTTTTTTCTATAATTCGTCGTATGCAATTAAATAGTGAATATTCATCTCCGGTTTCCGGTGGAAACTGGTTGGATAATAATTTAAATGATTCGGATGTTACGCTGTAACATTTGACATTCACGGAGGAAAAATCTAAATCTGATAAATCAACAAATGAACCAGAAAGGACACATCCATCTATTCTAATTGGATTGATATTGAGGGGCTTGCTCATTTCACTTATAATTGTTGTAATGCCAAGAAATCATTTAATTGAGTGTTAAAAAGTGAAAACATGTGATCATAAAAGCTTTCTAATTTCAGAGAAGTCAAAATCTAACCTTAGATTTCTATGCTGCATTTCATTTTCCTTTTTATTAATTTTTCAATATCATCTCCGCATCGGCGCGATGATGCAGCGCGGGAAAAAGTGGGGCGTACTCACTTTCTTTATCAGCTTCGGTTAATATACAATACCGCCTAATTTGCACGCCTGGCACTAGTAGCCCACCGCTTAAACCAAGCCCGGATACTCACGCCAACTTGAGGGCCGCAAGTGCAGACGCGGCCTATAGGTTGTTAAATTTGATGTCAATAAATGCAATTTGCCCATTATATTTATTTGTTACATTCTGGCCAATAACTTCAATCTCACCCGATACAAGACTTTCAGGGCGTATGTTAATTGCATAGCCAGTATCTGGTTTTTCCATATGGTCTTTTTTATTTAAACCGTTTAAAATGTAATTACCCTCGAAGAGCGCAGGGTCTTTTTCGTCTATAGCGCGCTTATATCCAGTCCTAACAATTTCACCATTTGCTCTCTTGACGTCGGTGATAACTTGTGTTTCAAACATATTTACTACGTAATCAAGTTCTCCTAAAAATTGATTTATAAATAAGCCTATCGTTATCGGGGTGATGATGTCGTCGTAATAACGAATAGTGTACACTTTACCGAGAATATCTAAGAACCGAGAGTCTATCAGTTTTGTAACATCATAATAACAGTCTGCAAGTTCTTTTTTTAGTTTGTCTATATTATTTAAGTGGACTTTCATCTCTTTTTTTGTTTTGCCATTAAGTATTAGTACTACTTTGATGTACTTTTCAACGGTGGTACTGGCAAGTGTTAAACCTTGTAACAGAAGGCCATTATTTATTAAAAATCGTGCGGCGATGTAATCACGAAAAGCAAGTTCTATAAATGAAAATGCTGTTTCTGATGATGAATTATTTATTGTTTTCATATAGGAGTTTGATTTTTCTCAACTTTACGCTAGTATTCAGCGTTGGGAAAGAGCGCATTGTACTCATGACTTACTTTATAAATTTGGCGGTTTAAATTACGTTAAACATCGCCACTTGGTCGCGCCTCTTTTCCAAACAGAAGTTCATTAACCTTGTCCAAAACATCATTGTCAAACATTATTGGATTAAAGCAATTTGAGCACAAAAAGATTCCCTGATAGAAGAATAAGCCAAAGTCAGCTTGGACAAGTTCATTTTTGTTTTTGCAAATCGTACATTCATTTGTAAAACATTTGCCCAATTCTCTATAGAAAATTTTGGTTTTTTTGGGTGACGACTTTGAATATACCATTAAGTAAGCCAGTACCCGTTTCAAATTTTTATAAAATAGTCTGTTTTCAAAATCATCAATATATTGAAAAAGAATTTTATCTGCTACAGAGGTTGTGTACATCAGCAACATCGGTACGGCGGTGTAAAAATGCTCCCATTGGGTATTCGTATCATCTTCATTTGAAAAAACAAAATTTAGATTTTGATTAGCAGTACGGTATTTGGAATGGCCCGTTACAACATGAAGTGCTTGATTGGTGATGCCATTAATTCCTGCATTCATCTCTTTATCATATCTCAGTTTATAGATAAAATCGGCATCGTACATTACGTTAATATTTATACAGGAAACTGCAGACCTAATGATTGTTTTTTTGTCTAAACCACTATCACTTGGGTCATACTTTTTTATATCTCCCTCATGATAAAATCGGTTAATAAAATCTTCTTTATCAACAAGTAATTGTTCTAAAATTAATAATTCGTCTGTAAATGGTTTTCTCAATAAAGCATAGGCAACAGGCATCTTCCCTTTTTTTGCAATATTTATTGCTTCGTAAAGGAAGTTTATCATGTCGTTCAATATTCCGAGAGTCAAATGTTTTGTTAGTACCTCTACGAGCTCGTCATTTTTCTTATGCGCTTTTAAAATATCTAAAACGTCAATTTTTTTATCGACAAAAGCATTTTTTAATTCCTCTTGACCGTGAAAATTAACATTAGTCTTTTTAAGAGTCGAATAATATTCGTCAGCAAAGACTTCTGTTAATAAATCATAGACGTGTGCCAGGACATTATTTGCTTCGTGATGCTTTTTAGGTAAAGCAACTTTGTCATTTTTAATAATTTCTAACATGTGACAATTTACGTTAATTTCTTATTTGATTTTTAAAGCATCCACCTACTTAAACCCGATAGCTTGAATTGAATAGCGGGGCAGAGCCCAACCAACGCACCACAATCCCTGCTTTCCCAAACCCAAGTATAAATCCATAGCAGGATTAACTGTTCCACCCCCGATTTTTAATTTATTTCCCAATTTATATAAGTAGTTATTAGTTAAATACTTATATAAGTTATCTCAACAATGGGGGTGTTCCAAAGTGTTCCACAAAAAACTGCAACTATTTGATAGTCAGTACTTATTTAAAAATAGGTGTTCCACATTCAAATTGGGACACCTGGCAGCGTCGGCGTTAACCCCTCCATGCCTTTGCGCGCTCCTTCGGCAAGCTTAGGATGACCCCGCGCGCCGTCCACAGGGAGAGGATTTTAGCCACCCTCAGCAAACTGCCAACTGCCCACCGCCAACTGAACCTAATCCTCCGGCCTTTCCTTCGCATCTGCCATCCTCACAATCCTCGGCTCAAACTTAGCCAGCACTTCTACCAAACCTTCCTGTGCGGCCATTACAGTGTGGATATCCTTGTAAGCCATCGGGGCCTCGTCCATATCGCTGCCCATCAGGGTGATGCGTTTATCAACCAGGTTTGCGGCAATGGCGGCTGCGTCCAGCGTCCTAAACGCTGCGCTACGGCTCATGGCACGGCCCGCACCGTGGCTGGCCGAGTTGATGCTGGCGGCATTGCCTTTACCGCGCACCAAAAAGCCGGGGGTGCTCATGCTGCCGGGGATAATACCCAGCACGCCTTCGCCGGCCGGGGTGGCGCCTTTACGGTGTACCATCACTTCGGTACCATCGGCCAACTGCTCGCGCCAGGCAAAATTGTGGTGGTTCTCTATACGGGTAAGCGGCGTAATACCCAGGGCACGCGCAATTTTGTTGTGTATCTCGTGGTGGTTGGCGCTGGCGTATTCGCCGGCCAGGTTCATGGCAATCCAGTATTCCTGTCCTTCGTCCTTATCCAGATCCAGCCAGGCCAGGTGCTTGGCTTCGGGCGGCAGCTTGGTTTTGGTCATGGCAATTTTGCTGTAGTAGTCGGCCACGTTGCCGCCAAACCCGCGCGAGCCGGAGTGGGAGAGCAGCGCCAGGTATTCGTCCGCGGGGATACCATCCAACGCGCCTTCGGCGAGGGTAAGTTCGCCCCATTCCACAAAATGGTTGCCGGTGCCGCTGGTACCCAGCTGCGCGTAGGCCTTATCCTTCAGGTTACGTATCACCTTGGTTTCGTTCCATGTTTTGCTATCGAACAGCGAGCTGTCGTGGTAGGCTTTGGTGGTACCGCCAATGCCGAAGTTGGTGTGCTCCAGCAACAGACCCTTCAGCAGGTCGGTTTCGGTATCCACCGTCACCGCAGGCAGGTGGAAAATGCTGAGGCACATCCGGCAGGCGATATCCACGCCCACGGCAAAAGGGATAATGGTATTGGCCGTAGTGGCCAGCACCCCGCCGATGGGCAGGCCGTAGCCCTGGTGCGCATCGGGCATCAGCGCGCCGGCAACCGTAATGGGCAGTTGCATGGCGGTTTTCATCTGCGTAAGCGCACCAATCTCTATATTTTCCAGTCCCCATACCGGGAAATCTGCCAACTCCTTCTTCAACTCGAACACGCTGCGCTGCTGCTTCACGAAACGGCCCTCCTTGCGCAGGGCGATAACGTCTTCGGCCAGGTTTTTGAACTTGCCGTCTTTTTTAAGGGCGTAGGGCATCGGGTCGTCTATCAGGGCCTCCAGATTGGCCAGTATCTGGGTTTTATCCATCACGCCGTGCTTCAACAAGCCGTTGGCCACGCGGCTAAAGTTGACCAGTACATCAACGTCGTTGATGCCTAGTGCTTTTAATTCGTTGTTGGATACTTTTTCTTTCAGCCCCGCTGCGCCTTCATGGAACAGGTTTGGGGCGGTTGTTTCCCTTTTCATGATACAAAGTAATACAGCTACTGCGCAATGTATTTGCGCAGTAGAAAATATTTTGATAAATTCGTCTGAACTCGAATTTTAAGGAATTTATTGAATTGGCAGAATCTGAGCACACGAGTATCATTCTGTTCATTCAAATAATTCCCCCCGATTCGAGTTCAGACAATATAGTGTGAAGAGTAAGGTCAAATAATTCACTCATTCAATAATTAATTAAAGTGCCCGTCAACCGCAACGCCCTCATCCGCTACCGCACCATCGACCAATGCCTGCAGAACCGCCGCCGTAAATGGACGCTGGAGAACCTCATAGAGGCCTGCGGCGAGGCCATCTATGAATATCAGGGCATAGATACCGGCGTAAGCCGCCGCACCGTGCAGGCCGATATGGAGATGATGCGCAGCAACAAACTAGGCTACGAGGCACCCATCGTAGTCATCGACCGGAAGTACTACACCTACAGCGATAAGGACTACAGCATCACCAATAGCCCTATTAACCAGCAGGATATGCAGGTGCTGAGCGAAGTGTCGGACCTGCTGAAGCAGTTCAAAGGCTTCAACCACTTTACCGACCTGAACGAGATGGTGAGCAAGCTGGAGGATAAAATATACTCACAGAAAACCCACAGCGCGCCGGTAATCGATTTTGAGAAGAACGATAACCTGAAAGGGCTGGAGTGGATAGAGGTAATCCGCAAGGCCATCGTAGCCAAAAAGGCTATCTGCGTTACGTACCAGTCATTCAGAGCCCGGCAGGCTAACAGCTTTTGCTTCAGTGCTTATTTGCTGAAGGAGTACCGCAACCGCTGGTTCGTGCTTGGCGTGTCGCACCAGGGGAGGGGCATGTTGCTCAATTTAGCGCTGGATAGGTTGCAGGACATTACCGAACACCAGGAGCCCTACCGCGAAAATACCACCATCGATTTCGCCACTTACTATAACGATGCCATCGGCGTTACCAAATCGCCGGGGCAGCAAGATTGCGAAGTGGTATTCTGGATGGATAACAAGGACGCGCCTTACGTAATTACCAAACCCCTACACCATACCCAAAAGGTGCTGCGCGATGATGGCGTGGGCAAAATTTTCAGCATACGCGTAATATTGAATTTCGAGCTGGAGCGCGAGTTGCTTGGCTTCGGCGCCAGGTTGCGTGTGCTTGGCCCCCGGCCCTTGATCAAACGGATAAGGGAACAATTGCACCAGGCCGTTAATTATTATAAAGCGCCGGAGAAGGAGGGGTGATGGCTTTATTGCCTTGTATAAACAAACAGGCCGTTCCACGTAAATGGGACGGCCTGGTTGGAATGGAGGAGGCGGGGTTAATATTTTAATTCGCCCATTAATTTATCAATAATGCCCTTAAGTTCGGGTTTTTGCGCAGTCAATTCCTTTGCCGGAACAATTTTGTTATCATATTCAACGCTGTACGCAAATGCATCGCGGCTGCTTGTAACATTGTTATCAATGCCGGTAGCATCTTTAGCATCAAAGAAATCTTTTAGTGCTTGCATTACAAGGGGCGGATGAGAGGAGATATCCTCTTCTGCTGTTTTCTCCCTCCCTACAAAGCCTCCGCTTTGGATCAACTTAAGTTTCATAAACAAATCTAATTAAACACCCACGCTATTCCAAGCGTTTACCACCGCCAGCGTAGTGGTACTGTTGCTTCCGTAAAGCTTGGACGATTCTTCTATTGTTGCGTTCTTAAAATCAGCAAAAGTGGCGTTAGTTGGCACCAGTGTTTTGTTACACATAGCGTTGTACCAAATCTGGCCGGCTTTATCCCATGCGTAACCGCCAATGTTAAATGCAGCTAAATAGAAAGCATGGTTTGGTATGCCCGAGTTTAGGTGCACACCTCCGTTATCAAATCTGCCCTGAAAGTAATTGCTCATGTGCGCGGGTTGCGGATCGTCGCCAAGGTCGGGGTGGTTTATATAAGCCGTCCCGGGAGCTTTTAAAGATCGTATCGCATAGTTATCGCCGCGAAGGGTATTTTCTCCAATGAGCCAGTTGGATTCTATAACATCCTGGTTGAGCACTTTTTGCTTAATCATTATGCCGAATATATCTGCCAGCGATTCGTTTAAGGCACCGCTTTGGTTTATGTAATCCAGGTTGCATTCATACTGTACCACGCCGTGCGTCATCTCGTGCCCGGCAATATCTATATCCAAGGCAAACGAATCGAATATGTTGCCATCGCCATCGCCGTAAATCATCTGTTTGCCGTCCCAAAATGCATTTTGATACCCACTGCCGAAATGGGCCGTTTGTATTATCGCCATGCCCTGGTTGTCGATAGAATTACGGCCAAATTGCGAGTTGTAAAAATCCCACACGGCACCGGCGTTGTCATAAACGTTGTCCAGGTCCGCATCGCCCACGGGTGGGTCGCCCTCGCTTCTTACAAGGTTGCCCGGCAATGTCTCGGCGTGCCCGGCATCGTACACCAGGCGATTTAGAGTTGCAGTGTTGCCTTGTGCCGCGATAATGGCGGTTGAAACAGGCGCATTGCCTAAGGTGTTTTTTTCAAAAAGCAAACCTGCTAAAACCAGCTTATGTTCGTTATTTAGTTTAGAGAAGGTTTGGCGCCTGCCGCGTATTTCATCGTCGAGCGCTAAGCCGCCGATATTCGTTGCCAGAAGCGAATGTGTTGCATCCGTTTGCGAAATGAGCTTCGCCATCATATATGGCGGTATAATGCAATGTAAAGAGTTACGGCAGTAATGGTGTGTACACATGATGATAAGTTTAAGGGTAATGAAAAATGTAGGTTATTAATTATATAACACCGGGGCAAGCAGGGTAAATAAAGGCGTCAGTACGGCCCCGACGAGGGTCGATTCCTCCGTCCCGATATGGAACTTTACCGGCCCGCCGAGCGAAATCACCCAGATAATAAATGCCAGGCTGGTGATGATAAGCTGCGTCGAATCGGTAACGCCTCCTTTGCGTTTTATAAAAAAGTTTGCCACCAGCAATATGACAAAAGCACCTATTCGCAACCCCGCGTGCGCATCGTCCTGCATTGAAGTGGTGGGGCCGGGTAAGAGCACCGATACGGCGAGATACACCGATACCACTTCGGCAGGTATAAGCTTTAAAAGCCGGTCTTGGTACGGGTCGGGTTGGGTGGGAAGCGCCTTCGGTGGAACAAAACCGTTTTTCACCATCGATCTGGTAATAATTTGTAATGACATAATGATTTGTATTAAGGGTTTAATGTTGCGTGCTATACCCAAAATTACCGTAGGAGCCGGCTGAGACGAAGCGTGGACTTACGCATTTTGGATGGCGTATTTATACGGTGGTGAAACGGGGGCTAATACGCTTATAAATAATATTTAATAGGCGCAACTTGCACAGCAGACAATAAAATAATTTATATTTAGATAATTAACCCTTTATTCACAATTAAACACTTAAAACAATGTCAATCCCTTTACTGCCCATCGGTCTCGAGCGATTTAACGAACTCAAAGACAATTACGAAACATTGGCCCCATCCAACAAAACCATCTCCGGGTGGGTGAGCCTGGTGGAGTTAGTGACGCTGGTAAGCCAGAACAACGGCAATGGCGTACGGATATACTTCGGCCGCTATAAAGATGATGAACAGCCCTGCCCGGGCCAAAACACGGTAATGTTAGTTGCCACGCGAGGTAATGCCACCCCAACCACCTTCGATTCCAAAGATGTGTTAACCAATCACTCTACCATTTTATTAACTAGCTTTGAAGGTGCGCCCGGCGATGTTATACCGCTTTGCCCGCCCGCCTGCCCATAATATTTTCTAGTATTATTGAAATATTTGATATGCAACATACAGCTAAACAATGTATTATTGTGAATGCTAAATGTTATCATAGGGTCAGTATCGCTTTTAATTGCGCTTTTCGTTTCAATAATATTTAATAAAAAGCCCGGGCCCGCGCGGCTCTGGCTTTTTACTTGGTTTTTGCTGTTTACGTTCGTTATCCAAATTGCAGGATATTTGTATTCCTGGGTAAGCCACGGGGGCAGCAATCACTTTATTTTCAATTGCTATATTATTGTTGAATATGCTTTTTATGCGTATATGTATTATCAGGTTATAACCAGGGCCTTGTTTAAAAAGGTGGTGATATACAGCTCAGTAATTTTTATGGTGTTTTGTTTATATCAGATATTTTTTGTGAACCATTTTTTTCTTTATAGCTATATCTCGCGCAGTGTGAGCGAATTCGTGGTGTTATGTTACTGCCTTTTGTACCTGGCAGAGTTACTTCAGGCCGATGAGTTTATCAGTTTCTCAAAAACGCCAATGTTTTGGATATCGACAGGTATTATGATATCCATCGGCGGTATGTTTTTGTACATGTGCTTATTTAGCTATATCCTCAAGAGTGGAACGGACAAAGGCGGCCACATCTACCTTTTGTTAGCAACCGTGTTAAGCGTTATCGAATATTCGTTGTTCACTATTGGTTTTTACGTAAGAAAGAATGCGGGATAGCGATTTGATGCTGGCCATTTGTTTTGTAACGGTGCTTATTGTTGCGCTTACTTGCTTTATGCTGTACGTGCTTTTATTGCAGCGCAACAAAAGCAACAAATACATTACCGAGCGGGAACTGATGAAAGCCAACTTCAACGAACAATTGCTGCGCTCACGGCTGGAGATGCAGGAGGAGAGCTTCAACGCCATCAGCATGGAGATACACGATAGCGTAGGGCAAACCCTTAGCTTGCTAAAAGTGCAGCTGAACATTATAGAGCAGAAAGAGATATTAGATAAAACGCTGCTTACCGAGGCCAAAGCAAACGCGGGCAAGGCCATGAATGATTTACGCGACATTGCAAAAAGCCTTAGCACCGGGCATATACAATCGCTCTCGCTGGTAGAGATGGCTGCCCAGGAACTGCGGAGGATAGACACCACCGGCATTGTTGCTGGTACATTGCTTACACAAGGCGGCGAGAAGCCCGTACAAAACGAAAAGAAACTCATCCTCTTCCGCATGGTGCAGGAGAGTTGCCAGAATATCATCAAGCACTCCGGCGCTACGCAGATTAAGATTGCTATTCATTTTTACGATGAGGAACTAACAATCCAAATCAGCGATAATGGAAAAGGCTTTGATCCCTGCATTTTGGCGGGGGCCGGAAAAGGCCTCGGCTTGCAGAATATCATGAGCCGCGCCATAGTAATTGGTGGCCAGGCCGAAATAAGGAGCGGGATAGATGAGGGTACAACCATTGGCATTACCATGCCATACAATTAATAACAGATGAACATAGCTATAGTAGATGATCATGTGCTTTTCCGCAGGAGCCTAAAGGTGCTGATAGAACTTTTTCCCGGTTATAAGGTTACGCACGATGCCTCGCACGGCCAGGATTTAATCAGGCAGCTAACGCCTGCCAGCCTGCCCGATATCGTGCTGATGGATATCAATATGCCGGTGATGGATGGCTACGCAACTACGGCCTGGCTGCGCAATAACCACCCTGCCGTTAAAGTGCTCGCCTTGAGCACTATGGATGCCGAGGCCGCCATCATCAAAATGATAAAAAGTGGCGCTTGCGGCTATGTACTTAAAGATGCCGAACCGGCCGAACTAAGGATGGCTTTTGAGGAAGTGATGAGCCGCGGTTATTTTTATAACGAGCTTGTAACCCGCAAGGTGATGCGCTCGGTAGGCTTACTTACCGAGACCAGGGGAAATTCCGGCACCTTCGCCAACTTATCGGAACGGGAGCTTGAATTGCTAAAATACATCTGCACCGAGCTTACTTACAAAGAGATTGCCGATAAGATGTTCCTGAGCGCACGCACCGTAGAGGGCTACCGCGACAATTTATGCGAGAAATTGAATCTAAAAAGCCGCGTTGGGTTGGCCATGTATGCCATCAAAAACCAAATCGTAACCAGTTACTGATTCAGGAACATTATAGGCCTGCTGAATCGTTCATTATACTTTTTTTGCAATTAATACCAAATAACGCGCAAACCGTGCGGGCCAATCCTAACTTTTGTATTATTGTATTATAAACCAATAATACCCGCTTATGGCCATCCGCAAATGCTTTTATATCCTGGCGTTCATTTCCCTGTTTTTAAATCTTCCAGGGTACGCACACCCCATAGTCGGCGAACCTGGCGTGTTGAAGGCAAAGCAACTAAAACCTGTGGGCCGGTATCTGTTCAACAGTAGCGGCCAGTTAGAACTGATCAGTTCGGCCGTGCATTTCGGCTTTACGTTCAGCGGCAGCAAATGCGAGCTATACGTAGGCCTTAACGACCCTAACACCCACAGTTATATTCAATACGAACTGGATGGCGTGTACCAAAAAAGGGTGCGCGTAGAAGGCAGCGTAGGCGAGCCCACCGTAATTACCGCAGCAGGAGAGGGCAAGCATACCATTTGGATATATAAAGCCACCGAAGCACATACCGGCCCCATTATAGTAGACAGGATTGCTGCAAAGGATATAAAACCATTGACGGCACCCGAATTGCCCATGATTGAATTTATTGGCAACAGCATTACCTGTGGCGCCGCGGCAGATGCATCTGACGTGCCCTGCGGTACGGGCCAGTATCACGATCAGCATAACGCGTATATGGCCTACGGCCCGAGGGTGGCGAGGGCTCTCAATACCAATTTTATGCTGAGTAGTGTAAGTGGGATAGGCATTTACCGCACCTGGAATATGGATGGCCCATCGATGCCGCAGGTGTACGAGAAGGTAGATTTCCAGGTGAACGGGAGCAAGAAATGGAATTTTAAAACCTACAGCCCCAAAGTAGTGAGCATAGCCCTCGGCACCAACGATTTCAGCAACGGCGATGGCAAAACTCCGAGGAAGCCACTGGATACGGCGGTGTTCCGAAGCAGTTTCGTGAAGTTCATACAATTAGTGAAATCCAAATACCCAAAAGCCCGCATAGCTTTGCTGAGCAGCCCGATGATAAAAGGGGAGAAGCGCGTAATCCTGCAAGATTGCTTAACCGCCATCGCCAAAAACGTAGATGCCTTATACCCCGGCGATAAACCGGTGGCTACGTTTTTCTTCGAGCCGATGGATCCACGCGGCTGCAGCACGCATCCCAGCGTAGAAGATCATGCCATTTTAGCCGAACAGCTTACGCCGTTTTTTAAAGGACTGCTCGAAAAATAGCAGCAGTAAGCTACCCCATTTTGAAAAAAAGCATGTTATTATGACAGGTGATGCTTATTGCGTTCCCCGTAATTTAAGCTAATTTTATGCGTCAGGCCTGTAAATAAAAAAACTTGGCATAAGTTTGGGGCGCACGCTGTTTTACACATTGTACCATGCAACAAAACATATTGATTATTGATGACGAAAAAAAGCTAAACGGCCTTTTAACCCGCATCATCGAACTGGAGGGCTATAAGGTTTTCCAGGCGTTTACAGGGAAGGAGGGACTGAAGATTTTAGCTCAGGAAGAGATACAGGTAGTAATAAGCGATGTAAAACTGCCCGATGTAAACGGCGTGGAACTGGTAAAACAGATAAAAGAAAAGCAGCCCTATGTTGAGGTGATAAACCTAACAGCATTTGGCACCATTGCCGATGGTGTGCTTTCCATCAAAAACGGCGCGTTCGATTACATTACCAAAGGCGACGATAACGACAAAATTCTCCCCATGCTTGCCCGCGCTATGGATAAAGCACACCTGCAACTACAGGTGCATAACCTGCAAAACAAAATCGTAAAACAGTTTACTTTCGAAGGTATCGTAGGGCATTCTAAAGCCATTAACGCCGCAATCGAGCTCGCCAAAAAAGTTTCTGTTACTGATACTACTGTATTATTGCTCGGCGAAACAGGTACAGGTAAAGAGGTTTTCGCCCATGCTATCCATTATAACAGCAAACGTAAAACTGAGAATTTTGTGGCCGTAAACTGTAGCTCATTTAGCAAGGAACTACTGGAGAGTGAGCTGTTCGGCCACAAGGCGGGTGCCTTTACCGGCGCATTAAAAGAAAAGAAAGGCCTGTTTGAAGAAGCCGACGGCGGAACGATGTTTTTGGATGAAATAGGCGAGATGGATATCAACCTGCAGGCCAAGATCCTGAGAGTAATTGAACAGGGCGAATTCATTAAAGTGGGTGATACCAAAACCACCAAAGTAAACGTGCGCATTATTGCTGCCACCAACCGCAAACTGGAAGGCGAGATAGCCAAAGGCAATTTTAGAGAGGATTTGTTTTACCGACTTTCAGTTTTCCAGATATTGCTGCCATCGCTTAACGAGCGCCGCGACGATATAGGCTTGTTGGCAAAGCATTATCTAAAAGAATACACACGAAAAGTAGGGCAGAAGATAAACGATATGAGCCCCGAGTTTTTAGCCGGACTGGAGAAACATAACTGGAAAGGGAATATTCGCGAACTGAAGAACATCATCGAACGTGCAGTAATCATCTGCGACGGCCCGACGCTCACTGCCGACCTGTTGCCGCTCGATTTTTACGATCATGCAGAGAACGCCCCCTCATCATTTGCGCTCTCATCTATCGAAAAACATCACATCAACAAAATACTCCATTATACCAAAGGCAATAAAACCGAAACAGCCCGCTTGCTTGGCATCGGCTTAACTACTTTATACCGTAAGATTGATGAGTATGAATTGGAGAAATGATGAACACGAATTTCGCGAATTCAATCGAATTACACTAATTTTTAGCTTCGTCCTGGTCACCTGTGTGGCATTCGTGAAATTCGTTTCAATAATTTTAATTCGTGTTAACTCAATCTTGAGGCGGACAAGCTCTGTGGATCCTCTGCGCCTTCTCTGAGCACTCCGCGGTAAAATCGACAGCCACACAAACCAGCCACCCCAAAACAACAAACCCCACCCCAAAACGATAAACCTCTACCCCGAAATGAAAACACACCCTTCCATTTTGGTAGGGTTTAATACGATAGGTTATTGTAAAAGTGCCTTTTTAGCGCGTATAGGCATTTTTTTCATTTTGGTATGCTGGTTGTTAGCCGCTGGGCATGAATAAATACCCTTTAACCCCAAACTATTGCCATTACTCGCCATCGGTTAATACTAACCTTATATTAACCCTTAAGATTTTCGCCATATGAGCCATGCACGTAAACTTACTGCCGGCGGCGTTCTGGTTACCCTCGGTATCATTTTTGGCGATATAGGTACTTCGCCTTTATACGCTTTGCAAACCATATTGAAAGAAGGCGGTCGCGCTGATGAATTTATGGTGCTTGGCGCTATCTCCTGCGTTTTTTGGACGCTCACCCTGCAAACTACTTTTAAATACATCTTTATCACCTTACAGGCTGATAATAGAGGCGAAGGCGGTATATTCTCCCTTTTTGCGCTGGTGAGGCGCTACGGCAAATGGCTGGCTATCCCGGCTATCATAGGTGCGGGTACTTTACTGGCCGATGGCATCATTACGCCGCCTATATCGGTAACCTCGGCTATCGAAGGGTTGGGGTTGGTGCCGGCATTATCACATGTTATTATCCCGGGCAGCACCATTATACTCATTATTGTAATCATCATTATTATATTACTGTTCTTCTTTCAGCAGTTTGGTACCAATGTAGTGGGTGCGGCTTTCGGGCCTATAATGCTGGTTTGGTTTCTGATGCTGGGCGGGCTGGGGTTTGTGCAGATTGCGCAATACCCTATTATATTTAAAGCTTTCAATCCTGTTTATGCGTTCGATTTGCTGGTAGAACACCCCAATGGTTTTTGGCTATTGGGTGCGGTGTTCCTATGTACTACAGGTGCCGAGGCCTTGTACTCCGATTTGGGCCACTGCGGCCGTAAAAATATCCAGGTGAGCTGGATTTTTGTAAAAACTACCTTGCTGCTTAACTACCTTGGTCAGGGCGCCTGGGTACTTAGGCAGGCCAACCCCCATATTGTAGATAGTGTAAACCCGTTTTTTGCAATCGTGCCACATGGCTTTATCATCCCGGCGGTGGTTATTGCTACCCTGGCCACCATAATTGCCAGTCAGGCGCTCATCAGCGGCTCATTTACGTTGATCAGCGAAGCCATCAGTATGAATTTCTGGCCACGCATCACCGTGAAATACCCATCCAATATCCGGGGCCAAATTTATATCCCCAGTATTAACTGGTTGCTTTGTATTGGCTGTATACTGGTAAGCCTTTACTTTAAAACATCTGAGGCCATGACGGCTGCTTACGGCTTTTCCATCACTATAGCCATGCTGATGACCACCATACTCATGTATTACTTTATGCGCTATGTAAAGCACTGGCCGGTGTGGCTGGTTACTATAATCCTGTGCATGTTCCTCACCGTTGAATTCTCATTCTTCGTGGCCAACGCCATTAAAATCGTGAAGCGGCTATTCTTCGTTGGCTTTGAAGTAGGGCTGATATTCACTATGTACATCTGGTTCAGGGCCAGGAAGATCAACAACAGGTTCCTGAGTTTTGTAGACCTGGCGGAACAACTCCCCGTACTTACTGCCTTGAGCGAGGATACCACTATATCTAAATTCTCTACGCACCTCATCTACCTCACCAAGGCCAATAACAGCAAGCAGATAGAGCAAAAGATTATCTACTCTATCCTTAGCCGTAAGCCAAAGAGAGCCGATGTTTACTGGTTCCTACACATCGAACGTACCGACGAGCCTTTTACGATGGAATACAGCGTGGAGGAGTTAAAAGATGACAAGGTTATTCGGGTGGAGTTCCGCCTCGGTTTCAGGATACAACCGCGCATCAATGTACTGTTCCGCAAGGTGGTGCAGGAGATGGTGGCCAATAAACACTTGGATATCACCAGCCGCTACCCATCCCTAAAACAATACCACCTGGCGGCCGATTTCCAGTTTGTGCTGATGGAGAAATTCCTCTCGTACGAAAATGAGTTCAGCGCTAAAGAAGGATTTATTCTGAATAGCTACTTTGCTATCAAACGTTTGGCGCAATCTGATGCCAAGGCTTTCGGGCTGGATACCAGCGAAACCAGGGTAGAAAAGATACCATTGGTGGTGAGCCCGGTGTCGTACTTTAACCTCAAGAAGATAGCGCCTTCAGGCCAGGCATAATTTTTTTTCTCTTATGATAAGCAACCCTTCCAAAATGGAAGGGTTTTTTGTTATACAGCGTTTTTATTTACGAGGTAAATTATCATAAGTTGTTAATTATCAAATAATTATAAAAAAATATAAAAATGTGGTATTGGTATTGGCATAGGTGATGAAAATAATAATACGATGATAACCATAATCCTTTTCCTCTCCCTGCTTTTGTTAAGCTGGGTAATTTTTAAATCAATCGACTGGTTCGAAAAAATCTAACAAGCCATGATAGCATTATTCATCATCTCCATCGCAGTTTTCTTATACATGGTATACGTACTGCTTAAACCCGAAAACTTTTAATCCCCTAACGCAATGAACACAGAATTTTTAGGAATCGCGGTCTCCTTTGTGCTGATGCTGGTTATCGGCATCCCATTGGGCAAGTACCTGGCAAAAATGTTTGCCGGCGAAAAAGTATGGACCGATTTTATGAAACCCATCGAAAACGGCATCTATAAACTATCGGGCATCAATCCTAATGAGCCTATGGACTGGAAACAGTTCCTGAAAGCCATGATGTGCATCAACATGCTTTGGCTGGTGTACGGCTTTTTTGTTTTGATGTACCAGGATAAACTGCCCCTTAATCCCGATGGGAATCCCGGCATGACGGCCGACTTGTCCTTCAATACCATCATCAGCTTTGTGGTAAACTGTAACTTACAGCACTACAGCGGCGAAAGCGGTGCCAGCTATCTGGTACAGCACTTTATATTTATGTTTTTGCACTTTGTGAGCGCGGCCACTGGTATTGCCTGCGCGGTTGCTTTCTTTAAAGCCTTCCGCGATAAGACAACTACTAACCTGGGCAACTTCTGGAACTATTTTGTAAAAGCCATCACCCGTTTGCTGTTGCCATTATCGGTAGTAGTAGCCTTGATATTAACCTTTAACGGTACGCCAAGCAGCTATGCCGGCAAAGACCAGTTTATCTCTTTACAAGGCGATACTGTTCACGTATCCCGCGGGCCTGCCGCACAAATGATTGCCATTAAACACTTAGGTACAAATGGTGGCGGCTGGTTTGGTGCTAACTCGGCACACCCGCTGGAAAATCCTAGCTATTTAACCAACATCACCGAAATTGTATCGCAGATGATCATCCCTATAGCGATGGTGCTTTGCTTCGGGTTCTTTCTCGGCCGTAAAAAATTGGGCTGGGTAATCTTCGGGGTAATGATGATAGGTGCCTTAATGCTCCTCATCCCGAGTATTAGCAGCGAAACGGGTGGCAACTCTGCCATTGCCAAAATGGGCATCTCGCAACCAACCGGCGCCATGGAAGGCAAAGAGGTTCGGTTCGGACCAATCGCTACCGCTTACTGGAGTACTTTTACCACCATCGTATCTACAGGTTCTGTTAACGGTATGCACGATAGCACCATGCCGCTTACCGGCTTATGGCAGCTGCTGGGCATGATGATCAACGGTTTCTTCGGTGGTTGCGGCGTGGGTGTGCTCAACTACTTTATATACCTCATTATCGCGGTGTTTATCTCCGGTTTGATGGTGGGGCGAACCCCGGAATTCCTCGGCCACAAGGTGGAAGCGCGGGAGGTGAAGATAGCTGCGCTGATTACCCTGCTTAGTCCGTTCCTGATAATGGCCGGTACAGCGATTGCAGCCTTTGTTTTCACCAACCACGGCAATGCCGATTGGGCGGTTAAACCATCGGCCTGGTTGAATAACCCAAGCTACCACGGTTTTAGCGAAATGCTTTACGAGATGACGTCATCCAACGCCAACAACGGCTCCGGCTTTGAAGGCTTAGGCGATAACAACATCTTCTGGAACGTAAGCACTGGCGTATTGATGATACTGGGCAGGTTCCTGCCAATCATTGGTCCGGTAGCCATTGCAGGCTTGCTCGCCAAAAAGAAATTCATCCCCGAATCGGCAGGTACATTAAAAACCGATACCATAACCTTCGGCCTGATGACCTTCGCTGTAATATTGGTACTTAACGCATTATCATATTTCCCTGCACTGGCCCTTGGCCCAATTGCAGAGTACTTTTCAATGGTTAAATAATCTGAATCATGACAACCAAATCAAATAAATTGTTCGAACCGGCTCTGGTGCAAACTGCACTGAAAGAGTCGTTTATAAAGCTGAACCCCAAGGTAATGCTGCGCAACCCGGTAATGTTTACCGTAGAGGTAGGTACCGTAATTATGGCCTATATGTGCGTTTACAGCTTCCTGCACGCCGGCCAGGGTTCATTTGCTTATAACCTTATCATCTTCATTGTGCTGTTTCTTACGCTGTTGTTTGCCAACTTTGCCGAGGCCATTGCCGAAGCCCGTGGTAAAGCACAAGCCGACAGCCTCCGCAAAACCCGCGAAGAAACACCTGCTAAAGTTTTGCTGAAGGATGGCAGCGTAATAACTAAATCATCAAACGAACTACGTAAAGGCGATGTGTTCGTTTGCGAAACCGGCGATACTATCCCGACTGATGGAGAGATCATCGAAGGTTTAGCTACGATAGATGAGTCGGCCATCACCGGCGAATCTGCCCCGGTTATCCGGGAGGCAGGCGGGGATAAATCATCCGTTACAGGCGGTACCAAGGTGTTATCTGATAACATTAAAGTAATCGTAACGACCGAGCCGGGCGAAAGCTTCTTGGATAAGATGATTGCACTGGTAGAAGGTGCATCGCGCCAGAAAACGCCAAACGAGATAGCCTTGACTATCCTGCTGGCCAGCTTTACGCTGATATTCATCATCGTATGCGTTACGCTGAAACCCTTTGCCGATTATGCAAATACCCCTATCACTATAGCTGCTCTAATTTCTCTTTTCGTTTGTTTGATACCCACAACTATCGGTGGCCTTTTATCGGCCATCGGTATTGCGGGGATGGACAGGGCGCTGCGTGCCAACGTGATCACCAAATCGGGTAAAGCGGTAGAAACTGCCGGCGATATCGACGTATTGCTGCTGGATAAAACCGGTACCATCACCATCGGTAACCGTAAGGCCACTCATTTTTGGCCCGCTGTTGATGTATTGCCGGATGATCTGGTAAAGGCTGCGGTATTATCATCATTAGCTGATGAAACCCCCGAAGGTAAGTCTATTGTAGAACTGGCCGGGCAAAGTAAAATGAACATTGCTACAACTGCCCCCGCAGGTGCAGAGTTCATCAAGTTTACTGCCGAAACCCGTTCGAGCGGTATCGATACCAAGGAAGGCCTGCGTATCCGTAAAGGTGCTTTCGATTCCATACGTAACCTAACCTTAAAGGCCGGAAACAAAGTACCTGCCGATGTGGAAGAACGTGTAAAAGCAATCGCATCAAACGGTGGTACGCCGCTGGTGGTATCGCAAAACGAAAAGGTTTTAGGTACTATAGAATTGCAGGACATTATCAAGCCCGGCATTGCCGAACGTTTTGAGCGCCTGCGTAAAATGGGTATCAAAACTGTAATGGTAACCGGCGATAACCCGCTAACCGCCAAATTTATTGCCGAAAAAGCCGGCGTGGATGATTTTATTGCCGAGGCCAAGCCCGAAGATAAAATGAACTACATCAAAGCCGAGCAGGCCAGCGGCCGCCTGGTAGCCATGATGGGCGACGGTACCAACGATGCCCCGGCACTGGCCCAGGCCGACGTAGGCGTGGCCATGAACAGCGGTACACAGGCCGCCAAAGAGGCCGGTAACATGGTGGATTTAGATAACGACCCAACCAAGCTGATCGAGATCGTGGAGATAGGCAAGCAGTTGCTCATCACCCGCGGTACGCTAACTACCTTCTCTATCGCAAACGATGTGGCTAAATACTTCGCCATCGTTCCGGCTTTGTTTATCGCTTCTATCCCTGCCTTGCAAGCCATCAATATCATGCATCTGCATAGTCCGGAAAGTGCGATACTTTCGGCTGTGATCTTCAACGCCATCATCATCCCGATGCTGATACCATTGGCTTTGAAGGGTGTAGAGTATAAACCAATCGGTGCCAGCGCATTGCTTCGCCGTAACCTATTGATATACGGTTTGGGTGGTGTTATTGCGCCATTTATCGGTATCAAATTAATCGACTTACTTATTTCCCTATTCTTCTAATTAATAATTAATAAGACAATGAAAAATTTAATGACATCCATACGCTTAACGCTGGTACTCATTGTGCTGCTGTGCGTAGTATATCCCGTGTTTATTTCCTTTGCCGGTAAACTGTCCAAAGGCAAAGGTGATGGCGAAACCATTGTTGTGAACGGCAAAGTAGTTGGCTATGCCAACGAGGGCCAAAGCTTTACCCAGCAAAAATATTTCTGGGGCAGGCCATCGGCAGTGGGTTATAATGCAGCAGGTTCTGCGGGTAGCAACAAAGGCCCAAGCAACCCCGATTATCTGAAAGATGTGGCAAGCCGCATAGATACCCTGCTAAAATACCACCCGTATTTAAAACGCAGCGATATCCCTGCCGAAATGGTAACTGCATCAGGCAGTGGCCTCGACCCGGATATTTCGCCTTTGGCTGCCAAGATCCAAATCAAACGGGTTGCTGATGTGCGTGGCTTAACCGTACAACAAGTTACCGACCTGGTTGCCGCCCATACCGAAGGACCATTGTTAGGCTTGTTCGGCCCGGCAAAAGTGAATGTATTGAAATTGAACGTAGCTTTAGATGAATTGGCAAAATCATCAAAATAACTAACTGAAAAGTTTTACCGCAAAGAGCACAAAGAAAAAACGCAAAGCGCGCAAAGGTTTTTAAGAAGTTTGACAAGCTTTTCCCTTTGCGCTAACTACCATGCAGATCTTTGCGCTCTTTGCGGTTAAAAAAATAGTAACATGTCAGACCAGAAAGACGACTCCGTAAAAAACTTCATCGAACTGTTGAAGGATAGCAGGCGCGGCAAGCTGAAGATCTACATCGGCATGAGTGCCGGCGTGGGCAAAACTTACCGTATGCTGCAGGAGGCGCATGCCCTGCTCAAAAACGGCATCGATATCCAGATTGGCTACATCGAAACCCACAACAGGCCCGAAACGCACGCCCTGCTGGCTGGTGTGCCTTATATCGCCCGACGAAAAACATTTTACAAAGGCAAAGAGCTCGAAGAAATGGACCTGCAGGGCATCCTCAACCGCCACCCCGAAGTGGTCATAGTAGATGAACTTGCCCACAGCAACATCGAGGGCAGCAAAAACAGCAAGCGCTGGCAGGACGTAAAGGATGTTTTGGAGGCGGGAATCAGCGTGATTACTGCAGTCAACATACAGCACCTCGAAAGCCTGAACGAGGAAATAGAATCCATCACCGGCATTGCCATTACCGAGCGCGTGCCCGATAAGGTGCTGGAACTAGCAGATGAGATCGTGAATATCGATCTTACCGCCGATGAACTTATTAGCCGCCTAAAGGAAGGCAAGATATACGATAAAACCAAGGTGGCAACTGCATTGCAAAACTTTTTCCGTAACGAAAAGATATTGCAATTGCGCGAGATCGCTTTAAAGGAAGTTGCCCACCACCTGGAACGAAAGATAAATGTAGAGGTGCCTAAGCAGATTAAACTGCGACCCGAAAAGTTCCTGGCCTGCATTTCGTCCAATGCCGAAACGGCTAAAATTGTGATTCGCAAAACAGCGCGGTTGGCATCGTATTACCGCTCGCCCTGGATAGTGCTATATGTACAAAGCAGCAACGAAAGCCTGGATAAGATCAAACTGGATAAACAGCGTCATCTTATCAATAATTTTAAACTGGCCACCGAACTTGGTGCCGAACTCATCAAAATAAAAAGCGACAACGTTACCAAAACCATTATGCAAGTAGCAGAAGAGAAAGAGGTTACCACCATCTGCATAGGTAAGCCTCATTTAAATTTGTGGCAGGTGATATTAAGAACGACTATATTTAACGAATTACTCAACAAAATTGCAGCAACAGAGACCGATTTGGTCATATTATCATGAAAGTAAAAACTAAACTCCGCCTGGGCTTCGGCTTTTTGTTTGTAGTGGTGCTGTTTTTCGGCGCTACCGCTTTGTTCTACATCCGCGATATTTCGGAGAACTCGAAGGCCATACTCAAGAACAATTACGAGTCGCTGAACTTTGTGCGGCAGATGCGGCTGTTGCTCGATAACGGAGGCATTAATGCCGATACGGCCGGCGAACGGAAGTTCGAGAAGTATCTGTCCTTACAGGAGCACAACATCACCGAGCCGAACGAAAAGGCAGCCACCGTGACCCTGCGCGCGGGGTTCACGGCATATAAATTGTCGCACCTAAGCAGCGATATCAATGTGATAGGGGCGGCCTACCATAAGATATTTGCAGGCCTTGGCAAAATAGAGGAACTGAATATGCAGGCGATCGTTCGCAAAGATGCCCAGGCACGAAAAACGGTGGATGACGCCACGCTTATCCTGGGTTTGGTGGCCAGTTTCTCCTTCATGGTGCTGTTCAGTTTCAGCGTCAATTTCCCTGGCTTTATTGCCAATCCCTTGCGGGCACTGCTGGCAGGTATCCGCGAGATTGGGCAGAAGAATTATGCCACACGTATCCACTTCGAGAAAGATGACGAATTTGCCGAAGTCGCCAATGCCTTTAACTCCATGGCTGCACAATTGAACGAGTGGGAAAATAGTAACCTGGCCACCGTAATATCCGAGAAACGCCGGATAGAAGCCATCATAGAACAGATGCAGGATGCCATCATAGGGGTGAACGAAAAGCAGGAAATACTCTTTATGAATGATGCAGCGCGCAAAGCGCTCAACATAAACGATGATAAGGTAATCGGCAAAAATACAGAAGCACTCACCAAAGGCAACGACTTGTTCAGGTCCATCATAGGTGATGATGCCCCCGCAAAGCCTTTCAAGATTGTGCTGGATGGGAGAGAAGCCTACTTCCAGTTGCAGAGCAGCAGTATATCGGTGCCCAATATCAACCACGGACCGGATGTATTGCAGATAGCCAACCGCCCGGCTGGCACGGTGTATATCCTCAAAAATATTACCGAATTCAAAGAACGCGACGAAGCCAAAACCAATTTCATAGCCACCATTTCGCACGAGCTTAAAACGCCTATCGCGTCCATTAAAATGAGCCTGAAGCTGCTGAACGACGAGCGCGTTGGCGCCATGAACAACGAACAGCACCAACTGATTGCCCACATAAAAGACGATAGCGACCGCTTGCTGAAGATAACCAGCGAATTGCTTGAGCTATCGCAGGTAGAAACGGGCAATATCCAGTTGAACTTTGTACCCGTTAGCCCAATGAAGATTGTGGAGTACGCCATCACATCCATCAAATTCCAGGCAGAGCAAAAGAAGGTAGAGCTGGAGATAGTGCACGACCATACCCTGCCCGATGTGCATGTAGATATCGAAAAAACAGCCTGGGTACTGGTGAATTTTCTGTCTAACGCTTTACGCTACAGTGCGGAAAAATCTAAAATCGTGATACAGGTGGCTGCGAAGCACGGCAAGGTAGAGTTCTCGGTAAAAGATTTCGGCAGAGGTATAGACGAAGCCTACCAAAAACGCCTGTTCGATCGTTACTTCCAGGTACCTACAGATGGGCAGAACAAATCCGGCTCGGGCCTGGGCTTGGCCATCTCCAAAGATTTCATCAATGCACAAGGCGGCACCATCGGCGTAGAAAGCGAGTTAGGCGAGGGGAGCAGGTTTTACTTTAGTTTGCCGGTGTGAGGGGGATAGTCTATAGTCAATGGTCGATAGGCCATGGATGCTGCCGCAGGGGCTTCTAAAGTTAACCCATTAAAATACTACGCTTAAAAAAAGTCGCTACTGCATACTTAATACCATAAAACGTTCCGATGGAACGTAAAATCGATGGTTTGCATGTTTCCTACCCATAAGCCGTCCCGAAGGGACGAAGAAGGTAAATGTGTATCCCTTCGGGATACCTTATGGGTAGAAAAAAGTAAGATATAAAAGTGCGTTCCATGGGAACGCTTTATGTTTTCGCAGGGTCTCTCGATAGAGGACCCTGCGCAGTAGGACAATCAACCAATGCTTGTGGTTGCCTTGTATGGTACCGCGAGACCTATTTGACACCATGCGGCAGCATCATCAAGCTGACCATATCCCATGCAAAGTGGCAAAATATGAGTACCCTGATGTTGCGGTATTTTTGATAATGGAGGGCAAATATAAAACCGATAAACATGGGCACCAGCACATTGGCCAGCGTGCCCCAGCGGGCATGCGCAATGCCGAACAAAACCGACGATACGACAACGGGCCAATACCATTTTTTGAAGAATAATTGCAGCCGGGGCATCAGGTAGCCCCGCATCACCAGCTCTTCTACGATCCCCGCCGTGAGGGATATGAATATTTTCAGCAACAGGCTGAATTGCCCGAGCCCTAAAACGGCCTCGTTTGTTTTGTACAGGCCCGCAAAATACAGCGCATAAGTAATGGCGACGTTACCGATGCCCAGCGTAAAGATGATGCCGGGTACGGATGCAAGGTAAAAAACAGGGCCGTAGCTTTTCTCCGGCCACAGCAGCAAAGGCTGTTTTTCTACGCGCGTTACGTACAGGTAGATACAGCCCAGCCAGAGCCAGTACAGGCACCTTGATATACCAAACATCCCTGCCGACCATTCCTTCATCCCCGTTAACGAGATGATGATATGGTTGATCTGCGCTATGGCAAAGAAAAGCAGCATCGTTAAAATCAGCCCACGGGTAACCAGGGAGCGTTGCGTGTTGCTTTTTACGGAGGTTAAGAGCATGGCGGGCTTGTATATTGTGAATTGTTTTATTGCGCAGTCTTCCCCATCAACCCCTCGTTGAATTTCAGCAAAAGGTTGAACAGGTCTTCGTATTCGTTCAGCGGCAGGGTGGCGCTGATGTCGTAAATATCGTGGTAGGCTTTTATGCCGCCGAGGGTGTACATAAAAAATGCGGGCACGCCTTTCTCGCTAAAAAAGTAATGGTCGCTATTGGCGGCTTTGCCGCGTGAGTTTACTTTCACCAGGTAATTCCCTTTTTCGTTTACGTGTTTAAGCAAGGCAAACTCCTTGGGGAACACTGATGCGTTCACCACCGTTATCCCTTCTATGCCGGTGCCTTCCAGATCCAGGTTCACCAGAAAGCGGATGTTCTTCAGGTCTATCAAGGGGTTTTCGGTAAAATGTTTGGAGCCTAGCAGTCCCGCTTCTTCGCCCGCAAAAAAAATGAAAGCCATGGTATAGGGCTGCGGGTGCTTGCCATAATACCGGGCCAGGCTAAGCACCTGGGTTACGCCGCTGGCATTATCATTGGCGCCGGGAAAATAGGTTTTGCTGCCCATGCCACCCAGGTGGTCGTAATGGGCGGTGAAAACGATGACCGAATCGGGCATGGAAGTGCCCTTTACCATAGCGCAGATATTCGCCGCCTTGAATGATGGGTTGAACGTATTCTCGATATCAATTTTGATGGTTTTCGGCAGGGTGCTTTGTAGTTTCTTGTCTAATTGTATTACCGTATAATCCAGCACCGTTTGCTCTGCCGACCAGGTGAGCTTGCTCTCCAGTGTTACCATAATGCGGTTCGCCGCATCAACGAAGTGGGTGCTATCCTGCTGCACCAGCTTACCTTCGCCGGTAACACCACGGCTATCCGGGCTAACGATGAAATCCCTGCCCGGCACCAAAGCCACGCCATTAATAGCTACTTCCATCTTGCCTGGGAAAGTGTTTACCGGGTAGCTGAATTCCTGCAGGTACGTTTTGCTGGCCATGGGTTTTAACCCGTAGCTTTTCAGTTCGCCGGCAATAAAATCTGCCGCTTTGCCCATGCCGTTGTTGGTATAACCACGCCCCCAAAAGTAGGGCGAGGTGAGGGTGTCGACCATCTTACGGGCAAATTTGATATCCTGCGCACGGCCCAGCTGGCATGCAAGCAGTAGTATAAGGCTTAGTTTAAGTTTCATCAGGTTCGGTTTATGCAATTGCTAACATACAAAAAAGGGAACAGAGTTTAGAGGATGGTTCATAGTATCACGAGAAGGGAAATCAAGGCCCTCCGTTAATCTTGCGAATCAAGGTTCAGACAAAAATTCGTCTCAAGTCCAATCAATCAATTATAATTGTATTATCTATGGATTATACGCCCATCCTCGCCAATATTGCCCGCTATGTTACCCTCAACCCGGAGGAGGCCACTTACTTTACCTCCCTGTTACATTACAAAAAAGTTAAACGCAAGCAATACCTGCTGGAGCAGGGCGACGTGGACAGCAAGATATACTTCGTTACCAGCGGCTGCCTGCGTAGCTACGCGGTAGATAAGAATGGCGGCGAACATGTGCTGCAATTTGCGCCCCCCGGCTGGTGGATAGTGGATATGCGTAGCCTGCTCACCGGCGAACCTGCCCGGTTGAATATAGATGCGATAGAAGAAACCGAGCTGTTCTTCATTCACAAGCCGGATATGGATGCCCTGCAATTGAAACACCCCATTTTTGAACGTTTCGGCCGTATGCTATCTGAGAATGCCATGGCCACCTACCAGCATCGGCAGATTGATAATATGATACTGAGCGCAATGGAGCGCTATGGCAACTTCTGCACCCTGTACCCATCGCTCATCCGGTCGTTGCCGCAAAAGCAGGTAGCATCGTACATAGGCGTTACGCCTGAGTTTTTAAGCAAGATGCTGAATACGGTGGTGATAAAATAGTTGGAAGGGTTGGAGAAGTTAGAAAGGTTTGAAAAGTTAGAAATGTAGTTTCTATTAATCTTTACAATTCAGGCATCAAGCAATCCTTTAATCAAGCGAATCAAGGTTCAGTTTCCCCTTCATCAGCATACTCTTCCACATGTAAGGCATGCGGCCGCAGCCCACAAAATGTGTTACTTCAAAACCCGTTTGCGTAAGCAGCTTGCTTAATGAAGCGCGCGACCAGAATTTGATGTGACCGCCCACCGCAACCGCGTTGGTATGCTTATCCCATTTATCAAAGATGCTTAGCACCAGATTTTTGAGGTAGCCATGGTATGGAGTGGTGAGTATCAGTTCGCCGCCGCCGTTTTTGGCAAGCACATCTTTGCAAAGCGCCATAAAAATGAAGGGGTTGTAAATATGCTCTATCACCTCGGTAGATACGATGGTATCGAAAGGCAGGTCGCGTATTTCGGCAGGGAGTTGGTTATCATCAAGGTCCTGTATAAAAAAGCGGCCGGGGTTTACTTTATTGGCAATGGTAATGCCGGTTTGCGAGGCATCTATGCCGTAGGCATTGTACCCTTGCGAAATCAGAAAGTTTACCAGGTAGCCGTTGCCGCAGCCCAGATCCAGTATGCAGCGGTTTTTATCTTTGTTCAGCAGCGAGATCATAGAGTCTTGCACGTATTGCCAAAAGGGGCCCGCGCGTTCGCTGGAGAAACTGTGTTCCTGATAATCTGCCATAGGGTAAATTGCGTTTTTGGTTGCAATATAATACATTTTTTGCAACAGGATTTGGGTTTTGGTGATAAAATTGGAAATGGTGAGTGCGGTGTTTTGTTAGTTTCGTGCAAGCCGCAATGGCCTGAACCCCTGATTTTTCGCGGGCTATTTATAGTGCATCTCTTAATCGAGAAAATCAGGGTTCAGATAAAAGGACTAGCATCAGCGCAATCATTTAATCAAACGAATCAGCGGTTCAGGTTTTTATGGCACCAGGCTTTCCGCTCATACGCGCCATGGCATTAGGCGTGGGCCAGCATTCGCTTCAATCCTTATCGCAGGTTTGGGCGCTATAAATAACCTACTTCAGACATTGTTGGGCCGCTACAAAGCTCCCGCTTCGGGCCAGTTGCTCCAGTGCGAATTCGGCTCTAGGGTAGGTTGATATTTAGATGCGTCACCGGTTACGATTACCTCGGCTATCTGCTGCCAGGTTTCGTAGCTGCTTGGGCGTTTTTCCCATTCCTCTGCGTTCATCATGGCAGATTGGGCGAGTTCCCGTTCGATCATCGCCTTTACATCGGGGATGCTTTGATCGAAGCGAGCCAACATTTCTGGGCTTTCAAAGGGCGATTTCGACTGACTGAACGTTTGGTGATACCATTCATTTATCACCAATATTTTCTCTAAATCTTTTGGGAGATACGCATATAATTCCTCATCAGTAGCCCGAAACAAGTCGGCATGTTTTAATATCAACAACCTGCCGGCTTCTTCGGCACTTATTTCGCCGGGCTCGTATTCTTTTAGTTCTATGCCGGCATCGGCGTAATCCTGCAGGTTATGCGATAACGGTACCTGCTGCCCGCGTACCAGCCAATATGCTGCATCGGGGTTTAAAGAATCTATTTCTACCGTTTCATTGAAGTTATCCCAGTCGATAGGGTAGGCCATATAGTAATTGTAGTTATTGCCATCTTCGCTTATACGTTCAGTCAGGCAATTGCCAAAATAGCGTATCTCCAGGGCAATGATGCTGCCACGCGGGTTATAGCCCAACACTTCTGAAACCATGGCCCAGCGGCCATCATCGCTGCGGAATACGTTCAGCCTGCTGTCAATCGTAAAAATATACGGGTGCTCCAGATTGGTGAAATTGTACATGCCCTCGTCGTCGCAATTATCGAGGGTGGAAAGGATTTCTTGTGTGGTTAGCATCATGCTTGGTTTTAGATGGGTAGGCTAAAAATAATTAAATTCTGGAAGTGTTTTTGGGTTTGAGAATGTTTTTTGAGCGATGGAAAAAAGTGCCCTTCATCAGTCGACGGAAGGCACTCAAGATAAGTCAATTTGATAATTACAATCCAAACCCGTAAGCCACCCGTGCACCCAAGGTGCCATAGTGGGCACTACCACCCGAGAAGTTCTCGTATCTAATACTAAAATCCCAATTTTTTGTGGCGTAACCAACGCTTGGTGCCAAAATGAGTTTGGTATCGCGTCTTACCTCCCCGTTAATATAGTTGCTTATACCATCATTGAGCCTAAAGCCGGCACCAACCTCGGCACCTACGTAAAATTTTTTTGTGATGAAGGCTTTTAGTCCCAGTTTTACGGGTATCATATCCTGATGGGTAGTTTTATAAGGGTCTATCGTTCCTGCGGGATTATAATACGTTTTTGCAAAAAAGCGGTAATACCCCGATGTAAAAGTTATGCCTAATCTGTCGGTGAGACCATATTGCAGCTGCGGCGTAATACCTAACCCAAAATCTGAAGCATACTTTTGAAATTTGCCCGTAGGGGCCAAACCATCCAACCCGATGCTGAAATTGAACTTGCCGGCCGGCGTGCTTTGCGCAAAGCTGTTTGCGCCCATGAATAATAATACCGCGGTAAATACCGCCACTGCAAATTTTTGTGCTGTTTTCATAATGTGATATTTTCGTTTTGATTTTAGCTGAAACGAAAATATTTTCTTCTGGATATTTGCGGGGTGGGTATTTAACAAAGTTTAACAGCTTGGTGGAGCGTAGGCCGTGGCGACTGAACCTATCGCATCAGTCCTTTCAATAGCTGCTCTACCTCATGGCCAAATTTTTCGGTAAAGCCATATTTTAAAGCCAGTTCAAAATTGCTGATGGCATCGGGCTTATTGCCTTTTTCCATATAAATTAGGCCCTTGTTGCGGTATGCGTAACTATTGCTTTTGTCTAGCTCAAGCGATTGGTTGATGAGCCCGAGCCCTTCCTCAGTATTGCCAAGCTTATACTTTACAAAACCCAGGTTATTTAGAGAGTATGCAAACGTTGGGTCTATTTCTATAGCTCGTTCAAAGTACGGTGCGGCTTTTTCAAATTGCCCGTGCTTCAGCAGATTGAATCCCTGGTTATTTAAAAAAAATGTGTTTTGTGGCTCCTCAAGCAATAAACTATCAAGTATTCCGGCCGATTCGTCGTAAGCCCCGGTCATGGTGTACACATACGATAGTAGCAACCGGTTATTGAGGGAGTCTGGTTTTTCGGCAATCAGTTTTTTCAACCCCGTTACCGACTCTTCAAAATTTAACAGCATTATATGACAATAAATTTGCAGGGCACTCAATTCCAGGTTACCCGGAAATATGGTCAGCGCAACAGCACATACTTCGCTGCAATCTTTATACTGTCGGTATGCATACAAATTATGGGCATTGTGCCGGAGGCGTAGCAACTCCCTCTTTTTGCCTGTTAAAAGGAAAAAGAACAGTTCCGATTTATTGTAAGGCTTGTTGCGTATTTGCTTTAAAGCAGGTGGCAGTTTGGCCATGGGCTTGCTGAAATAGGCCGACGTAATATCGCTGATGGTAATACCTGCTTTGCTGAAGGTTTTACTAATGTCGTTTTCGAAGCTTAAAAATGCCAGCAGCAGATGGACGGTGTCGGCAGCCGGGCGGTTATCTAACGCAGCAATTTTGACGCTATGCTTGCAGGCCCGTTCGGCATCTACAGTAAGCGCCACTTTATCATTAGCAGTTTGTTTCGCTGTTGCGGGAAATGCTGCTTTTACCTTTTCTGTCCACCATTCGGTATCGCAATGCTCCAGAAAGGGGGATGCCAAACAGTTACGTTGCAGCATCGCCACAAAGATGTGTGTGCAGCTGATGAACCCATGTTTCCAGGCAATAGATAATTTTCTCGATTCGGCTATGATGGGCCAAAGGTCTTCGGAGGTGTTGTTTGCCATAAAACTTTCGTGCACACAAAATAGGGTTTAGGCGGTGCTTTTCAATAGGATACCTGAGTGGTATTATGTATTTTTTTCTGTTCTCGGCCCGTTAATCCTCTTTATCAAGGCCTTGCCCAGGTTGATGCCGGGTTTCTCTACCAGTTTTTCGGAGATGATGGCTACCAGCATCGATAAGAAGATAGCTTGAACCAGATTGATGAGGAATATAAGGTTTACGTTTACCCGCAGGCCCAGCACGCTGCTTATTTTGGTGGAAACCGTGTAGGCGAATACGAAATGGAAGATGTAGATAGAATAAGACAATTGCCCTATGCGCGTAAGCAACGGGATTTTGAATTGGGCCTGCTTAAAAAGCGAGAACAGGAAAATGAACGAAATGCCGGCGATGAAAATAGGCAGGGTGATATTATTCTTGAGCGTGAACAGCAGATACATCGCCAACAGGAACAAGCCCAGGAAACAAACGGCACTAACCATGTTAGAGAACTTGATATCCTTCAGCCTATCGAGGAAGAAGAAACTGATGCCGATGATAAACACAGGCATCTCGTTAAAGATAGAGGCATAAAAAAAGTGATTGGTAAAAACTTCCTGATGGTAGATGAGGTAGCAAACAGCCACGTAAACGTGGGCTAAAACCAGCGCCAGCAAAGGCAGGATAAAGTAAACAGGCTTTTTTACGCGGGTAAATAAAGCGAATATTGCGGGGAAAACCACATAAAATACCATCTCGGTACCGATGGACCAGCCGCCGGGCACGATGGTATTGTTAGCCTTATCTACAAAACCATGGATGAAGAAAATATTGCAGAGGATATTGAAGGCGGTATAATCTGCACCGGGAGGCTGGTAATAATGGGGTTTAAGCAACGCGTTTACATCCAGTAAAAAATACAACAAGATGCCCACATAATACAGCGGGGCTATCCTGAGGAACCTGCGGATATAGAAATTGGAAACGTGGTTTCCATCGTGCCGCGCGCTCATGGAGAGGCATAGCGTATAGGCCGATAAAAAGAAAAACAGTTGCACGCCAATCCTGCCCAGTAACAGAATCTGTTGTACAAAACCATTGATATGCGTAGCATTTACAGCAACATGCGTAATAACTACCAATATAATAGCAACGCCCCTTAACTGATCTATATGTTGTAACTTTTGCGGTGGCTTTGAGGTTGTCGCCGCTGCTGCCGGTTGTTGGGCCATGGTGTTTTTATAAGGTAACACAATAATAGCAATATAAAATGTAAGCAGGAAGGCTTTATGGTTTTGGGTCGCCGGGTTGGAGAAGAGCATGCTTGCATTCGGTGTAAACCCACATCAGGATTAATCGCTAAAAGGGTAAACTCAATGCAGGATCAGACATTAACCCCTCGCGAATTGGTGTTTCCAAAGTTTTCCACTTTCGGTCAAAAAGTGTTTCACTTTCGGCCAAAAAAGTGTTTTGCTCGTTTTTGCTGTTTTTATTTAAGTATCTAATGTTGAATTTATTGCATAGTTTACTTAAACAATGGGGATGTTCCAAAGTGTCCCACTAAAAATACGCAACTATTTGATAATCAATAGCTATTTGAAAAATAGTGTTCCGCATTCAAAGTGGAACACTTTGTGGCTTTACTGACGGAAAAAACTGTATGTTTAAGCAGCAAAAACGCTGCGCAGAAAAATAAGATATTTTACAAAGGTTTGTCCAATACCGGCATTGCCAATCGTCATTCGGTTTTTAACAATTAAACTAAAAGCATCATGAAAGATTTCCTTCTTGTTTACCGGAGCAACTTTTCGCCCGTACCAACCTCATCTCCTGAAGAAATGCAGGCAATGACCAAAAAATGGATGGACTGGGTAGGCAGCATTGCCGCCCAAAACAAACTGGTTGACCGCGGCAATCGCCTCAATACCGAAGCGCGCGTGGTAAAACCCGGCGACGTAGTTACCGATGGGCCCTATATGGAAATAAAGGAAGCTATTGCCGGTTACTCCATCATCAAAACCGAAACCATTGAAGAGGCTACGGAAATTGCCAAGGGTTGCCCCATATTTTTGGTTGGCGGCAGCGTAGAGGTACGCGAAATTGGCGTTATGGCCGTTTCGTAACTGTCTGAATCAGAATTTACAGGATTTCAGAATGAACAGAACATTAACAGGCGCTTTGTCGAAAATCAAATTGTCGGGCCGCTATCATTTGCATCCTGTGAATTCTAAAATTCTGTAAATTCTGATTCTAACATTATTTATGCAGCAACAAGAACTCATACCGCACCTGTTCCGTACCGAGTACCGCAAGATAACGGCGGTGCTATGTAAGCTTTTCGGCATCGATAAGATAGAAATTGCGGAAGATGTTGCCAGCGACACCTTCCTGCACGCCTCAGAACTATGGGGCCTGCGCGGCCTGCCCGAAAACCCGGTAGCCTGGCTGTACACCGTGGCCAAAAACAAAGCCAAAGATTACCTTAAGCGCGATACGCTTTACCACAATAAAATAGTGCAGCAAGTGCAGCGCGCCACATCGGAATTGCAGGAGCCCGATATCGACCTCTCCGACCAGAACATCAAGGATAGCCAGTTGCAGATGATGTTTGCTATTTGCCACCCCGCTATACCGCCCGAAGCGCAGATAGGCCTCTCGCTGCGCATACTCTGCGGTTTCGGCATAGATGAGATTGCTGCTGCCTTCTTAAGCAACAAAGAAACCATCAACAAACGGCTTCACAGGGCCAAGGAGAAGCTTCGCGAACTTAACGTAAAGATAGAGCTGCCCGGCGAAACCGAGATTAATCAGCGGCTGGATACCGTGCTGGCAACCCTTTACCTGCTTTTTAATGAGGGCTATTACTCGCAGGCCCGCGATGTTACCCTACGGAAGGACGTATCGTTGGAGGCTATGCGGCTTACTCACCTGCTCACCGGCGACCGGGCAACCAACAAGCCTGCCGTGTACGCCCTGCTGGCACTCATGAGCTTCCACGCCTCGCGCTTTGAGGCACGGCTGGGTCAAAACGGCGAAACCGTGCTCTATCACGATCAGGACGAGAACCTTTGGGATGCCGAACTGGTAAAGCAAGGCGAATATTTTATGCAGCTAAGCTGGGAGGGGGACACCATAAGCAAATACCACCTGGAAGCCGGCATAGCCTACTGGCACACCATTAAAGCCGATAGTGCCGAAAAATGGGAAACCATATTGCAGCTTTATAACCAGCTTTTGATTCTCCAATATTCGCCCATGGCCGCGCTGAACCGTACCTATGCGCTAGCCAAGGCCAACGGCAAACAGGAAGCTATAGCGGAAGCCGAGAAACTGGGCCTTACCGGCAACCACTTGTACCACTCGCTGCTTGGCGAGTTGTACACGGATGTAGAGAATGGCAAGGCGGTGGAGCATTTAAAAACCGCGCTGACGTTGGCGAAATCGAAAGGGGATAGGGAAGTGATGGAGAAGAAGATTGCAGGGATAAAATTGTAGATTGCCTTTAAGTACGCTACCGTGAAGTACCTGTGCAAGTTCTAATCGTTTTTATAACCGGTATCTGTGCAGGGCAGGTGAAAGTTAAACGGTTTATGCGTAACCACAGCCTTATTCATGGTTTGCTGTATTTTATATAGGCGGGTGGCCATTTCAAAGCGTTCTTTATGGCTGCGTTTTAAACCCTCTTTCAGCAGTTCAATTTCGGCTTCGTCAAGTGTTTGCTTTTTCTTTTCCACACTCAAATTTAGTTAAAATTATATAAATGTTGAATTGTTGCAGTAAGTGGGCCTTGCAAAATTACCTCATGCCAATAAATGTAATAATTCCACGCCGGAATGATTTTTTTATTGAAATTAGCAGCCATCAATTTACCGCCAACATGACCGACGAATTAAAACAGTATATCAGCAGCTATGCCACCTTTCCAGAGGCGGAGCTGAGCGATATCGTAAGCCGGTTTAAGGAGCGCAAGGTTGCCAAAAACGATTTCCTGCTTCGCGAAGGCGAAGTATGTCAGCATCTGGTTTTTGTGCAGGAGGGCTGTCTGCGTTTGTATTATATGGATGATGATGTAGAAATTTCTGTATGGTTTGCTTTCCCCGATTCTTCGGCCATCGATATCTATAGCTTCATTAGCGATAAGCCCTCCAACTACTTTTTGCAGGCCATAGAGGATAGCACCATCTGGTACCTGCCCAAGGCCGAGCTGGAAACGCTTTACGCCCGGTTTCCCACCATGCAGGAAATGATGCGCAAGTTTTGGGAGGATGCCGTGCTTAACCTTATCGACCGCTTTACGGCGCTACAGCGCGATAGTGCTGAAAAACGCTACCTCGACCTGATGGCCAAGCCGCCTTACCTGCAAAAAATACCACAGAAATATCTGGCATCGTTCATCGGCGTTACGCCAACTTCCTTAAGCCGTATCCGTAAGGGCATACGCTAAGCTGCTACACACGCCCAGGCTGCCGATGTAACCGAACGAATAGGCCAGGATTATCAAATAGGTCATTGCAATCCAATCCGGCATTTTATGCGCCATGTTGCGCAATCTTTTGCTTAAAATATTATCTTTAAGCCATCACTTAATCTATTCTGCAAAGCATGCATTTCTTCCTCTTTTTCGCAGCGTTTTTATTGATAACGCGGGTACGTAAAGTAATCAAATTCACACCGCTAAAAGCCAAGTGGATCACCATAATCAATTTGGCCAGTGTGTTTATTTGGATATTGTTTGGCGTTGTGGTCGACAAGATGGAATCGCCTTATGATTTACTTTTGGGTGATGCTCTGCTTGTTAGTTTGCTTATATATTTAACCCGGGAAGATGATTTCAAAATGATGCGCTTTTACATAGAAGCGCATTATCCGCTGGTTATCGTTGCTTTTTTAGAAGGTATCATAGAATTCATTTCGCCAACGTTTGTAGATAAACACGAATCGGCTTTCAATATCATACTGCTGCTTGCATTCTCCTGGATATTCGCGCGCTGGGCAAGTTCAAAGAAACAGGAGGAGGAATTCCGGGCTGTTAACCAGCAGAACGTAATTTTAGATAAACTGGTCGCCGAGCGTACCGCCGAGCTAACCAGGCAAAAAGATGAACTGCAGGAAGCCGTAAAGCTACTGCAAACCACCCAGCAGCAACTGATACAATCAGAAAAACTGGCGTCGCTGGGCGAACTTACTGCCGGCATTGCGCACGAGATACAGAACCCGCTCAACTTCGTGAACAACTTTAGCGAGGTGAGTATGGAACTGATAGATGAGATGGGAGAGGAGCTAGCCAAAGGCGATACTGAAGAAGCAATGGCCATTGCTAACGACATTAAACAAAACCTGGAGAAGATACGCCACCACGGCAAACGCGCCGATGGCATAGTAAAAGGCATGCTGCAGCACAGCCGCGCCAGCAGCGACGTGCAGGAGCCCACCAACCTCAACAACCTGGCCGATGAATACCTGCGCCTGGCCTATCACGGATTGCGCGCTAAAGACAAAAGCTTCAATGCCGAGCTCGTCACGCATTTCGATGCGGCCTTGCCGATAGTGAACATCGTTCCGCAGGATGTGGGCAGGGTGTTGCTCAATATGTTCAACAATGCTTTTTACGCGGTGCAGCAAAAACAAAAAGCCGGCGCAGCAGGCTTTAAGCCTACCGTTGAAGTAAGCACGGCTACAAAAGGCAAGGAAATAGAAATAAGGGTGAAGGATAATGGTACCGGCATCCCCGAGGAAATTAAGGACAAAATATTGCAACCCTTCTTCACCACAAAACCAACCGGCCAAGGTACCGGGCTTGGCCTGTCTTTAAGTTACGATATCATCGTGAAAGCGCATGGCGGGCAAATAGATATCGAATCGGTTGAGGGGGAGTACACCACCTTTATCATCAAATTACCGCTTTAAACCTGCACCGGCCCATGAGGAAATTTTACCTGGTATGCTTGCTTTTTGTTTTCTTGTCTCCGGCGTTGCGGGCCCAAACAGTGTTGCCCCAGGTTTATCTGGTAAAAACCGATAGCGCAAGTTTTACCGGGTTGGAGGACCAGAACTATCAAATGCTGCCAGACCCATCAGGAAAACTAAGCTTTAAACAGGTTAGTGCGATGCAGTTTAAGCCCAATAAAACCGATGGCTTCCGCATAAAAGATTTTAACACGAAAGTTTATTGGTGTAAATTCAGTTTTAAAAATACGCTTGGCAAGCCTGTGAATGTGGCCTTAATTGGTTCGATGTCGCGGTTAGACGTTTTTGGTATCGATAGCATGGGTATTGTAACCCAAAAAACTACCGGGTATGATGTGCCATGGTCGCAGCGTTCGGGTTTAAAACGGTTCAGGCAGGTGGTTTACACCATGCAGCCGGGTGAGCAAATAACTTTTTTTGAGCGGCAGTACATCGATTTTAAATTAGACAGGCGAATTAGCGTAGACGTTGTTTTTAAATTATTGAAAAACGAACAACGCGACGCTTTGGATTTTTACGAGGACCGCTTAAAAGATGTAAGCATCATCTCATTCCTGTGCGGTATTCTCATACTCGCATCACTTGTAAACCTGTTTTTTTACAGCGTAAGCCGCGAAAAGGTACATTTGTACTTTGCTCTTTTTGGCTTTTTTTACTCGCTGCTGGCGGGTAATTACCCGTTGTACGATGTCTTTTTTAAGGAAATTCCGGTGCTGTCGCGGTTCAATTTCGTTCTCGCGTCGTTTTGTGGGCTTTTTCTATGGAAATTCCTTTCGGTATTTTACAAGGCTACAATGCTCTACCCGCGTTGGTATAAGGTGAGCAATTACCTTAGCTATTGCATATTTGTATCGGCTATTAATATGCTATTTCCTTCAATTATAACGAATATCGCATTATCGGGAGTTTTGGCTAGCATAGTAGCTTTATTTATTGTAAACGCGTTTGTTATACTCTCATTTAGCTTATTCAAAAGCAAAGAGGAAAAGGTATTTAAATTGGTTACCGCGCTGCCATTTTTGTTTATTGGCATTGTTTACCTCATTGCTGATATTATTTACGGTACAGGCGCGGGTGCAAACAACCGCTTTGTGATATTTGTGCATACTTATGGCGGTGATATCACCCTGCTTTGCTTTTACTGGTTGGTAATATTGTTTCTGTGGAAGATGATCCAGCGTTTTCAAATCTTGCAAAAGCAAATCTTGCAGGAGGCCCTGGAACGCGAGGTACTGGCCCGTGAACACGAGGCCGAACGCCTGGATCTGATTGCCTCGCAGAAAGTAGAGCTGGAGCAGCAGGTCATCGAACGCACCGCCGAGCTGCACCAATCTCTTACCAACCTGAAGCAGACGCAGACCCAGTTGGTGCAGTCCGAAAAAATGGCGTCGCTGGGCGAGCTTACCGCCGGCATAGCGCACGAGATACAAAACCCGCTCAACTTCGTCAATAACTTCTCTGAAGTAAGCGTGGAGCTGCTGGATGAATTGGAAGTAGAACTTACCAACGGCGATAAAAACGAAGCCATTGCCATTGCCGGCGATGTAAAACAAAACCTGGTAAAAATATTGCACCACGGCAAACGCGCCGATGGCATCGTAAAAGGCATGCTGCAGCATAGCCGTGCTACAGGTGGCGCAAAAGAACTTGCCGATATTAATAAACTGGCAGAGGAGTACCTGCGCCTGGCCTACCACGGGCTAAGGGCACGGGATAAAACATTCAACGCCGAATTGATAACCGATTTTGATCAAAACCTGCCGCCGGTAAATGTTGTACCGCAGGATATCGGCAGGGTATTACTCAACCTGTTCACAAACGCGTTCTACGCGGTTCAGCAAAAGCAGAAAACTGCACTATCCGACTATAAACCGGCCATATCTATCAGAACATTCGCTCCTCCGTTAGCCAACGGAGGTCGGGGGGCTGTAGTTGTTGTCCGTGATAACGGCACCGGCATCCCGGAAAATATCAAGGATAAGATATTGCAGCCTTTCTTCACCACCAAGCCAACAGGCGAAGGTACCGGGCTTGGTTTATCGCTCAGCTATGATATTATTGTGAAAGCACATGGTGGCAAAATTGAGATAGAAAGTAAAGAGGGGGAATACACAGAATTTACAATTTACATCCCGGCTACAACTTAAAACAGCTATATTTACAAAGCTTATGAAGATATTGGTAGTAGACGATGAAGCGGACGTGCAGCCGCTTTTTCTGCAGCGTTTCCGTAAAGAAATACGTAATAGTGAGATAGAGTTCAGTTTTGCCCAGTCGGGCGAAGAGGCGTTAAATTACCTGCATCAGAAGCAGTCTGAGGTGGTGCTTATCCTCAGCGATATCAATATGCCCGGTATGAGCGGTATCGAGCTGCTTGGCCATATCCGCGAGGATTTTCACAGTCCGCCGCCGCCCGTGGTAATGATGATAACCGCCTACGGCGACGAAGAGAACCACCGCCAGGCTATGGAAAAAGGCGCTAACGACTTTTTAACCAAGCCATTGGATTTTAACCTATTGAAAGAAAAACTAAAAACCTATACCGAGCAATAATGGCCAAGATATTAGTGGTAGATGACGAGGCTGACCTGGAACTACTGGTAAAACAAAAGTTCAGGAAAAAGATAAGGGAGAATATCTACGAATTCGTATTCGCGCAAAACGGCGAAGAGGCCCTGGAAAGAATAAAGGAGCATCCCGACCTGGATATTATCCTCAGCGATATCAACATGCCCATAATGGATGGGCTTACCCTGTTAAGCCGATTGCCCGAGGCAAACCCTATGGTAAAGGCGGTGGTGGTATCGGCATATGGCGATATGCAAAATATACGTGTGGCCATGAACCGTGGCGCCTTTGATTTTATAACTAAACCCGTTGATTTTGAGGACCTGGACCTGACGATGGAGAAAACCATTCTCCATGTGAAACAATTACAGGAAACCATCAAAGCTATCAAAGAGAACAACATCCTGAAGATGTACGTGGATGAGAACGTGCTGAACTTTATGACGCACAAGGAATTTGAAAGCAGCCTGCTAAAGAACGAAACCATCGATGCCACCATTATGTTCGTTGATGTGTGCGGCTTTACCGCCATTACCGAGAACGTACCGGCCAATACAGTGGTAACGCTCATCAATAACCTGTTCGATCATATCGTAAAAGAGATTGTGGCGCAGGGCGGGCACGTGGATAAATTTATGGGCGATGCCGTAATGGCCGTTTTCCGTGGCAACTACCATTTGGATAGGGCTATTGATGCCGCCCTCGCTGCCCGCGCCCATATAGCTGGTATGGATTCCGTACACGCCGGCGACAAAGAATACCGGCCACAGATTGCCATTGGCATCAATGCGGGCGAGGTGATATCGGGCAATATCGGCTCGGCTTCTTTAAAGCGCCTGGATTATACCGTTATAGGTGATGCCGTAAATTTGGCGCAACGCCTGCAGTCGGCGGCAAAAGCAGGGCAGATTATCATCTCCGAAGAAACTTTCCATAAAGCCAAGGAATCGTTCAGCTGCGAAAAAATAGGCGAAGTAAACCTCAAGAACAAAGCCAAACCCGTTACCATATACGAAGTATTGGAATAGGCGTAGATGAAGACCGAATAATGGATTACTGAATAGTTACTGAATTTGGGTTTAGTGCACCACTCACCAGTTCCTACATCTTCCGCTGCGCTTTTTCCCAAACGGAGCTTTGCTTTTTGGTGAAGTAACGGATAATGCCCGCCAGCACGGCATAGTTCATTACGCAGAAGTAATACGGGACGAACAGGGCCTTTACGCGGATATGCCTTTTCTCCATAATAAAGCCTAGAAAGGCCAGCAGGTAAAAGAACACCTGCCCCGCAAATAGAAGCTGGTAAATGATGCCTTGCCCCGCAAAAGCAAGCGCAAAGTTGGTGACAAGGGCTAATATCAAAAAGAAAGGCGTAACCGTCCAACGTAGCACGCGATGGCTCACGTATTGAAAGGATAGCAGAGGGTATTTAAACGAGAACAGGAGGGGCCTCAGCCTCAGGATAGATTGCATGCCGCCTGCGGCTATACGTATCTTGCGTTTAAGTTCTTCGGCAACGTTTTCAGATGCGGTTTCCAATGCGTAGGCCTCCGGTTCGTAAATAATGCGGTAGCCTTTAGCTGCTATCAGCATCGAAATCATAAAATCATCCAGCACAGTATCGGGCGGCACATCCTGGTACAGGCTACGCCTCACGCTGAATAATTCCCCGGCAGCACCTACTACCGAGTACAGTTCCGAATCCCACTTCTTCAGGGCCGATTCGTACTTCCAGTAAAAACCTTCGCCGGCGGCGCTGGCATCGGCGTTAGCATCAATCTGTACGCGTTTTTCACCTGCAACGCTCCCCACGGTAGGGTCGGCGTAATGCCTGCATATCTTCCTGATGGCTTCGGAATTCAAAAAGGTGTTGGCATCAGTAAAAACTACAGATTCGGTATCTACGTATTCCATGGCGCGGTGCACGGCGGCAATCTTGCCTGCACGCCCCGGGCGGTGCAAAAGTTGTATCTGCGGGTATTGGCCTATGATTTCGGCGGTACGGTCAGATGAGCCATCCGTAACGAAAACCAGCTTCAGCTTGCCTGCGGGATAGTTCAGGGCAAGGCTGTTGGCAATCTTTTCGCTTATAAAATGCTCCTCGTTATAAGCTGCGACCACCAGGGTGCAATAGGGCAGCAGTTCGTCGGCGATATCAGTTGGCACTTTGCGGCCTTTTACGGCCCGTTTTATCTTGATGATGATAAGCAGCAATATGCCGTAACCCACAAAGGTGTAAAAGGCAATAAACAGGCTGAGCCAGAATGCGATTTTCATGAAACTTTATTTATGGTGTAGCCTAATTCGGTACTGGTTTTTTTGTGGGTGATGTTCCACCAAACCGCGCGGAAAAGTATGCCGATGAAATTATAACGCTTCTCTTTGATGTAAGTGATGATATTGCGCGGTACCACCATCAGCACAAAGTAGATATAAAATACAAAGGCCTTAAAGGCAGGCGCATTGTGGCGGATGAAAAGGATGCGGTTGCGGTTCATGAAATATTCCTTAAACGGGCTGTTCTTGCCCACCGTCATCGATTCTTTGTGATAGATAACCGCGCCGCCGTGTACCCAGGCCTGGTAGCCCGATTTGTTGATGCGCTCACCCCAATCTACCTCTTCGTAGTAGATAAAGAAGTTATCGGCCATCAGTCCGGCTTTTTCGCAGGTTTCGCGCTTCACCATCATGGCGCCGCCGTGGCAGTAGCCTGTCTGGCCCAAAAAGTTATCGTATTGGCCGGTGTCTTTTTCGCCTTTGCCAATGGCACGGTTGCGGCAGGTATAATAATCAACCAGGGTAAAGCCCATGTACTGGATCAGGCTCCGGTCGAAATCGTAAACCAACTTTGGCGATATGATGCCCACCCCGGGGTGCGTATCCAGTACGTCGACCAACTTCTGCACCAGTCCGGGCGAAAATTCGGTATCGTTGTTCACCAAAAAATAATAATCGCCGGTGGCGGGTTTTATGCCATTATTATTACCGCCCGAGAAACCCAAATTCACTTCTGAACGTATAAACTTCACAGTAGGATATTTTGGTGCCCATTTTGGTATAGGGTTCACGGTGCTGCCGTTATCTACCACGATTACCTCCAGGTTTTCGTAGGTATTGGTTTCGGCGATAGAATCCAACAGTTCTTCTGTTATCTTATCCTGGTTGAAATTGATGGTAACTACGGAAACCCTTTTCATGCAATTGTTTTGTTGTGTGTTTTACGCTATAATATTAGCAAAAGTTGGGCATTTTATAAGTAAAAAATACTTTGGTGGATAATCAATTGATGAATGACGCAGACCTGCTGGAGACCAAGGCAGAAGAACTGGTACTTTTGCTGAGCAAAGGAGGGATGGATGTTGACCGCATGAAAGCCATACAGCAGAAAGTTATCAACGCTTTCGATGCGGCATCGCTGCCTCAAAAGATAGAGGCTTTTAAAGACATTGATACCAGCCAGGACAGGTTGGAACTGCTCAACAGTTTCGAGTACCTGCTTTCGCAGCATCAACTGGATAGCGAGGTTACCAGGAAGTACATCACCCGCGAACGTGTCAAAAAAATGGTGGTGATTATCATCGGAATCATCATGATAACGCTCGGCATGGCCATGATTATTATGCCCGCGCCGCCGTACTTCGAAATGTTCACGGTATTTTATTTCAATCCCAACGATGGGGTTACCCTAATGGATATCATATCGCTGCTTATCATATTTACGGGCGTATATTTGTTCCTTAGCTCGGTTATTAAAAAGCCGGGCGCATAAGCCACCCAAATGCCTGCATCCAAAAAAATATTATTGGTTGATGATAACCCGCTGGTGCTGGAGATGATGGGCCGCGCACTGAGCAAAGAGGGTTTCGAATGCATGAAGGCAACTTCGGCACAGCAGGCCACCCAAATGCTGCAACAACAACGGCCGGATATTATCCTGTCTGACTACCACATGCCCGAAGTGAATGGCTTCCAATTCCGCCAGCAGTTGCTTGGTGATGCCGCTTACAGCGATATCCCTTTTATGTTCCTGAGCAGCGAGGTGGATAACCAGGTGATGCTGCAGGGCATAAACCTGGATGCCGTTGATTATATACTGAAAGATACGCCCGTAGCAGTAGTCGTAAGTAAAATCAACAATTTCCTGAATACCGTGCGCGAGCAGCACGAACGTGCGCTTAAAGAGCTGAGCAAGGCGGCTATGGCACTCAACCTGCATTCGGTGCCAAAGGCATTACCCGGGATGAAGGGATTCGAGGCGGATTTTTGGCATAAACCTTTCCAAAATTATCCGGGGGGGGATTTTATAGATTTCATTAAGATAGACGAGCAATACACCTTTATAGTACTGGGCGACGTGATGGGGAAGAAGTGGGGTGCCTGGTACTTCTCCTTCGGTTTCCTGAGCTATATCCGCGCGGCGGTGCGTATTTGCATTACCGAAGGAAATTTCTCTACCAAAAGCATCCTGCAAAAAATAAATGTTGTGGTATATCACGATCCCGTAGTGAGTGATGTACTTTCGAGCTTATCCCTCGTGCTGCTGGATAGCGAGGCAGGGACGCTTAAATACTCGGGCGCGGGCGATCTGCCCCTGCTTTATTATAAGAGCGCGGAAAAAGAGCTATCGCAGGTACGCTCGGCTGGTATGCTGCTTGGCTTGATGCCCGATGGAGATTTCGACGAGATATTACTTGAACTAAATCCCGGCGACCAGCTATTTATCTTCACGGACGGCCTGATTGATACCGAAACGCCCGATGGTAAAAAAACGGATTATGTAGCCTTCGAGGAGGCGCTATTGCCTTATTTAGGCAGGCCATTTGGCGAGTTCAAGAAAAGCACATTCCTGGCCGAAAAGGTAAACAACCAGGTGGACGATTGCAGCTTAATATATTTACAAAAAACAGCAGGATGATATTGAAGACCCAATGGTATGCAGATGCCGCAACGGCAGGCGTACAGGTAAAAGAAGCCAACTTAACTATAGCCGACGCTTTTAAGGCAGAGCTGCTTGCGCTGATAGATGGCGGTGCCAAATATGTAGCGGTAGATTTGGAACAGGTGGTGTATGTAGATAGCTCATTTTTGGGCGCGCTGGTATCGGCACTTAAGCATGCCATGGCCAACAAGGCCGATATCGTAGTATGCGGTCTCAATAAGGATGTACTGGGGCTTTTCCAGTTGATACGGCTGGATAAGGCGTTCAGGATATATGGCACGGCAGCAGAAGCCTTACAAAACCGCGCCAATTAACATGAACACCCTGGAAGCTCGCAAATTCGTTTTCGGCAACACAGCGGAGCAGCTTTACCCCTTGGTGATGGAGATACTGGGCTTCATTAAGAGCGAGGTGAACATAGATGAACCGACCGAGCAAAAGGCCCGCATGGTACTGATAGAATTGCTCACCAATGCCATCAAACACGGCGGCACGACCGAAAGTATGCTGGAGGTAATTGCAACAGAAGACAAAATTATCATCAAAAAAACCGATATTGGTGAAACCTTGGCCCTGCAATGCGACGGTTTGTTATACAAATGGCCTTTGCCGGGCAATCACCAGGGCGGGCACAGCCTTACTATTTATGGCGACGATACCTACACCCTGAAAGCGCAATTAGCCAATGGTTGCCGCGTAAGGTTTTTTATACAAGAAATCACAAAACCGGCCGCCAATGCGTTATACAACCTGCCCGAACATTTTGGGCTGATGATCATCACCCGGGCATGCCTGGCGTTCGAATACGAATTTGATATAGCAACCTGTACCAATAATTTTACGGCCACGTTAGAGGTTGGCTTGCAAACCTAAAATACTACAACCCCTGTTTAATGGGCGATACGGCACCCCAAACATTAAAAAAAACTTACGTTTACGTCCCAAATCTGGATGGGCTGAGGGCTATTGCCGCCCTGAGGGTGGTACTATCGCACATACAACTCCATAAAGGCCTGCAGGGTTTCCAAAACACCGATTGGCATCCCTTTCGTACTATGAGTTAGATCGGTACTTCTTGCGCATCAAGTCGCGGTTCCAAAAGGTGACGCAAAACAAACCGGCTATCGATGCCTGAGGCATTATAATTTTCCGCAGTATCCATCCCGTAATTCCCCGGCATTTTTATACTTTTAAACTACCAATGCAAAATCGTATGGCAATAAGCTTCTGGGCCAAACACCGTTCCGTTATCCTGTACGGCGTATCGCTTGCGGCTTTATTGCTGTTGATGAAATGGCTGGAGTGGCAGTTCATCATATTGGATCATGCTTTCGAGATCTACGCGGGCATCGTAGCCTTTATTTTTACCGGCCTGGGCATTTGGCTGGCCCTCAAACTGAGCAAACCCAAAATCATCACAGTAGAAAAGCAGGTCATCGTAAACACTACTACATTCGTTTTCGATGAACGCGCTTTTAACGAAACCGGCATGAGCCGCCGCGAACTGGAAGTGCTTGAACTGATGGCCGGCGGACTGAGCAACCAGCAAATTGCCGAGAAGCTGTTCGTATCTTTAAATACCATCAAAACGCATTCATCCAAAGTGTTCGAAAAACTGGAAGTGGAGAGGCGCACGCAGGCCATAGAAAAGGCCAAACGGCTTAGCCTTATACCCTGACCGGCTGTAGTACTTTAGCATGAATAGGGCTGATATGGCCAAAATCACCCTAAAGTATGAGGGGAAAGATAAGCCGAACCCACACCTTTGAGCCATAAACTTTAAAACATAGAACACATGAAAAAGAACGTATGGGTATTTGGATTGATAAGCGGCTTGCTGATATCCGTTTTTATGACAGGCAGTATGGCTTATTGTTACCAGCCGGGGCACTCGGGCGGCAGTATGGTGGTGGGCTATTCGGCCATGCTGCTGGCTTTCTCGCTGATATTCGTAGCAGTAAAGAATCAGCGGGATAAGTACGACGGCGGCGTTATTAGCTTTGGCAAAGCCTTCAAGATAGGCCTGCTCATCAGCCTCATCTGTTCTACCATGTACTTAATTGCCTGGGCGGTCGAATACCATTTTTACATGCCCGATTTTATGGAAAGATATACTGCGGGCAAAATTAATGCCTTGCAAAGCAGTGGCGCCACAGCTGTTGAAATTGCCCGGAAAACTAAAGAATACCGTGCCGACGCAATATCGTACAACAACCCTTTCATATTTGCGGGATACACGTATATGGAAATTTTTCCCGTAGGGCTTATCGTTTCGGCCATTACCGCATTGATCCTGAAAAAGAAAACCAACACAGATACTTTAGCATCAGCATAATTATACTTTATGAAGATTACGGTAACCAGTATTTTAGTAGACGACCAGGAGAAGGCCCTGCAATTCTACACCGAAAACCAGGCTGTAATTTGATAAAGCTATATAAAATGCCGGGGTAGGGTTTTCTATTTAACCACAAAGCACACGAAGTATCTGCGTATTTGTAAGCACAAGGCCACAAAGTTTTTTCTTTGTGGCCTTTGTATTTAAACCTTTGTACGCTTTGTGGTTAAAAACACAAAGCCTATTTATGCTTCGTAAATATCCTGAAGATATCATTACCGAAAGCGAAGACCATCAGGGATATCAGCAATACGAAACCCACGATCTGCGCACGTTCTAAAAATTTATCGCTTAGCGGTTTACCTTTTACCATCTCTATGAGGAGGAAGACCGTGTGCCCGCCATCCAGCCCCGGTATCGGCAGCAGGTTGGTGAGCGCCAGCACCATCGAGAGGAAGCCAACGAGCGTCCAGAAGCGTATCCAATCGATGGTACCACCAAACATCTGCGCTATGCGTATCGGGCTGGATACTGCCTTGGTGGCCTTCACCTGTCCCGAGAATATTTTTTTGATGCCCTTGGCATTGCTCGCGAACATATCCCATGCTTTGGCGGCCCCAATAGGCAACGAAGCAAAAAAACTGTATTTAGCGGTAACCAGGTTACCTAACACTTCCTTTTTGGGGCGGTAAAAACCAATGCGCCCGGTACTGTCAACTTTGGCAGTTATGGCTACGGTAGTATCTTTCCTTTTTACCGAAAGCTGTACCTGCTTGTTTTTGTTTGCTTGCAAAAGAGCCTGGAACTCATCGAAGAATTGCACGGGCTTGCTGTTTACGGCTAGTATGCTATCGCCCTTTTGCAGTCCGGCTTTTTTAGAATCGCCGAAAACCGAATCGACGCTGAACTTGCTGCGCGGCGCACGGCTTATAAAATCCTCGATGCCATCGTCAGAAAGGTCGTTCAGGATAGTCGACGGCACCTTGATATCCAAATGCTCGGTACCACGCTCTACGTTCAATACTGTGTTATCCAGCAGCACTTTAGAGTTGCTCAAGTCGTCGAAGCGCTCTACTGTTTTGCCGTTTATAGTGGGGATTTTATCACCCGCCCGCAAACCTATTTTCTTGCCGATAACGCCCGGCACTATACCGTATTTGGCATTGGCGTTAGGCGTATAAGTTTCGCCGTATTTAAATACCAGCATCCAAAATATAAATATGCCTACGATAATGTTTACGATAATACCGCCAAGCATTACGATGAGGCGCTGCCAGGCCGGTTTAGAACGAAACTCGTGGGGCTGCGGCGGGCCGGCCAACTGGTCGGTATCCATCGATTCATCTATCATCCCCGATATTTTTACGTAGCCGCCAAGGGGCAGCCAGCCTATACCGTATTCAACGCCTTTATAGTTAAATTTAAAAAGGCTGAAATTCCATGCATCAAAGAACAGGTAAAACTTCTCTACTCTTATCCCAAAGGCGCGGGCTGCTATAAAATGCCCAAATTCGTGCAGTATCACTAAAATCGAAAGACCAAGTATCAGTTGGCCCACCATAATCAATATATCCATTCGTTGTTATTTCTCGTTAAGATCGTATGCCTTTAACGGCATTTGCATTATTAAATTTTGCGCAAATATGCGTGTTTCTTTATCGGTATTCAAATAGTCGGCAAGCGTGGGTTGCGCTATGTAAGCCATCTTGGCCATGCAGGTTTCTATAATATCGCTCATTGCCAAAAAGCCGGTATCATTATTCAGGAAAGCTGCCACCGCTACCTCATTGGCCGCATTTACGATGCAGGGCATATTCCCCTTGCGGTCCAGCGCCTCGTAGGCCATCTTCAGGTTACGGAAGGTGTTTATATCCGCTTTCTCGAACGTGAGGTTGGGGTAGTCCACAAAATCGAAACGCTTGAAATTGTTTTTGATGCGGTTTGGGTAGGAGAGGGCGTATTGTATCGGCAGCTTCATATCGGGCAGGCCCATCTGCGCCTTTATAGAGCCATCCTCGAATTGCACCAGCGAGTGGATAATAGATTGCGGGTGTACGATAACATCTATCTGCTCTGCCTCCAAACCGAAAAGCCACTTAGCCTCAATTACCTCAAGGCCTTTGTTCATTAACGATGCCGAGTCGATAGTTATTTTAGCACCCATTACCCAGTTAGGGTGCTTAAGGGCATGCTCGCGCGTAACGCCGGCCAAAAACTCCGTGGTTTTGCCCCGGAAAGGCCCGCCTGATGCGGTAAGGATTATCTTCTCTATTGGGTTGTTCTCTTCGCCCGCCAGGCACTGGAATATGGCAGAGTGCTCGCTATCTACCGGTAATATCTTTACGTTATGTTCTTTGGCAAGGCCGGTAATCAGTTCGCCGGCTACTACCAGCGTTTCTTTGTTGGCCAACGCTATGTCTTTGCCCGCCTTTATGGCATTGATGGTGGGTTCCAGTCCGGCGAAGCCAACCATGGCCGTTAGTACGATATGGATATCCGGATGGGTAACCATATCTTTTATGGCCTGGTATCCTGTCAATACTTTAACAGGCAGATGGGCAAGGGCAGCCTTTACTTCGGCATATTTGCTTTCATCGCATATGATGACATATTCCGGCACGAATGCTATAGCCTGCTGTATTAGCAGATAGGCGTTAGTGTATCCGGTTATCATAAACGCACGGAAAAGGCCGGGGTTATCTTTAATAACATCCAGCGTTTGCGTGCCTATGCTACCGGTAGAGCCGAGTATGGCAATGTTTTTAATTGGAGTACTCAATTACAATATCTATTGTACACGTCATTGCGAGGAACGAAGCAATCTCTAAATAAGCAGATCCGGTATGCATAGCCGGGAGATTGCTTCGTTCCTTATAATGACGATTGGTGTTTAATTTATGATATATGAAACTAACTCGTCTGCTATTTTCCTGTCGTTTGATAGCCTCGGCACTTTGTTTTGCCCCCCAAGCTTACCCTGGCTGCGCATATAGCTTATAAAGGTATCCTTTTTTAGCCTATTGACTATCAACGGCTGCAAAATGTTACCCTCTATTAGGTCGAAATAGTAAATATTTTTCTTCTGCAATGCGGCATCTACTTTCAGGGCGAACGCCTTTATATCGGCTGGCTCTTTGCCAAATTCTATAAACCATTCGTGGTAAGGCAGTTCGCCCACTTTTGGCGTTACCTGCGGAGCCACGGTAAATTCTATTACGTCAACGCCTTCGGCTGCGGCTACGCCCATCAGCGCCTGCTCCACTTCTTCGCCTATTACGTGTTCGCCAAAGGCGGAGATATAATGCTTGATGCGACCTGTCACCACGATTTTATACGGGTTCCTCGATACGAATTTGATGGTATCACCCAGGCTGTAACCCCAAAGGCCGGCGCTGGTGTTCATGATAAGGGCGTAGTTGCGCTCCAGTTCTATATCTTTTAGGTTGATGCGGGTAGGGGCATCGTTAAAGTACTCGTCGCTGGGGATAAACTCGTAGAAGATCCCGGCATCTACCATTAGCAGCAGGCCTTTTTCGCGCTGCGAATCCTGGAAAGCAATGAAGCCTTCTGATGCCGGGTAGGTTTCTATAGAGTCGATTTTATCACCAATTACCTCTTCCATACGGGCGCGGTAAGGCTCGTAGTTTACGCCCCCGTGTACGAATAGCTTAAAATTCGGGAAGATATCCTTCACCTTTTTGCCTCCTGACGCGGCCGAAAGCCGGTCGAAATACATTTGGCACCAGGGCGGTATGCCGGAGATGAGACGCATATCCTCGTTTAGGGTTTCAGCTACGATGGCATCTACCTTTTGCTCCCAGTCCTCTATGCAATTGGTTTCGTAGCTGGGCATGCGATTCTTCTGCAAATATTGCGGTACGTGGTGGGCCACGATGCCCGATAAACGTCCTACGGAGATACCTTCTTTTTCGCTTAGCACCGGGCTTCCCTGCAGGAAAATCATTTTGCCATCTACAAAATCGGCTTTGCCTGTTTCGTGGATATAGCTGAGCAAAGCATTGCGGGCGGCCTTGATATGCTGCGGCATGCTTTCTTTAGAAATAGGGATATATTTTACACCCGAGGTAGTACCCGATGTTTTGGCCAGGTAAGCGGGTTTGCCGGGCCACAGCACATTGGCTTCGCCGGTGGTTACGCGTTCGATGTAGGGGCGCAGATCCTCGTAATCGCGGATGGGGACTTGTTTCTTGAAATCTTCGTAATTGTTGATCGCAGCAAAGCCGTGGTCTTTACCAAAGGCGGTATCTTTTGCGGCATGGATGAGGTCGGTAAAGGTCTTTTGTTGCAGGGCAAGGCCGTTTTGGCGGATATTATCTAATTGCCGGTTCACAAAAAAGGCAAATGCCTTGCTCAGTATCGCTTTCAGGCCCATTGTTAATTGGTTTCGGCAATATCATCGTCAACGTCCTGGTGACTATAAACCAATCTTTTATAGGTGGTCATAATCATCACCTGCACGGTGGGGAACGAAATGGCAAACCATATAATACCGGCAATTTTCAGCACGTAGGCCATACTCTTGCTTTCTTCGCTGATAAAAAGCGTGATAACACCGTTGATAATCAATAGTAGTATGGCGATGAACAGGAACACGATCAAAATAATAGCTACCAGTTTAAAGAAATTGTTTTTGGTGATCCTGAAACTCTGTACCAAAGCTTCGAACGGACCCGAATCGTCGTCTACGATAAAACACAGGCAAAAAACAGACCTGATGAGCAAATAAGCCAATGACAGTATCTCAATTTTATCGAGTATGAACATCAGTGTTGTGTTCTCCCTCAGGAAGAAGTTTATCAGGATTACCACGCCTATCAAAATTACGAACGCCAGGGCCACGCTCACGAAATTCAGCGCCATCTTGAAAGTAGGTACGATATCCTTAAATTCGAATTCGTAATATTCTTTATGGATGAGCGTCAGGATTAGTTTATAGAAACTTAGCGTGAGGTACGATTGAACCAGCATCATAAACAGTACCACCACCATTTTGCTGTACAAGTTATCGGTGAAGTAGAACAAGGAAGTTAAGATGCTGATGAACTGGTATAGTACTAAAGTAATTATAGAGTAAATGATAAGAGAAATATAATTCTTCTTGAGTACATCCCAAGCGGATTTGATAGTCTCTATAATTGAAAATGGATGGTACATACTACGTTCTTAAGATCTTTTTAACACAACCCGCTTCCAATAATCCTGTATAAACCCTAACCCGTAGGCAGTCAGTTGAGTGAAGGCAGCAATAATGCTCAAAAATGCGATTTTTGCCGATTTGTTTTGCCACAACGAGTGAAAAAATATCAACAAAATAATAAGCATGACTATGATATTACAAAAAATAGCTATTGGCCAGCTTAATAAGTTGACGATAATAGTGAATAGTAAGCCCAGCGTGAATATTGCAGGGAAGAAGTGCACGGCCTTCAACTGATCAGGGAAAAACTTATATACGTTTATCCTGGCCCTGCCAAAAAAGTGCAGCTGCTTATAAAATTTAAGGAAGCTGGTACGGCGCTTATGGTACACAATGGCTTCGGGGATGAGGCCTATCTTATAGCCTAAAGAATGTATGCGGATGCTGTATTCGATATCTTCGCCCAGGCGGGTGATGATAAAGCCGCCTGCGTTTTCCCACACCTTTCGCGATATGCCCATATTGAAGCTGCGCGGATGGAACTGCCCGATACCTTTTTTGTTGCCGCGGATGCCACCGGTGGTGAAAGGGGAGGTCATGCTGTAGCTGATGGCCTTTTGGATGGGCGTGAACGACTCATGCGCGCCGTCGGGCCCGCCATAAGCATCCAGCCAGTCGGCTGCCAACGAATCGTTTACGATCTGCAGGTAATTGGCAGGTATCAAACAATCCGAATCGAAAATGATAAAGTAATCACCCTTTGCCCGTTCAAAGCCGTAGTTGCGCGTAAAGCCCTGGCCCTCGTTGGCTTTTTCGAAGTATCGAACATCCAACGTACCGGCATATTTCTTTACAATTTCCCCTGCCTTTTGGGTAGATCCATCCTCAATAACCAATACCTCAAACGCCTTATACGTTTGCAGGGTAAGCGTACCGAGCAATTCGTCGATCTCCTGCGGGCGGTTATATAAAGGGATGATGATGGAGAAAAACATTCTTCTTAGATATGAGATATTAGATTTGAGATTTGAGACCGAAGCGAAAAGTAATAGAGAAGAGGCCGGATGTAATGTCCTGTCTCATATCTAACATCTCAAATCTCATATCTAAATTGAGTCCTCAATTTGATATTTATTGCGTTCCGGCGCGTTGCGCGAAACCAACTCGGCAACAAAGCCTGTTAAAAACAGTTGCGAACCGAGTATGATGGCTACCAGTGCAAGGTAAAACAGAGGGTTGTCTGTAATGTCGCGGTAATGTTGATTATGCGCTATCAGGTACAACTTTTCGCTGATAATCCATATCGCAATAAACAAACCTGTTAAAAAACTTATCGTACCCATCATGCCGAAAAAGTGCATAGGCCGCTTACCGAATTTGCCCACGAAGAATATCGATAACAAATCCAGGAAACCGTTAACGAACCGGCTCATGCCAAATTTGGTTTTGCCGTATTTACGTGCCCGGTGCTCTACTACCTGCTCCCCAATTTTGGTGAAGCCTGCCCATTTGGCCAGCACGGGTATGTAGCGATGCATTTCGCCGTACACCTCTATATTTTTTACTACGGCCTTGCGGTAAGCTTTAAGCCCACAGTTAAAATCGTGCAGGTTGTCAATCCCGCTCATTTTGCGAGTGGCCGCGTTGAAAAGCTTGGTGGGTATGGTTTTGCTTAGCGGATCGAACCGTTTGGCTTTCCAGCCCGATACCAGGTCGTATTTATCGTCGGTGATGCGGCGGTATAGGCCGGGTATCTCGTCGGGGCTGTCCTGTAAGTCGGCATCCATGGTAATTACCACATCGCCTTTTGTGGCCTCGAAGCCCATATTCAATGCAGCCGATTTGCCGTAATTGCGCCTGAATTTGATGCCCCGAATATGCGGGTTGCCCTCCTTCAGCTTCAAGATCATCTCCCACGACCCATCTCTGCTGCCGTCGTCAACTAAAATTATCTCGTACGAATAGCGGTTCTCGGCCATTACCTTGCTTATCCAAGAGGTAAGCTCGGGCAACGATTCCACTTCATCGTACAGCGGTACTACAACTGATATATCCATTTATTAGGGAAAGAAAAAAGCAGTTATGCCTGTTGGCGGCATAACTGCATTACTGCAAAAATATAAAAAATAGGCATGGGTTTAACGCCATCTTTACATAATAGCGTGCCCGCTTGTTAAAAAACAATATATTAGCCTTTAAATCATACTGCTTAAAAAATGAAAAGTTATCAAAAGGCCCTCGGCCTGCTCCTGATGCTTTGCGCTATAGGCGCAAAAGCGCAAAACACCGATAAACCCGCACCCAAGTACGATCAGCACAAGGTATTCAGCCCCTTGTTTTACCCGGATAGGGGCAACCTATTCCGCTCGGCCTCGGGCGCGCCGGGCGCAAAGTACTGGCAAAACCGCGCCGACTACAAGATTGACGTAACCCTTGATACCCTAAAGCACCGCCTCACAGGTAGCGTAACCATTACTTATACCAATAACAGCCCCGATGGCCTCAACTTTTTGTGGCTGCAAACAGATCAGAACATCTACCGCGAAGATTCGCGCGGGCAGGCAACGTCGGCTGTGGGCGGCGGGCGCTTTGCTAATACCGGCTTTACCAAAGGCTATGAAATAAAGGCTGTAACGCTCAGCAGCAACAACAAAAGCGAAAAAGCCAATTATATCATAAACGACACCCGTATGCAAATACGCCTTAAAGACAGCCTTAAGGCAAACGGTGCCAAACTGCAGATAAAAATCGATTACGCTTATGATATATCCGAGTACGGTACCGACCGTACTGGCCGCCTGAAGACCCCGCAGGGCTGGATATATGATATTGCCCAATGGTATCCCCGCATGGAGGTTTACGACGATATCAGCGGCTGGAACACCATCCCTTACTTAGGCTCATCGGAGTTTTACCTGGAGTACGGCAACTTCGATTATACCATTACTGCACCGGCCAGCCTGGTGCTGGTAGGATCGGGCGAGTTGCTTAACCCAACCGAAGTGCTCACCCCAACCGCCTTAAAACGGCTTGCGCAAGCCAAGGCAAGCGATAAAACCGTAATGATAAAAGATTCGGCCGAGGTTTTGGCAGGCAACGCCTATGTTAAAAAGCCATCGCTTACCTGGCATTTCTTTTGCAAAAACTCGCGCGATGTGGCCTGGGCGGCATCGAAGGCATTTGTGTGGGATGCTGCGCGCATCAACCTGTCTAACGGCAAAAAAGCCCTTGCACAGTCAGTGTATCCAATTGCCAGTGGCGGCGTGGGCGCTTATGGGCGTTCTACCGAATATGTTAAGGCATCCATTGAGCTCTACTCAGGCAAATGGTTCGAATATACTTACCCCGTTGCTACCAACGTAGGCGGCCCGGTAAGCGGCATGGAGTACCCAGGCATCGTGTTTTGCAGTCATGAAAGCCAGGGCGGCGGTCTTTGGGATGTTACCAACCACGAGTTCGGCCACAACTGGTTCCCTATGATTGTAGGCTCTAACGAGCGCAAGTACGCCTGGATGGACGAAGGCTTCAATACCTTTATCAATAAAGTGGATACCAAAGTATTCAACAAAGGCGAGTATTATACCAAAGACGACGTGCAAGGCGGCGCAGCTTACGTGTTCAGCGATAATGCCGATGCCATAATGAACACCCCGGATGTAATACAGGGCGATTACCTGGGCAACGCCGCGTACGAGAAACCCGCACAAGGGCTAATGATACTGCGCGAGCAGATACTTGGCGAAGAACGTTTCGATTATGCATTCAAAACCTACATCAAACGCTGGGCTTTTAAGCACCCTACACCATGGGATTTCTTCCACAGCATGGATAACGCGGCAGGAGAGGACCTAAGCTGGTTTTGGAACGAGTGGTTCCTGCAAACCTGGAAGCTTGACCAGGCGGTGAAAGGAATAGACTATACAGATAATGATGCTGCGAAAGGCTCGTTGATAACCATAGAGAACCTGGGCGAAATGGCAATGCCGGTAACCGCTTTTATTATGGAAGAGAACGGCAAAAGCGGCACTATAAAACTGCCTGCCGAAATTTGGCAACGCGGCGGCACCTGGACATTCCCATACAAATCTACCTCGAAGATTTCTTATGTTATCCTTGACCCTGACCATGTATTGCCTGACGTGAACCCGGATAATAACGCGCTGAGCGGCAAACTAGTCGCCAAAGGTGTTACCGCCAAAGACGTTATTGATGCTTACATCAGCGCAGTTGGTGGCGCGGGCAAACTGAAAGATATCACCGATTTGACGGTAAAATCAGACGGGGTGTTTCAGGGCGTGGATATCAAGATGATTGTTAAATACAAATCGCCTGATAAACTCAATCTGAATATCATTGCGCCATCGTACAATAACTTCGTGCTATCAAATATTGTAGTCAATGGCGATAGCGTGAGGCTGAAACAGTTCAATAATACTGCTGTGGTGAGCAAAGAAGAAAATCCCAAAATCCGTAACCGTTACCGTATATTCCCCGAATTGGATTATGATAAAGCGGGTTACAAACTGGAACTGGCACCAACAATGCAGGTGGTAGATGGGCAGCTTACTTACCTCATTACGGTAACCAACCCCGAAGGCACGCGCTCGCGGCAGTATTACGACCCTAAAACCGGCTTTAAAATCAAACGCATTAATGATGGAGCCGGCAGCGCCCCATCGGTGTACAGTAATTACCAAACCATCGTAACCGGCGTAAAAATACCATACACCGAAAAAACCGCTGTTGGTGGTGTAGCCACCGAGTTTAAAGTAACCGGTGCTACAGTAAACAGCGGGCTTACTAACGACGATTTTAAATAGGCAATAGTCTTTTATAAAATGCAAACGGCCCCGGCAATGTTACGGGGCCGTTTGCATTTTGGTTGATTTTAAAATCAGTATACATTTGTTATATTAGTACTCAATAAACCAACCTCGTTACATGACTAAACCATTTTTAACACTCTTGTTCGGCTTATTCATTAGCAGTTCAGTTATAGCCCAAATAAAGCATGATTCGGTTGCATATTATATGCTCAATAAGTATGACATGGCTCATGGACCAAATGACGCGCAATTTTTAAGACTAATTATAAAAAAAGACTCGGGAATGTTTGAGATTCAGGATTATTACCCTGATGGAAAGCCCCGTTTATTGGCGAGGTCGCTCAGCGACGATATGAATTTTGAAAGCGGGGCGCAGGGCATGTACACGGAGTATTTTAAGACGGGTAATAAAATGGTTGTCCGAAAATACGATAGCGGTAAACTGGTTGGTGACGATACAACCTTTTACTCTAATGGCCAAGTGCATAATATCGTTATTCACGATAACACCGGAATTTATTTAAAGACATTTATAGACAGCACAGGGAAAATAATGACAGATAACGGCAATGGCAACTGGATAAAACAAGGGGAGGGCAATGGCGAGGAAACGTGGACCGGTTCTGTTGTTAACGGTAAAGAAGATGGTACCTGGTTGCTAAAATATGCAGGCGATACGGCTACTTATCACGCAGAATATAAAAACGGAGTTGAATTACCGGGCACTAAACGTAACAGCAGTGGTCAAATTCTTACCGATCAGCAACCAAGTTTCCCGGGAGGTGACGTGGGTTTTGGCAGATATCTGTCGAGGGCTGTAACATATCCAGGGTATGCTCGGGAGCATCACATTACCGGTCGGGTAATTATCACCTTTTATGTCGAACAAAATGGTAGCTTATCTGAGTTACGGGTATTGAGTTCGCCGGACGAAAGTTTGAGTAAAGAAGCGCTGCGTGCTATGAGCAACTGCCCCGTCTGGAAACCCGGATTAAGAAATGGTTTGCCGGTACGCGTTCGGTTTTCTATGCCCGTAGCGTTTTCACTATCCAATGAATAACAGAACTTTAATCACCTTATGTTTTTGCCTGTGCATAGCCACGGCTGCAAAATCCCAGAAAAAGGATACTGCAGCGTATTATATGTACAATAACGGCAAGATGGCCGAAAGCAAGGATGCCGCCGATTTCGTGAGAGTCTTATTGCCGCCGGATAGCACTATAGATAAAGGGCTCATTACCGTGAACGATGTATTTAAAGATGGTAAACGAAAAGCTATCGCCCATACGTATATCAACTCGCCGTTTATAGAGAATGGCTTGCAGGGCGCGTATATCGAATACTTTCATAACGGCCACCGTAAATACATACGCACTTATGATAACGGCAACCTTACCGGCGAGTGCCTCAGCTATTTCCCCAATGGAAAACTATATTCGGTAGTAGATTATGCGGCCAACGGCCCATACCTGAAGCAATGTGCAGACTCTACCGGCAAGGTATTAGCCGAAGAGGGTAACGGTACCTGGATAAAAACCAACGCCGATTTCGAGTATATAGCGCGGGGGCCAGTTAAAGACGGGCGGGAGGATGGCGAATGGCGGGGCTACATGTACGAGGGCAAAACAGAAAAAACGGTGTACCAGAACGGCAAGTTTATCTCAGGTATCGATTTCGATAATGCCATGCCGCAAGTATTCCAGGCCGTAGATGTGCAACCCCAATTTCCCGGCGGCGATGTGGCGTTTGGGAAGTTTTTAGGACGAACCATCCGATACCCTGCCTCTGCATATAAAAATAATGTGCAGGGCCGCGTAATACTCACCTTTGTTGTAGAAAAAGATGGCACGCTAACCAATATCAAGGTTATACGGGGCGTTGGTTCTGGTATAGATGAGGAAGCCATCAGGGCAATAAAAGCATCGCCGCCGTGGTTGCCCGGCATGCAAAAAGGGAAGCCAGTGCGTGTGCAATTTTCAGTCCCTGTAGCTTTTTCGCTCTCAACAGAAAGATAGTTATACGCGATCGTAGCGACGCCTGTAGGAAATTACGCCAACCCCAACAACTTGCTAGTGCGTGCGCGGGTAGCATCAGCCAATGCTTCGTCGTTAGTAAGCGATTGCCCGTAGGAGGGTATCATCTGCTTCAGCTTGGCCTGCCACTCGGGGGTTTTCACCTTATCTTTAAAGCAACGCTCTATCAGCTCCACCATAATGGGTACCGATGTAGAAGCACCCGGCGAAGCGCCCAAGAGGGCAGATATACTGCCGTCTGCCGCAGTAACCACTTCGGTGCCGAATTGCAGCACGCCTGTTTTCTTGGCATCTTTTTTTATTACCTGTACGCGTTGCCCGGCTACTTCAAGTTCCCAGTCCTTCGCATCGGCCTCGGGGAAGTACTCTTTAAGCGCATTGAGGCGGTCGGTAGGCGATTGCAATACCTGTCCGATGAGGTATTTTGTCAAATCCCAGTTATCGCGGCCAACGGCCAGCAGTGGCAATAAGTTATTGAGTTTTATAGAACCGAACAAATCGAACAACGAGCCTTTCTTGAGGAAGCGTGTAGAAAAACCTGCGTAAGGCCCAAAAAGCAAGGCTTTTTTGCCCCCGATCATACGCGTATCCAAATGTGGTACGCTCATGGGCGGCGCACCTACTGATGCCTTGCCATAAACCTTAGAATTATGTTTTGCTACTACGGCGGGGTTATTACACACCAGCCATTGCCCGCTTACGGGGAAGCCGCCAAAGCCCTTGCTTTCGGCAATTCCTGATTTCTGCAGCAGGGGCAAAGCGCCGCCACCCGCACCCACGAATACGAATTTGGCGTTCAGCCTGCGCTTTTGGCCATTGGCTTTGTTGGTAACTTTAATGCGCCAGGTATTGTCCTTATTGCGTTTGATATCGTCTACATCGTGGTTAAGGGTCAGGTTTACGTTGGGTTGCTGCTCCAGCCAACTAAACAATGTACGGGTAAGAGCACCGAAATTTACGTCGGTACCTATATCCATATAAGTACCTGCGATTTTTTGTTCGGTATCGCGGCCTTCCACAACCAGCGGCATCCATTTTTTTAGTTCTGCGTGGCTTTCCGAGTAAAGCATATCTTTAAAAAAGTGATGCTTCGCCATCGCGTCAAAACGTTTCCTTAGATAATCCACATTATCGGCACCCCATACGAAACTTATATGCGGCGTTTTACTGATGAAATCCTGCGGTTTACCCACGAATTTCTTATCTACCAGGTGCGCCCAAAACTCTTTGGTTATTTCAAATTGCTCGGCAATCTGCACGGCTTTCTCGGCAGATACGCTACCGTCTTTCTTCTGAGGGGTGTAATTGAGCTCGCAAAAGGCAGAGTGGCCGGTGCCTGCGTTGTTCATGGCATCCGAGCTTTCGGCAGCAATAGTATCCAGCCTTTCGAAAATTTCTATCGACAAATCGGGCTGCAGTTCTTTCAGCATTACCCCAAGTGTAGCGCTCATAATACCTGCGCCAATCAAAACTACATCAACCGTTGAATCTGAAACTGTATTGCCCTTGCTCATTGTTAGTATTGAATGTGTTAAAGATACACTCAATTATTTATTTGAAAGATGAAAATTTATGCCTGTAGATGACGAAAAAACCGCGCCGTTGCCAAGGAAAGAGACATTTGCCAGGAATGCGGGGTGTTCGCCATAAATCAGGCAATTTTAGTAAATTTTGCCCAAAAAACTGTCATAAAAAGGTTTAAACAGATATTTTAAAATTTGTTTGATGAGCTCGTATTCGCTTTGACCCACACAAAACAGGTTGCCAATTGTATAATATACTATAATCATACAAACCAATGGCCAGGCATATCTTAATATTATCCGTTTTCGCGATAGCGCTTTTTGCAGCATGCAATAGCAATAACAGCAAACCCAAACCGGTATCAGACACAATAAGCAAAACCTCAATTACGCTCAACGGTAAAAAAGACAGCGTTGTAAACAATCCCGACAAAAATTACGGCAATGCTACTATTGCCGAGCCTTGCGTAAAATGCCTGATTGCTGCGGTAAAAGCAGATGGGAATTACAAAAAGGCAATAGTATCTGAAAAAGATATCAAATTCGTAATCAACTATGTAAAAACTCTACAAGTTACCGATAGGGATGTAAACCAAACAAAGGCAACCAACGCGCTGCGGGTTGACGTAATAGACAAAATGCCCGCGCCGCATCGGGTAACTTCCTATATTTATGATAATAGCACGGCAAAACTTTATCTTTTAGTAGAAAATAGCGCCACCGAATTAAAAACAGATACCGTTTTGCTGAAAAAGATTAGAAACAGCTGTTATTGGGGAGTGGTTTCGGGTAAATAGCCGCCCTTTGCTGGCAAACAGTTCTCACGAGGGAACATTTTAATTATGCGCGCATAGTAACTTATGACGCTTTTTTTTATTTTAGACCAATTACTTATCTATTACTATAGATTTGATAGTTATTTAATTGATTTATGAATTTATAAAGCTATTTATTGTAAATTTTTATAATTTTTATAAAAAACACTATGATATTTACAAAAATGAATTAAATTCGCCTTGTAGAAAATAGTAAAAGCTCAACGAGAACTATAATTTAAACTTAAAATTACAAAATTCATTAAAAATGGCAACAAAACTTGAGTACATCTGGCTAGATGGGTACAAACCAACACAAAGCTTACGTAGCAAAACTAAAATTGTTAAATCTTTCAGCGGTAAGGTTGAAGATTTGGATAACTGGAGCTTTGACGGTTCGTCAACCGAGCAGGCACCAGGTGGTTCATCAGATTGCGTTTTAAAACCTGTATTTACATGCCCTGATCCGCAACGCAAAGATGCGTACCTGGTAATGTGCGAAGTATTGGATTCTAAAGGCGTTGCTCATGAGTCTAACGGCCGTGCGCTTATCCAGGATGATGATAACGATTTTTGGTTTGGCTTTGAGCAGGAGTACTTCCTTTGGGATCCTGCAACTAACAAACCGCTTGGTTTCCCGGCAGGTGGTTACCCAGGCCCACAAGGCCCTTACTATTGCTCGGTAGGTGCTAACAACGCTTACGGTCGCGATATTGTAGAAGAGCACCTGGATGCTTGTTTAGAAGCAGGCTTAAACGTTGAAGGTATCAACGCCGAGGTTGCTGCAGGCCAGTGGGAGTTCCAGATATTTGCAAAAGGCGCTAAAGAAGCCGGTGACCAAATTTGGGTTGCCCGTTATCTATTAGAGCGTATCGGCGAAAAATTCGGTGTTGCTATCAACTACCATTGCAAACCGTTAGGTACTTTAGACTGGAACGGTTCTGGTATGCACGCTAACTTCTCTAACACAACTTTACGTACTGCAAACAGTAAAGAAACTTTCACCGCTATTTGCGAAGCTTTCCGTCCTGCTGTTGCTGAGTGCGTTGCTGTATACGGTGCTGATAACCACTTACGTTTAACCGGCAAACACGAAACTGCTTCTATTACCGATTTCAGCTACGGTGTTTCTGACCGCGGTGCTTCTATCCGTATCCCGCTTTACACTGTAGATCACGACTGGAGTGGTTACCTGGAAGATCGTCGCCCTAACTCGGCTGCCGATCCATACAAAGTTGCTGCTGTAATTATCAAAACTGTTAAATCAGCGAAATTATAATACCCCTTTTTATTAACTGATCTTATAATCCCCCGCTTAACTACCGGGGGATTTTTTTTGCCCTACGTATTCCAGGTAATTGCCCGAGGGAATCTCCGGTAAGCCCTCAACCGGCAGGTTATATACATACACCCAGGCATCACTCTCTCCGTTATTTGTAACCATAGGGCAATTCATCCGCAGGTATAAATTTGGTTGCTCTTCATCGGGGCCAACTCCTTCGTAAGTATCAAGGGCATGCAATACTTCTTCGCCATCTATACTGTAAATGCTGCCATGGATAAAATACCCGTCGGGATCCAGCAATAGGCCGGGATATTCGCCTATATCGTATAGTCGCCCCTTTATTTTGCCGGCGCTCAAAAAAACGCAGTGTTTTTTAAGATAAACGCCAAATTGATTATCCTTTTGCAACAAAGTGCCGTAAACAAACAACAGGTGGGTTGGCATGTTTAAAGGTAGCAAAATTGCCCTATTCGGTTACAGCAAAATAATACGATGGCTGATTGGTTTATCGTATTATCTTTGCATCCCCTAAATTCTGTGGGCGGCTACTTTGCAACATCCGCCATATTATATTTATCTTGCTTAAATTGCCATTTTTATACCAAGCCATCATGAACCAGGAACAGGTAATAGCCTACATCAAAGAAAACAATATAACCAAAATCAAATTCGCCTTTGCCGATGTAGACGGCGTATTACGCGGGAAGGTTATCAGCGTAAAGAAATTCCTCGATGGCTTAAAAACCGGCTATGGCTTTTGCGACGTGGTCTTCGGCTGGGATAGCAACGATGCCTGCTACGATAACGTTGAGCTTACCGGCTGGCACACGGGTTATCCCGATAAACTTTGTTATATAGATTTGGGCACTTTGCGCAATATACCCTGGCAGGATAATATCCCTTTCTTTTTGGCGGATTATAGCGGCCCGCATGGCAACACCGTTCCGGCCGACCCGCGTAGCTTGCTAAAAACCGTCGTTGCCGACTGCAAGGCCATGGGCTACCATGCCGAGTTTGCCCAGGAGTTTGAGTGGTTCAACTTTAAAGAAATGCCGCAAAGCCTGCAAAACAAGGGCTTTGCCAATATGGAGGCCTTAACGCCGGGCATGTTTGGTTATTCTATACTACGTACCTCGCAAAATAGCGACTTTTATTACGACCTTTTCAACCTGCTCACCCAGTTCGATATCCCTATCGAGGGACTGCATACCGAAACCGGTCCCGGCGTTTACGAAGCGGCTATTGAGCATTGCGAAGCTTTGCAGGCAGCCGATAAGGCCGTTTTATTTAAGACGGCGGTGAAAGAAATTGCCAGCAAGCATGGCATTACCGCCACCTTTATGGCCAAATGGAACCAAAACCTGCCCGGTTGCAGTGGCCACATTCACCAAAGCCTCTGGAGCGACGACCAAAGCGAAAACCTGTTTTACGACGGCACCGATGAGAATAAAATGAGCGAATTGCATAAGCAATACCTTGCGGGTCAGCTTTATTGCTTGCCGCACCTGCTGCCTATGTATGCGCCAACTATTAACAGCTATAAGCGATTGGTAGAAGGGGCCTGGGCACCAACCACCATTACCTGGGGGGTAGATAACCGTACCACCGCGCTCCGCGTTATCAATACCTCCGTAGGCTATACCCGGCTGGAAACCCGCATCCCCGGTTCAGATACCAACCCATACCTGGCTATAGCGGCTGCCCTGGCATCTGGCCTGTATGGCATCAAAAACAAATTAAAGTTGGATATTGCCCCAACAGTAGGCAATGGCTATGAGGATAAAAGAAACGGCAGTCTGCATACCAACCTGTTCGATGCTGCCACCGCCATGCAAAACTCCTCCATAGCCAAAGAACTCTTCGGTGCCGGTTTTGTAGAGCACTTCACCCAAACTCGCCTATGGGAGCACAGGCAATACGCCAAAAGCGTGAGTGATTGGGAATTGAAGAGATATTTTGAGGTGATATAACCGGGATTTAGCGGATTTTCCAGATTAACAGATTTTGATTGTCCTAATTATGATTTAATGTCTATGCAGGAACAACTCATACATGATGAAATTACCCGACGCATAATAGGCTGTGCGATGAGGGTTCATACAACTTTAGGCACAGGCTTTCGCGAAAGCGTTTATCAACGTTCCCTGGCTATCGAAATGAGTTATGAAGGCTTGGCGTTTGAGCAAGAGAAAGATATGCCAATCTATTACCGCGACGTTAAAGTTGGTTCCAGAAGAGTCGATTTTTTTKTCGGTGACTTAATTATGGTGGAGGTTAAGGCCGTTGTTTTACTTGAAGACGTGCATATTGCACAAGCTTTGAACTACCTGGAAGCTTATAATACCTAAATTGGTTTATTGATAAATTTTGGTAGCAAGTCATTAACATTTAAAAGGCTCCTCAATAAAAAGTTTAAACTATAACTATATTTGCCCACCAATTTTACCTGATTTTAATTGTTAATTGATAGATAATAGGTCAGGACAATCGAAATCCAATAAATCGTATAAATCTGTTTAATCCCGGTTACTGTGGACTTTTCTATCATTATAAAAAAAGCGTGGGAGGGCTACGATGCCTCCAAAACCATCAAAAGCGTAGAGGATATCAGCGCGATGGTTTCTACCAATCATGTTTTCCGTGTTACTTTCGATGACGAGGATATCATCATCGCCAAATTATCGTTATTCGGCAAATTCGAGCATTTTAAGGAAGACCATCGAATCATCCATGCGCTGAGCAACAACCTGTTATATCCTTTCGAGAATTTGCTGGCTAAATCCTTGCTGAAAAACAACCGCGTGTATATCTACCACTATAAGCAGGGCAAAACCGATGCCTGGGTGGTATTTTACAATCCAACGCGCATCCTGAACAGGTTGCCTAAGCGGCTGGACGATAACCTGATCAAAAAACTTGGCCAACAATTAGGCAAATTCCACAAGGCCTGCTGCAGGGTAAAGAACGTTTTGCCAAAATCATCAAAAACGCTGCGCACTGATATCTATTCGCTGCAGCAGCAATTGGAAAAGAACGAACGCGATTTCGGCTCCGCCATGCAGGTAGACTTTTTGAAATATCATTGCGATTTGTTCCTGCGTAATCGTTCTAAGTACAACATGCAGTCGTTCGATATCATCCCCGTTTTTATCGACTGGAATATCGGAAACTTTTCGGTCGCCCCGAATTATGACTTATATTCACGCTGGGATTACGACTGGTTCAGGATGAGCTACCGTGTGTTGGATTTTTATTTCTTCAGCAGGGTGGTATCTGATGTAGGCGACCGTACGGTATTCAGCTACGTGATAGGGCCTATGATGGAAGACAGGTTTATCACGTTTTTAAAAGAGTACCACAAAGTTTATCCGCTAACGGCCGACGAGATCAGGTTCATGAAGGAGGCTTACCGTTTCTTCATCCTTAATTATGTGATAAAAGACGGCAAACACTTTTTTAATGATCAATACGCAAAAAAACTGCAGGCAGAAGCTTTTGATGTTTACCTGCCATCGGTAGACCGCGATTTTGATGCAGAGAAAATAATAGAAGCTTTAAAGCTGAAGTAGGTGAGGGACAGTTAAAAAATGTTAGAAGGATTAGAAAAGTTAAAAAGGTTGGAGAACTTAGGGAATTATTGCAGAAGTTAAAGACGAGAAGTGGTTTGGCAAGCTAACGTGCAATGAGCCATGTCCGCTTACCAAACCCCGAAGGGTTAAACCCTTTTTAACGTTTTTAACTTCTTTGACCTTTCCAACTTCTGACAACTTTCCTCAACGCCTCTCAATTTTTCTCCAACGGCTCTCAACTTTTGATTTATGCTACCGATTTTCACAACTTTCTTTTAACATTTACAACCGATTATAATGAGGCGTATCGAGGATTTCCGTGAGATAATAGACAATTACGAAGTGGTGTTTTTCGATGCGTTCGGCGTTATCAAAAACTATGGTGGCTTGGTGCCAGGCATCGGGCGTACTTTTGATTACCTGGAAGAAAGCGGCAAGGAGTATTACATCGTTACCAACGATGCGTCGCGCAGTCCGGTCCAATTGGCCGAATCGTATCATAAAAAGGGGCTGCACGCCATTACGGCGGATAGGATCATTTCATCAGGTATGCTTACTAAAGAGTTCCTCGATTTGAAAGTTGATGAAGGTATTGTAGCCTATTTAGGTACCGATGATTCGGCGCATTATATCGAAAGCGAGGGCCTGCATACGCTGCCTGTGAGCCAGATAACTGCCGAGAACTTCGATAAAGTGAACGCATTGGTATTTTTGGATGATGAAGGCTTTGACTGGTGCAACGATTTAAACAAGACCGTAAACCTGCTGCGCAGGCGCACCATACCGGCCATTGTGGCCAATACCGATTTTGCCTATCCGGTAAACGTAAACGAAATTGCAGTGGCAATAGGCGGTATTGCGGCAATGGTAGAGACCATAGTAGGCAAAAAATTCATCCGTTTCGGCAAGCCCGATTCGCAGATGTTCATGTTTGCTTATGATTTGATACGCGAGTACCGCCCCATCAGCAAAAAAGAAATCGTGATGGTAGGAGACACCCTGCAGACCGATATTTTAGGGGGGAATAAATTTGGGTTGGATACGGTTTTGGTACTATCGGGCAATACACTGGCTGCTGATGCGCAAACCCGAATGACATCCACAGGCATAGTACCCACCTACATTTGCGATTCGGCCGTGATAAGATAGTATGAGAACAAACTGGATAAAGTTACTTTTTGCATTGTTTTTTGCCTTAACGGCGAGGCAGGCTATGTTTGCCCAAAGCCAGCCAGCGGGCACTTTTACCAATCCTTTGCTGCCATCGGGCGCCGACCCATGGGTAATTTACCAGGGCGAATACTACTATTACACCAATTCTACCCAAAACACTTTGGTGATATGGAAAACCAAAAACCTGGGCGAACTGGCAAAAGCCGAAAAGAAAACCGTTTGGGTACCCGAGCCCAACACAGCATATTCAAAAGAACTTTGGGCACCCGAATTGCATTACATAAACCATAAGTGGTACCTTTATTACGCCGCCGACGATGGTAACAATAATCATCACCGCCTGTACGTACTCGAAAACTCCTCGCCCGATCCATTGAAAGGCACATGGGTATTCAAAGGCAAACTGAGCGACGACAGCGATAAATGGGCCATAGATGGCTCTGTATTCGAACATAAGGGCAAACTATATTTGATTTGGGCGGGTTGGGAAGGCGACGAAAACGGCCAGCAGGATATCTATATCGCAAGGCCGAAGAACCCTTATACCGTTACGGGCAAACGGGTTAAGATATCCAGCCCGCTTTACGATTGGGAAAAGAATGGCGATTTGCACGATGCCGCGAACCCTGCGCATGTAAACGTGAACGAAGGCCCTGAGATATTAGCGCATGGCAAAAAGCTGTTCCTGATATATTCGGCAAGCGGTTGCTGGACTGATTTTTACGCGCTTGGCATGCTAACTGCATCGGCCGACGCGGATTTGCTCGACCCGAAATCCTGGACGAAATCGGCGCAGCCTGTTTTCAAAAAATCGGAAGCGAACGGGGTGTATGCGCCGGGGCATAATTCATTCTTCAAGTCGCCGGACGGTAAAGAGGACTGGATCATTTACCACGCAAACGCCATGCCGGGGCAGGGCTGCGGTGGCTTCCGTTCGCCACGCATGCAGAAATTCAGCTGGAACGCAGATGGCACGCCGAACTTCGGCATACCCGAACGGACCGGCATACCGATGGCCGCACCATCGCAAAAAAAATAAACCGACCAATTTTTATAAAAATTATGCAAAACACCTTAAAAAAACCAATTTTGGCACTAGCAATTGCCGGCAGTGCTATCTTAGCCGCCTGTAACCAATCTGCCCCAAAAAGCAACACCATGGCCGACACCACATCTACAGCACACGCCGTTAAATTACCAGAAGCATCTGCGTTCCAAAGGACGATCGACGGGAAGAAAACCGAATTATTTATTCTCAAGAACAAAAAAGGCGCAGAAGCCGCGCTTACCAATTACGGCGCCCATTTAATAAGCCTGCTGGTGCCGGATAAAGACGGTAAACTAACCGATGTGGTTTTAGGTTTCGACGACCTGGAGGGTTTCCAACGCGCCTCTACAGCGTACTATGGCGCTATCATTGGCCGCTATGGCAATCGCCTGGCAAATGGCAAATTCTCGCTGGATGGCAAAGAATACAAATTGTTTACCAACAACGGGCCAAACACGCTGCATGGCGGCAAAAAAGGCTTCGATGCCATGGTGTGGGCTGCCAAACAGATAGATAGCGCTACGGTGGAGTTTACCTACCTTTCTAAGGATATGGAAGAGGGTTTCCCTGGCAACTTAAACGTAAAGGTAATTTACACCCTTACCGACGATAACGCGCTGAAAATAAACTACGAGGCCACCACCGACAAAGCCACCGTAGTAAACCTTACCAACCACGCTTACTTTAACCTGAACGGGCAAGGAAGCGGTACCGCGTTGAACCATTTGGTACAGATTGATGCCGATAATTACACCCCGGTAGATAGCACGCTGATACCAACCGGTAAAATAGAGCCTGTTAAAGGCACTCCGTTCGATTTCACCACGGCTACCGCAATTGGCGAAAGGATAGAGCAGGACAACATCCAGCTGAAAGACGGCAAAGGCTACGACCATAACTTCGTACTAAACAAGCACGACATCAGTACGCCCATCGCAACTGTTGTAGGCGATAAAAGCGGCATTAAGATGGAGGTATTTACCGAGGAGCCCGGCATGCAGTTTTACACCGGCAACTTTATGAATGGCAGCAACAGCCTGAAAGGCGGCACACCCGATGCCCACCGCACGGCCTTTGCGATGGAAACACAACACTTCCCCGATTCGCCTAATCAGCCAAGCTTCCCAACTACGGTATTGAAACCTGGCGCGGTTTACAAAACTGTAACTATTTATAAATTTTCGGTGAAATAAAATAAGCAGGGATTTAATAGACACGAATTTTCTCGATTTTAGGCGAATTTCACGGATTTTGAAAAGCAGTTATGTTTTCGAAATTCATGAAATTCGCTTTTTTTATAGTTTGTAAAATTCATGTTTCTCAAACTAGTGTAATCGTGTTAATTAAATTCGTGTAATTGGTCTCAATTAGTGAAATTCGTGTTTATTAAATTCATATCTATTACTTACGCATTTGCTATTAGATAATCACGGAAGAAGAATTAGTTACCTACGCCTGGCGGTAACCGACAAGTGCAACTTGCGCTGCTTTTATTGCATGCCGGAGGAAGGCCTTGAATGGCTTAGCCGCGCCGAACTGATGACGTATGAAGAAATGCTGCGCGCCTGCGAATTACTGGTACAGATGGGCATCGAAAAGATACGCATCACCGGGGGCGAACCCTTCGTGCGCAAGGATATCATGCAACTGCTTACGGCGCTCTCCAAACTTACCGGACTAAAGGAACTCAGCATAACTACTAACGGCGTGTTAACCGCTCAACACGTTCCGGCTTTGAAAGGCATAGGGATACGCTCGGTAAACCTGAGCCTGGATACTTTAGATGCAGGCAGGTTTTTCGCCATCACCCGCCGCGATGAATTTGCCAACGTGATGCAAACTTTAGATGAATTGCTGAAACACGATATAGAAGTAAAGATAAACACTGTCGTAATGGCCGGCCGCAATACGCAGGATATCATCCCGCTGGTGCAATTAACCAAAGATCTGCCGGTGAGTGTCCGCTTTATCGAAGAAATGCCCTTTAACGGCGATGGGCATGGCTACAGCGGCGTACTGTGGGACTACGTGCGGATATTCGATGAGATACGCCACGTTTACCCCGATATCCAGAAAGCTCCAGATCCATTATATGCCACAGCTGCTAATTATCAAATCCCGGGGCACTTGGGTAGCCTTGGCATCATCGCAGCTTATTCGCGTACTTTTTGCGGCACCTGCAACCGCGTCAGGATAACGCCGCAGGGTACTTTAAAAAATTGCCTTTACGACGATGGCGTACTGAATATCAAAGACCTGATGCGCGAGGGCAAAAGCAATACAACCATAGTAGATGCCTTATATTCAGCCTTTAATCATCGCGAGAAAGACGGTTGGATTGCCGAGCAAAAACGCAAGGATAACCCCGATTTCCATGAATCCATGGCTACCATCGGCGGCTAAAAAATAAGCAGATGACCACGGTACAACAGGCAGAAGAACTCGTACTGGCGCAAACGAAAGACTACGGTACTGAAACGGTACCCTTCGAGCAAGCACTTGGCCGTGTATTGGCCTCCGATTTAAAAGCCGACCGCGATTTGCCGCCATTCAACCGCGCCACCATGGATGGCATCGCGATTAATCATCAGGCTATAGAAGAGGGTATTAATACCTTCCATATAAAAGCAACCCAGGCCGCCGGCGACGAGCCATTAGGTATAGAAGACAGGGGCCTTTGCATCGAAATAATGACGGGCGCAGCATTGCATCCCTCGGTAGATACGGTTATACCTTATGAAAGCGTCGAGATACGTAACAGGCTGGCCGCTATTACAGTAGATACCATAAAAAAAGGACAGAACGTCCACCTTAAGGGCCGGGACAAGCAGGAGGGAGAGATAGTTGCCATAGCAGGCCAAAAAGTTACCCCTGCAATTATCAGCGTGGCTGCTTCGGTAGGTGCAGCCCATTTACAGGTAAAGAAACTCCCGCGGGTAGTTATTATTTCTTCTGGCGATGAGCTGGTTGATGTCGCCGACACGCCAACAGCCTACCAAATACGCCGCTCCAATAACTATACAGTAAAGGCAGTATTGGCAAACCATGCCATACAAGCGGATATATTGCACATTCCCGATGATCCCGAAATAACCCGGCAACAATTGGCGCACAGCCTGGAAAATTACGACGTAATACTGCTGAGCGGCGGCGTAAGCATGGGCAAGTTTGATTATGTGCCGAAAGCACTGGACGAATTGCGGGTTGGAAAATTATTCCACAAGGTATCTCAGCGGCCCGGCAAGCCTTTTTGGTTCGGCAGGCATCAAAGCGGCGTGCTTGTATTTGCTTTCCCGGGCAACCCGGTGGCCACGTTTATGTGCCTGCATCGTTATTTCCTGCTGTGGCTCAACGCAACGCTGGGTTTACCGCCTACTCCGCCTATTTATGCAGCGCTGGGGCGGGAATTTAACTTTACACCGCAATTGCAATACTTTTTGCAGGTAAAGCTTAACTTTAACCAAAACGCACAGCTGATTGCAACGCCCGTTGAGGGCAATGGCTCGGGCGATTTCGCTAACTTAGCCGATACGGATGCTTTCATAGAACTACCCCTGGAGAAAAATGAATTTAAAAAGGGAGAAATTTTTCGAGTTTGGAGATTTTAATTCTATCTGTGAAATCAATAAAATCATTTTAATCGGTCTCAAAAAAACAATCGGTGGAATCAAAGATAACTCATTTAGATAAGCAGAATAACCCAACCATGGTTAATGTATCGGCAAAGCAGGCTACGCACCGCACGGCCACGGCGCAAAGCATCGTGGTGCTACCGCAGGAGGTATTGCTGCTTTTAGCCGATGGCGAATTGCAATCTAAAAAAGGCGCGGTGTTTCAAACGGCTATAATCGCCGGCATTATGGCCGCCAAAAAAACCGGCGACCTGATACCCCTCTGCCATCCATTAGGTATGGATAACTGCATGATTACCATTAGTTTAAACGAAGTAGATGAAGTGGTTATAGAATGCACAGCCAGCATCACCGCAAAAACGGGCATCGAGATGGAGGCGTTAGTCGGCGCATCTGTAGCGGCTTTAACGGTGTACGATATGTGCAAGGCGCTTAGCCACGATATCGTTATTAAGGAAACCAAACTCATCTCAAAAACAGGAGGTAAGCGTGATTTTAAAAGAACATAAAAAGCATACGGCTATTGCCCGCCCGGCAATGGGTAATTTTGCGCGAAACGAATGGGCCATCGTAGGTGGGCCCTGTACCGTTATAAAAGTACTGGCCGATACTATTATCGAAGCCCTCTCGCCGCAATATCAGTGTGCTTATGCCGATACCTCGCATGAGGATATACAGCTGCAAGGCCGGCTAACCGTTGGGGCGGCCTTGGAATATGCCGATCAGGTAAATTTCAGCCAGTTGTGCTACAAAACGTCCTTAACGCCATTTATGCAACGCGAATTGTTCGCGCATATGGATATGGTACTGGTAAATGGCAACCATCAGCAGGCAAAAGCGCAGGTGGTTATCATAGATGCCAATAAAAAAGCGTCCCTGCAAAAAAGAGCAGCCGAGCTAAATAACATCCAAATGATATTGCTGGCCGATAACGCCGACGAGATATTCGATTTTGTAAAGGAGGCAGCCCCTAACTGGAGCGAGTTGCCCACGTTTAGGATAAACAGTGATAGGGAGCAGATAATCTACTTTTTTCAGGATAAATTGCAGCAAGCAAAGCCTGTTTTGAATGGCTTGGTATTGGCCGGCGGCAAAAGCGAACGTATGGGAGTTGACAAGGGCACGGTGAACTGGCACGGCAAAGAACAACGCTATTATATGGCGGATATGCTGAAAGGCTTTTGCCATGATGTTTTTATTTCCTGCCGGAATGAGCAACAGCAAGGCGAGATAGCCGATGAGTATCAAACCTTAACAGATACCTTTACGGGCCTCGGGCCATATGGGGCCATCCTCTCGGCATTTCGGTATAACCCGGATGCGGCCTGGTTGGTAATAGCCTGCGATATGCCGCTTGTAGACGGAAATATCTTACAGCATTTAATAGACAACCGGAGCACGCAGCACCTGGCTACAACCTATTACAGCGATGCAACCGGCTTTCCTGAGCCATTGATAACAATTTGGGAACCAAAAGCTTATCCGGCTTTACTTCAATTCCTCGCGCAAGGGTATTCCTGCCCTCGCAAGGTGCTTATCAATTCAGATATCCACTTATTGCGTGTGCCCGATGCTGCCGCTCTGAGCAATGTAAACACTCCCGAAGAAATGGACCGGGTGAAACGCATTATCCATAATCAGCTTGCCAAAACCGATGAATCCTGACCTGCAACGATACAGCTGCCAGATAGCCTTGCCCGGTTTCGGCGAAGCGGCTCAGCAGCGCCTGCAGCAAGCGAAGGTGCTCATCATTGGCGCGGGAGGTTTGGGTTGCCCCGCAGCGCTGTATCTGGCCGCGGCCGGCATTGGCACCCTGGGCATTGCGGATTATGATACCATATCGCCAGGGAACCTTCACCGGCAGATACTATACGATACAGAAGATGTAGGAAAGCAAAAAGCGCTCATTGCCTGCGAACGCCTCTTGAGGCAAAACCCCGAGATTGCCTTAGTACCGCATACCGATAAAATCACTTCAGTAAACATTGCGCAAGTGATTGATGATTATGATTTTATAGTAGATTGTACCGATAATTTCGACACGCGTTACCTCATCAACGATGCCTGCGTGCTAGCCGGCAAACCGCTGGTTTACGGCGCAATTTACCAGTACGAAGGCCAGGTAGCCGTTTGGAATATGCCCAATTCTGATGGCAGCCGCGGCCCCAACTACCGCGACTTGTACCCCCAGGTTAATGCCGCGCAAATACCTAACTGCTCGGTAGGGGGTGTTATCCCAACATTGGCGGGTATTATTGGCAGCATGCAAGCCAACGAGGTAATCAAGCTCATCACCCAAACCAGGGAGGTGCTTGCAGGGAAAGTGCTGATTTTTGATGCATTAAGCATGCAGAGCCGCATCATCAAAATAGGTAGCATTACTAAAACCAATATCACGGCGTTACAGCAAATAACCGAGCCTTCAATAATCACTGCTGCTGATTTGCAAAAGCAATTGGAACACAATGAGATACTACTTATAGATGTACGAACGCTGCAAGAGCGCGATCTATATGACATCGGCGGTGAACACATCCCTTTAGACGAACTCGAAGAAAATATCCACCTGCTACGGCCCGATAAAACAGTAGTATTTTATTGCGCCACAGGCAAACGCAGCAGCGAAGCCGTGAAATTAGTAAACAAATTAATGCCGGCTATCAACGCCTTATCCCTCGAAGGAGGGCTATATAACTGGGCCGAAATAGGAGAGTAGCGGGTTCCCAATTACTGAAACTCAAAACCTTCTCCACTCACTAACAACCACTCACCAAGCCCCTTAATTCCCTTTCTTGCCGAAAATAGAGAAGTGTACGTACCTGCTTGGGTGTGCTTTCAGATCTATCATCAGGTTATCCAGGTTTTTGGAAGCATTATTCAGGTTATCGTAAAGTTTGGTGTCGCTTGTCAGCAAACCAAGGGAGCCTTGGGTGCTGTTTACTTTAGCTATCACAGCCTGTAAATCGGCCACGGCTTTATTGGCGTTATCCAGCGTTTGTTTGATGTTGGAATCAGCAAGGTCGCTGCTGAATTTTTTGAAGTTGCTTGCTATACCATCAAAATGTGCGGTACTCGCTTTCAAATTGCCCGATGTAGCTTCGGCGTTGGCCATTATGGCATCTATGTGGCCGCTTTGCGCGCCAACCAGCGCATCAATCTTCCTGGTGGTCAATTCCAACGTTTCCAAAGAATTGGCAATGCTGGCAAAGCTGCGGTCTACATTTTTTTGGAAATTTGGGTTCAGGATATGGTTGATGGCCCCCATAGCCGAATCTACCTTAGTAATCAGTATTTCTGCTTTGCGTTGTATAGGCTGCAGGCTCTCGGCCAGGCTACCCTGTATATCGGCACGCAGGGTATCGCCGCTTTGGGCCAATACAGTGCTTTTACCCAGTTCGAAAACGATAGCCTTGCCGCCAAGCAAGTCAGTGCTTTCCAACCTTGCGAGGGTATTGTCCGGTATATCGTATTCGCTGTTTATTTTGAATTCAACGGTGGTACGCCCATCCTTATCAGAGAATTGCATCTTAGAAACGCGCCCTATCTGGAATCCGTTCACCAGCACGGGTTTAGATACCGTTAAGCCTTCCACGCTGCGGTAAACGGCATAAAATTTATTCGAGCCAGAGAAAACGTCGTTCCCTTTTAAAAAACTATAACAAAGTATTAATACAGTAATAGATACCGCCGTAAGGGCGCCAATTTTTGTTTCGTTAGATATTTTCAAGGTAGGTGGTGTTTTTTAGTTTGTTATAGTTAGTTCCATTTGGTTCTTGTAATTTTTGATGGCCCGAACTATCGAATCTACAATTTCGTTTTGTCCTTCTTCAGAATTCAGGTACTGCTCTTCTTCAATATTGTTGATGTACCCGGTTTCTATCATTACCGATGGCATAGCGCTGTGGCAAAGTAAGTAAAGCCCTTGCTCGCGCAAGCCTTCGGTGCGCCTTCCGTCATTCTGAACAAATTCATCGTTTATAAAGTTTGCGATACTTACGCTTTGCTTACGGAATTTCCGCTTATACTCGTTGGTAAGTATAATAACGGTAGGGTCGTCGGGGTCAAGGGCCTCACCATTAAGGTCGCTATCTTCCACCTGGTTGTTTTGTATAGCTTTCTCTTCCTCGCGCGAGCGGTGCAAACCGTAAATCAGCAATAGCACACCTTTACCGGATCTGTCTGCCACGCGCACGCTCCGGTACACCGGTTTTTTCTTTTTAGTACCTATTCGTTCATGTACTACGCGGTCGGCCAGGGAGTTGCAATGCAGCGAGATAAATAATTGCCCTTTATTTTCATTAGCTATTTGCGCTCGCCTTTCCCAAGATACGTCATCGGCCGTGCTACGGGTTAAAACGGCTCTTACGCTGGCTAATTCTTTTTCTATCGCCTTTTGCAATTTAAGCGCAATGGCAAGCGTTACATTTCTTTCCGAAGAAAAAGTACCGTCGGCACCGCGCGAATAATGCCCCGCAGGTGCGCCATCTGCCTTAACGCCGTGGCCTGCATCTATGATGATAGTTTTTAACTTAAAACTGTTTACAATGGTGTCTTTTTTTATGGAAGCTACCGACTTTAATGGAAACAACGAGAAGCATAATAATAACACCCCTAAACCGGGAATCAACTTTTTGAACCTGTTCAATATTTTATTTTTCATTATGTTTGAACGCTGTTAACTGTACCTGCAAAAATACTATTCATAATCTATTTTGAAATTAGTTGCCCCTTTTTTTCTGTTTGCACTTATAGTAATGGTAAGCTTTGTAGCTAAGGCAAGCAACGCTTATAGCAAAACGCTTGCTAAAGATACCATTATTAAACTTGATTCTGTACGCGACCGAAAGCTGTTGAAGCTAAAAAAACCTGTTGCCAACGCTAAAAATAACACTCTCGTGGCACAACGCGATACCACGCCCAAAGGCTCAGGCCTTAAATCCATCATCAGGGCAACGGCCGAAGATTCTTCCTATACCGATAGGAAAAACAAACTCTCGTACCTGTGGGGAAGGGCAAAAGTGGTTTATGAAGATTTTGAATTGGATGCCGATTACATCCGTATCGACGAAAAAAATCACCTGATATTTGCCCGTGGCCGTATCGACCAAAAAAGGCGTTATGGCGAGGGGAGACCCATCTCCAAATCTAAAGACGAGAAGCCTGTAGAATCAGACTCGCTGCTGTTTAATTACGATACCAAAAAAGGTAAAATATGGAACCCTGCTACCGAGCAGGACGGTAATTTCATCTCGGGCGGGCAGGCAAAAGTGCTGCCGCACGATGAGGTAGCCTACCGCAACGTAATCTTCAGCACCTGTTCGCTACCTTTCCCTGATACGCATTTTGGTATCGTGATTACAAAGGGTATCGGGCAAAAATCGAGGATCATATCGGGCCCCGCATATCTGGAGGTTGAGGGCGTACCTTTGCCTTTTGCCATACCATTCGGCTTTTTCCCAAAACCCAATACCCGTTCCTCGGGTGTGATACTGCCCACCTTCGGCGAAGATCAGAAACTGGGTTTTTACCTGCGCAACCTGGGCTATTATATGGGCATCAATGATAATATCGATGTTACCTTTATGGGTTCGCTGTATTCTAAAGGATCGTATGAGTTGAGTGCCAATTCGCGTTACCTTAAAAGATATAAGTATGGTGGCAACATAACATTAAGCTACGGCTCGCACAATTACGGGTTGGTAGGCGATCCGCCGCGTAAGGATTTCAACATCACCTGGTCGCACTCGCAAGACCCTAACGCGCATCCGGGCACTACCTTCAGTGCTTCAGTAAACGCCGGTACATCAAGCTTTTATCAAAGCACGAGGGCGCAAGATAGCTACAACCTGCAATCGCTTACCCAAAACAACCTGCGATCCAGCATCAACTACGGCCGCACCTGGGCCGGCACGCCTTTCAACTTAAACATAAGTTTGGGCCACTCGCAAGATCTTACCAAAAAAACGGTAACCTTAGAGTTGCCTACCTTCAGCTTTAACATGTCTACCATCAGCCCGTTCGACCCGGCTGATCGCGTGGGCGAGCAGAAATGGTATCAGAAGATAAACGTAGGTTACAGCCTGGTAGGTACCAATAAGCTAAACAGCATCCCCGAGTCTGAGTTGTTTACCAAAAACACTTTAACAAAAAAGCTGCAGAATGGTATGATGCATACTGTGCCCGTTTCTTTGAACATGAACATTCTTAAATACTTCCAGTTCAATACCGGCGGTACCTATACCGAACGCTGGAATTTCCAAACCGTGCGCAAAAGGTTCGATAGGGGGAGCATCAGCGGGCAGTTGCTGCCTATTACAGATACCGTTGCCGGCTTTGCACGATCCGGTGAATACAACTTAAACGCCGGCGTATCTACCAAGGTTTACAGTATGATTACCTTTAAAAAAGGCAAGCTGAGAGCCATACGCACTACCACTACGCCGCAGATAAGCTTTAGCTACCGGCCCGATTTTGGCGACCCAAGCTTTGGCTATTACCGCACGGCAGTAAGTGCCGCCAGCGTGCCATATCCTTATACTTCGCAACAGTATTCTATTTTCGAGCAGTCCGCTTACCCCGGGCCATCCTCAGGAAAACAGGCAGGGATAGGCTTTTCGCTGGATAATACCATCGAGGCCAAGGTGAAGGCCAAAAGCACCGATACCAGCGGCATAGAACCGAAAATACCTATACTCCAGGGCCTTTCTCTTTCTACATTTTACAATTTCGCAGCCGATTCGATGAAGCTGTCTAATATCAGCGTATCCGGCCACACTTCCATACTTAATCAAAAAGTAAACATCAACTTCAGCGGCAATTTCGACCCATACCTAACGCTCGTACGAGATTCCATCTCAAATGGGGAGGTACGCAACTACGCCCGCCGCGTAAACCGTTTAAGTTTCAGCGAAGGCAAGTTCCCCTTGTTGCAAAGTTTCAGCCTTTCTATGAGCGCCAGCCTCAACCCGGCTGTTTTCAGGCCGAAGCCACAGCAAAACACAAACGGAACCATGGCCGCGATGACGCCAGACCAATCGCAGCGCCTTGCCCTAATCAACAGCGACCCGGGCGCTTATATCGATTTTAACGTACCCTGGAATTTATCTATCAATTACAGTTTCAGCTACCAAAACAACATCATCAACAGCAGCTCCAGCAATACAGTAATGCTTAGCGGCGACGTAAGCATCACTCAAAAATGGAAGATACAATACAATACCAACTACGATTTAAAAGCCAGGCAACTGAGCAGCGCAACCTCATTCGCCATTTACCGCGATTTGCATTGCTGGGATCTATCAATACAATGGTTGCCTTTCGGCTATTATAAATCGTACAACGTAACGCTTAAAGTAAAGGCCTCTATTTTGCAGGATCTGAAGCTGAGCAAGCGTAACGATTATACCAACAACCAATCATTCAATTAAGATGCTGGCAGAAATAATAACCATTGGCGACGAGATACTGATAGGACAAATTGTTGACACCAACTCGGCCTGGATGGCCGAAAAATTGAACCACGCAGGCATCCGGGTGAAGCAGATATCATCAGTATCCGACGACAGGAAGCATATCCTGGCCGCGCTTGCCGAAGCCGCCACCCGCGCCGATATTATCCTGATAACCGGCGGGCTGGGGCCAACAAAAGACGATATCACCAAGAAAACCCTCGCCGAATATTTCAATGTGGGTATGGTATTGAACCAGGCCGCGCTGGATAACGTAAGCAACATCTTCAAAAAATATAACCGCCCCTTGCTGGAGGTAAATCGCCAACAGGCAGAAGTGCCGGCCAATTGCGAGGTAATACAGAATAAAAATGGCACTGCGCCGGGCATGTGGTTCAATAGTAATGGCAAAGTATATGTTTCGATGCCGGGTGTGCCCTTCGAGATGAAGTACATGGTAGAAGAGGAGGTGATACCCAAACTGAAAACCACATTTAAATTGCCGGTAATTATCCATAAAACCATCCTCACGGCAGGCGAGGGCGAATCCTTCCTGGCGGAGAAGATTGCTGATATAGAGGATTCGTTGCCTGCGCATATTAAATTGGCCTATTTGCCAAAACTAGGGCAGGTGCGCCTGCGCTTAAGTGCCGATGGCGAAGATGCTGCACTACTACAAACCGAAGTGGATAGTTATGCCGCAAAAATCATCGACCGCGTAAAGCATGCCGTGGTTGCCGAAGAGGATATCCCGCTGGAAAAAGCAGTGCTCAATTTTATGGCGCAACGCGGGCTTACCTTATCAGTAGCGGAAAGCTGCACCGGCGGCTATATATCGCACCTGATAACGCAGCACGCCGGCTCATCGCAGGTATTTTTAGGCGGCGTGGTTTCGTACTCGAACCAGCTAAAAGAAAGCGTGCTTGGGGTAGAGGCCGAAACGCTGCAGCAATTTGGTGCCGTAAGCGGCGAATCCGTAGCCGAAATGGTTGAAGGCGCACTGCGCAACTTTAACTCAGATTATGCGGTGGCGGTAACTGGCATTGCCGGCCCGGATGGCGGGAGCGCCGAAAAGCCTGTGGGCACCGTATGGATTGCGGTGGCAAATGCAAATAAAACAGTAACAAAGAAATTCACATTTGGTAATAAACGCCTCCAAAACATCGAACGGAGTGCCGTATGGGCGTTTTTTATGTTAATTACTTTACTTAACGAATTAGAAAAATGACCGTCAAAATCCATAATTTTGACCAAACCAAACGATATTCTGTATGGCCAAATACCAACTGTTACTGCCGAAGATGGGGGAGAGCGTTGCGGAAGCAACGGTAATCAAATGGACCAAAAGCCCGGGAGATTACATCGAAATTGACGAGGCCGTAATGGAAATAGCCACTGACAAAGTAGATTCTGAAGTTCCCTCGCCGGTCTCCGGCAAATTAATAGAACAACTTTACAAAGAAAACGACGTAGTACAGGTAGGTTCTGTAATAGCAGTTATAGAAACAGAGCCTGACGCGATAGAAGCACCAGCCACCGAGCCTGCACCCGTTGTAGAAAATATACCGCCGCCCGTAGCCTACGCTCCGCCGGTAGAACCTGTTCAACAAACGCCTGCTGCGCCACCTGCGCCGTCACCGGTTATTCCGCCTGTGCAGGATATCCCGGGCATAAGCCAGTTGCCGCAACGGCCATCGGTATTGAGCAGCGTAAAGTTCGACAACCGTTTTTATTCGCCACTGGTGAAGAGTATTGCCATGCAGGAAGCCATTGGCAACGATGAGCTGGATCATATACCCGGTACCGGCGTAGATGGCCGTTTAACCAAAGACGACCTGCTGGATTACATCAAAAACAGGCCGAAGTACGAAGCCCCGGTGCATGCTGTACACCCAGAACCCGTGTTGTCTGAGGAACCGGTGGTTACTTACACCGCAGCGATACCTGCACCCTATACGCCGCCACCTGCACCGGTTGAAGAACCCGTACAGGCACCTGACGAAGAACCCGAAGCTGCTCCGGAGCCACAACCTCAACCGGTTGCGGAAGCACCAAAAGCTGCACCTGCCCAGGAAGCGCCTAAAACTGCACCAAAACCGGCTGCATCAATATCCGGCGGTGACGAGATTATAGAAATGGATCGTATGCGCAGGCTTATTGCCGACCATATGGTTTACAGCAAGCACACCTCGCCGCATGTAACTTCATTTGTGGAGGCAGACGTTACCGAACTGGTAAACTGGCGCGAACAGGTGAAGGGCCCGTTCGAGAAACGCGAGGGGCAGAAGTTGACCTTTACGCCGATATTCATAGAGGCGGTTATCAAGGCCATCATTGCGCTGCCAATGATCAATGTATCGGTAGTGGGTACGCAAATCATCAAAAAGAAGAATATCAATATCAGCATGGCTACCGCTCTGCCGAATGGTAACCTCATCGTTCCGGTTATCAAACGCGCCGACGAATTAAGCCTGCTGGGCATTGCCAAATCTGTAAACGACCTTGCGCATCGTGCCCGCATAGGCAAGTTACTGCCCGATGACGTAAAGGATGGAACATTTACCATCACCAACGTAGGTTCGTTCGGCAACGTGATGGGTACGCCTATTATCAACCAGCCGCAGGTAGCCATATTAGCGGTTGGCGCAATAAAAAAGAAACCGGCCGTGGTAGAAACTCCGCAGGGCGATGCCATTGCCATAAGGCACATGATGTTCCTCTCGTTATCTTACGACCATAGAGTGGTAGATGGCGCACTGGGCGGAACATTCGTACGTAAGGTGGCCGACTACCTTGAAAATTGGGATATAAGCCGTACCATATAGTTAATTAAATGTGAATTCTACAAAAAACAAAAGGCCCGTAAGGGCCTTCTGTTTTTTGTGCCGGAGAATCTACTAAAAACTCCGGCGGCATCAAGATTTTGCCGGGGCTAAACTGACCCCTGTTAGCTGATCGGCAAAGGCTACGAATGCCTTGTTGTCTGATATACGTTGCTGGTTGTCGATTAGTTTTTGGAGATTTATTTTTCCGATCACGAATTTATAACTGCCCGAATAATAACGCTCCTGGATATGCTCGAAGCCTAAAGCTTCTACCAAAGCTTCATCCTCGTAACGCAGGTAAATATTCAATTCTACGTTATTGGTGAACTGCAGGTTTTTAATTTCTTTGGCCTTTTTGTACTCATAGCCGTAATCATAGCGCAACGCCGCAATATCTGATAATACTGCCGAGCCGGTAGGGTGGCCACCTGCGCCCTTGCCAAAGAAAAATTGCTGGTCGGCAAAGGCTGCCTGTACCGTTACGCCGTTATACTCGTACTCCACATTGTATAAAAACTCGGTTTCGTTTACGAATTTAGGCAACACGAACAGGGCCACATTGCGGGCATCCAGTTCTTTGGCCACGGGCACCAGTTTTATTTTCAGGTTCTTTTCGCGGGCATATTGAATATCGTTTGCGCTGAGGTTCTGTATACCGATGTTGAACACGGTTTCCGGCTCAACAATTACACCGTAAGCATGTGCGGCGGCAATAACCAGTTTGTATTTAGCGTCGTAACCGCCTACATCCATGGTAGGGTCGGTTTCGGCGAAGCCCAGGTCTTGTGCCTGCTTCAGTGCCGTATCATAATCCAGGTTTTCTAAAAAGCCCTTAGATAGGATATAGTTAGATGATCCGTTGAATATGCCGCTGATGGAATGCAGTAGTTCGTTATCGTAATACTCCTCCAGGTTGCGTATGATGGGGATACTGCCGCAAACTGCGCCCTCGTAAAGCAAAGATGTGCCGTGTTTTTCCTGCAGGGCAATCAGTTCGTGCAGGTAGGTGGCAATCATTTTTTTGCTAGCCGATACCACGTTTTTGCCCGAAGCCAAAGCGCGCGAAACGATTTCGAAAGCGGCTTCAGTATCGTTTATCAGCTCTACTACGGTATTTATCTCAGGGTTGTTCAATATCTCGTCCCTATCCGTAGTAAACAATTCCTGCGGCAGGCTGCGTAGCTTGCCGGGATTCTTGATGGCTATTTTCTTTATTTCGAGGTTGAGGTTCTTAGTGCGGATGATATCGTATAGTCCCTGGCCTACCACTCCGAAACCGAAGAGGCCAATATTTAGTTTCTTACTCATTAAGCGATTTTTTGCAGTTCTATTATTTTCCCTTTAACATCCGTCTTAAAAAAGGATGTGATTATTTTGGTTAAGTCTTGTGTTTCTATTAAAAACCCGTCGTGCCCGTAAAAGGAATCCAGTTCGGCAAAGGCCGATTTGGGGATATGCCTGAACAGGTATTGCTGCTCCTCGATAGGGAACAACACATCAGTTTTGATGCCGATAACCAGCGTGCGGGCTTTGATAAGGCTCAACGCTTTTTCTACCCCGCCACGCCCGCGGCCCACATTGTGTGAATCCATCACTTTGGTTAGGTACCAGTAGCTGTAGGCATTGAACCGGTTTACCAGTTTTTGGCCCTGATAAGCCTGGTAGCTCGATGCCCTAAAGTTATCGGTATGGGCGCTATCCTCTTCCTGTTGGGTAATATCGTAGGTTTTATACCCGCGGTAGGATAACAGCGCTATGCTGCGCGCAGCCAGCAATCCTTTGCTTCCGCCATCAGGCGAATTAGCGTAGAAGGTACGGTCGGCCCTGATGGCCAGTCGTTGCGATTCGTTGAAGGCGATGCCCCATGGCGAGTGGCGGGCATTGGTTGCGATGAGGATAAGATTTTTGATGCGCGCCGGCTCGGTAATGCTCCATTCCAAAGCCTGCTGGCCGCCTAAAGATCCGCCTAGTAACAACTCGATATGTTCTATTTCGAGGTGATCGGCCAATAGCTTATGCGCCTTCACCATATCGCGGATGGTAAATTCGGGGAAAGCCAGGTAATAAGGCTGACCGGTATTAGGGTTGATGCTTAACGGGTTCGAAGTTCCGTAAGGCGAGCCGATGATATTGGCGCAGATAACGAAATGCTCATCGGGGTTAAAGTAATCATGCTCGCCGAAGAGGCCTTTCCACCAATCAAAAACATCAGAATTTGCGGTAAGTGCGTGGCATACCCAAACTACGTTATCGCGGTTTTTATTGAGGGTGCCATAGGTATTGTAGCCTATTTGCAGGTCCTTTATTTTACTGCCGCTTTCCAGCTCGAATACACCGGTGTAGGTAAAACTTTCTAAACTCATCTCTATACTTTTTGTTGCTTTGGGAGCAGTTGTTATACAACCGCTCCCCGGCAACACCACTTAAAAAAAACTAAAAAAGAAAAAACTTAAGCCAGTTCCAGCTCTGCTACTTTAGCAAATGCTTGTTCAAAATCGGCTTTAATATCATCAATATGTTCAATGCCAACGGCAACGCGCAGCAGGGCAGGGGTAACGCCTGCAGAAAGCTGCTCGGCATCGCTCAACTGCTGGTGCGTAGTTGCTGATGGCTGTATGATCAGGGTTTTGGCATCGCCCACATTAGCTAAATGGCTTACCAGTTTAAGGTTGTCTATAACTGCAGAAGCCAGTTCCTTATCGCCTTTCAGTTCGAAGGAAAGCACCGCGCCGAAGCCATTTTTCAGATACTTTTTGGCCAGGGTATGCTGCGGCGACGATTCCAAGCCCGGATAGTTCACTTTGGCTACCTGTGGCTGGCTTTCCAGCCATTTGGCAAGTTCCAGCGCGTTATCTACATGGCGTTGCACGCGTAACGAAAGCGTTTCCAATCCCTGTATGTTCAACCAGGAATTGAATGGTGATTGCGATGGACCGAAATCGCGCAGCCCTTCCACACGGGCGCGGATAATGAACTGGATATTGCCGAATGGCCCGTTTACACCGAATACATCGGCAAAAACCAAACCATGGTAACCCTCGGACGGCTCTGTAAATTGCGGGTATTTGCCATTACCCCAGTTGTAATTACCACCATCTATAATAGCGCCGCCAATGCTGGTGCCATGGCCGTTTATCCATTTGGTAGTAGATTCTACCACTACGTGTGCACCGTGTTGCAATGGGCGGAAAAGGTAGCCGCCTGCAGCGAAGGTGTTATCTACGATAAGTGGCAAATCGTGTTTGTTGGCCAATGCCGCCAATTTTTCAAAATCGGGGATGTTAAAACCTGGATTTCCAATGGTTTCCACGTAGATTGCTTTGGTTTTATCGTCGATAAGCGGCTCTATGCTTTCGGCGGTGTCATCGGCAGCAAAACGCGCGTCTATCCCCAAACGCTTAAAGGCAACTTTAAACTGATTGTAAGTGCCGCCATACAAGTATGGCGAGGTAACGAAGTTATCGCCAACCTGCAGTATATTATTCAACGCCAGGAATTGCGCCGCCTGGCCGGAACCTGTTGCCAAAGCCGCTACGCCGCCCTCTAAAGCCGCGATGCGTTTTTCGAACACATCGGTAGTAGGGTTCATGAGGCGGGTATATATATTGCCGAATTCCTTCAGCGCAAACAGGTTGGCACCATGTTCGGCACTATTGAAAACGTATGAGGTAGTTTGGTACAAAGGAACGGCGCGCGCGCCTGTGGTAGGGTCGGCCTCCTGGCCTGCATGCAGTTGTAAGGTTTCGAATTTCAAGTTTGACATAATCTGTAGATTTAAAGGGTTTTGTATGAAAAATATTTAATTACGATAGGATAAGCATATCCTTTAGGGTATCACGCGTGCTTCCAGAAAATAAAAAGGGGGAACGTGTTACGGGATTAGCAGCAGCAACACATGCAAATACAGCCAATAATTTGGTTGTATGCAGAAGATAACCCCAATTGGGATTGCTGGTTGTTTTGCTGAGCTACGTAAATTGTACTTTTCATGATTAAAAATTTATATCCCCCGGTATTCTTTTTCCGGGACAGGAATTGGCACCTTCTCCAATTTGGAGGGTTGCCAGCGGGTTTTCGAGCCTGATCTCTCGCCGCTTCTTTATAAACCAAAATCCTTTTGAGGGGAATTGATTAAGGTATCTCTACCGATTAACGTGGGCAAATATAGGGCAATGCCGTTTTAATATCCAAATAATATTTTAATTTTATTGTGAGTGGTAGGATAGCACCTTGTAATAAGCGTTTTTTTTACCCAAAAGCGCGAAGACGACATATTAATCAACATCCGTAATGTTATTGTGTATGGCTTTGTCCCATCGGGACAACTGGTTGGTAGAAATATGGTCTTATACAGCTATAGGTTACACCCGGTCGTGTTTGTTTACACTTTAATTTAGTCCTGAATGGTGTTACGCTTTAGCGGATATTGTTACGGATGCGGCTCAAATGCCGGGGCGCAAAGCCCGGCATAGAGGTCAACTGCTGTAAAAGTATCTTACTGCAAAAGGTGGGCTAACGGGTAAGCAATTTTTTGTAACGTTGCTCGGCAGTTAGTATGGTAACAACGCTATATCGTTGTCACCGGCAACGGCATATCGTTGTTTGGTTTTGTACATCACGGCCATTGGCAAGACCAGCCGTCAGGGAAGCTGTTTCTATCGACCATTTAAGCGCAATTTTTGATTTGCCGGTATATTTGTAGCTGTGGCAGGGTTTGTGGGTAGGCTGTTGCGCGGCTGCGGTGTTATAAGTCGTTTATCCCTCATCAGTATCAACCTAAGGAGAATGCTCACAAAACCTGTCATAGCCATATTATCGTACCTCTTGCTAACGGTATGCGCATATGCCCAGCCGGCCATCCCCAGGGATATCTACAAACTGCAAAAGCAATTGGCTCAAAGCAAAGCCGATACGGCCCGCGTGCGTGTACTGATTAGTATTAGCCGTTATTTTGCCAACAGGGTAAACAGCAAACCCGTACAGGCAGATAGCGCGTTGGTTGCCGCCACCAGGGCCAACCAGCTTTCGGGCAAATTATCGTACCCGCGCGGTCTCGGGCTAAGTTACCAGGCAATGGCTATAGCATGGAGCAAAAAGAAGGATTTTGCCAAATGCGATGCACTCATCAAAAAGGCCATCCCTATATTTCTGGCTAGTAACCTGTACGAGGATGCGGCTGAAGCCTACCTGAATATGGAGGAAATTTACCTGGCAACCGGTAAAGAGGATTTTAAGGTTAGGATTGGCTATTATGAGCAGGCGCTACCGCTTTTTCTTAAAGCAGGGGCGCACCTTAGGGCAGCGGCTACGCTTAACAACCTGGGCGATTTTTACCTGCAGATAGAAGATTACCAGCGCTCGATAGATTACCTTACCCAGGCACTTACCCAATACAAGCTTGGCGGTTATACTGCGGTGCAAAACACGTATAACCTTATCGGCAATAATTACATGTACCTCGATAAACAGCAGGAAGCGCTTAAATACCAATTGCTGGCTGTTAAAACGGCCGAAGCTGTTGCCGATACCAGCATGGATATTTGCGCCATTTACAACCATGCCGGAATGGTATATTATGCCAGCGGGCAGTTTGAGCCATCCAGAAATTACTTCGCCAAAGCATTGCAGGTTGCCGAGAAGTATCACGACCCGGTGGCTATTGATCTGGCATACAACCTGGCCAATAATTATAACGCACTTGATAAGCCTTCAAACGCTATCCCTCTGCTGCAAAAAGCGGAGAAAGAATACAAGGAAGTAAGGCCCAATCAACGCGTTTTGCTTGATGTGGTTTACCTGAGCGCATATGCCAGGCTTAAGCAATATGCAAACGGAGCGTTTTACTACAAAAGGTTGCTAAAGAATTACGCTGCGGCAGATATTAAGGTGCCGGCGCAATCAAAGGCGCTAAAAGCCATATTGCAATACCTTATGGCGATAGATAAATACGACGAGGCCGCGGCGTTGCTTCCGGCCTATAAATTAGTAGTAGAAAAGGCGCCGCTCAGGGTGCGTGTAAGTCAGGGTATCTATATCTTCAGTTACCGTATCGATTCTGCGCGGCACAACTACCTTTCGGCGCTGCAAAATTTCCAAAGCTACGCCACGTTGAGGGATTCGTTATTGAAATCAACCATCAATAAACAGATGCAGGAGTTGCAGGTACGTTACGAGACCGAAAAGAAAGAAAGGGAACTGGTGGTGCTGAAAAGAGATGCCCTGGCGCAAAACAATCGGGTAAAGGATGCAGATAACCTGCGCAATCTAACTCTTTTTGCGGCGGCTGCGTTGCTGGTTTTAACAGGGGTATTATACTACAGCTACCGCATTAAGCAAAAGAGCGCGCTGGCCATAAGCGCCAAAAATATCGAACTGAATAAGCTGGTCATCGAAAAAGAATGGCTGCTGAAAGAGATACACCATCGAGTAAAAAATAACCTGCAGATAGTGATGGGCCTGCTGCAGCAGCAATCGGCTTATATAGATAATAACCATGCGTTGGCGGCCATCCAAAACAGCGAGAACCGCATGCGCTCTATAGCCCTTATCCATCAGAAGCTTTACCAGTCGGACAACCTCGACCTGATTTTTATGCCTGAGTATATAGATGAACTGGTGAGTTACCTGAAAGATAGCTGCGGGCTGGATAGCCGTATCTTTTTCGAAAAGCAGATAGACGACCTTTACTTAGATGTGGCGCAAGCCGTGCCGCTTGGCCTGATATTGAACGAAGCCATAACCAATGCCATAAAATATGCCTACCCAAGGGATGCTTCAGGCATTATCTATATTTCGATGGTGGAAGGCAGCGACTGCGAAGTGGAACTCATCATCGGCGATAACGGACCCGGCTTGCCTGTCGGCTTCGACCCGGAAAAAAGCGGCTCTTTAGGCGTAAACCTGATGAAGGGGCTCAGTAAGCAATTGGGCGGCACTTTGGATATTGCCAACGAGCAGGGATGCGTGATCACCGTATGCTTCCGCACCGAAATATTCACAAGAGGCGTAGCAAAAGCACAAATAACGTTAACTTAGTAAGCCATGAACAAGAAGAAAATCCTTATTGTTGAGGACGAATTTATTATTGCCGATGTACTGAGCAACATCCTCAAAACGGCTGGGTATCATGTCTGCGGCGTTGCCGATAGTGTGAAAGAAGCGCTGGAAATGATAGCGGAAACGGAGCCGGGCTTCGTGCTGCTGGATATTTTCCTGAAGGGCAAGCAAACGGGTATCGACCTGGCGCACATACTTGCCGACCGCGACATCCCTTTTATTTTCATTTCGGCCAACTCTAACCAAAAGGTGCTGGAGGCAGCTAAAGTTACCAACCCTTACGGTTTCGTAGTGAAGCCTTTCCGCGAAAAGGACGTGCTGATAGCCATAGACATAGCCGTTTACCGTTACGAAAACCACCTGGAGAACGGTATGCGCCAAAGCGCTGCACTACAAAAAAAGGCTGCCGAAATTCTGGCGTCGGCCCAAAGCTGGGAACTTAAAGTTTTGCAGATGGCCAAAACCCTGCAGCCTCACATCCCCTTTGAGTTCCTTTCTGTAGGCATGACGCAGGAAGAAGAAGAGAACTTTTACGAACTTGGTTTCTCCAGGATCGGTTTCGACGAATACCAGCTGATCGGCTGCCCCGAATTGATGGTGATTACCAACCGTAAGCAGCACGAATTAGGCAAGCTTAAGGCAAACGACCCGGCAGGGCTGATAGCTACCTGGTACGATGAGCCCGAACTGCGGGCATTGCTGAAAACGCCATCGTTGAAAAAACTTTTTGTCGACACCTACAATCTCAGGTCGCACCTGTCGTGGCCCGTGCCACTAGCCGGTGGCAAAGTTTGCTATTTCAATTTTTACAGCCGCAGGCCGGATGCCTACACTGCCGACCATCTGGTGCAGTGCAACAGGCTGCAGCCTTTGCTGGCCAACTTTATGGAAAGCATGGCGCAAACGGCGGGCAGCCCCCTCGTAAATAAGCTGAACAATTTTGCGGTTAAAAGGCAGGTAGCGGCAGCAGAACCGCAGAACCCTTTCAATGGTATTATCGGCACCAGCCATTTGCTGCTAACGGTTTTCGATAATGTGATACAGGTTTCAAAATCAGATTCCTCGGTACTTATTTTGGGCGAGAGCGGTACCGGCAAAGAGAAAATAGCGGAGCGCATCCACTCCTTATCCTCACGTAAGGATAAGCCCTTCATCCGGATAAATTGCGCGGCCCTGCCTACCTCGCTTATCGATTCGGAATTATTCGGGCATGAAAAGGGCGCTTTCACCGGGGCGATAGAAAAAAAGATAGGCCGCTTTGAACAGGCGCACACAGGCACCATTTTTTTAGATGAGATAGGGGAGCTGCCGCTGGAATCGCAGTCGAAACTGCTGCGGGTTTTGCAGGAGAAAGAGATAGAGCGCATAGGCGGGCGCGTAACCATCAAAACCGATGTGCGCATCATAGCCGCCACCAACCGTAATTTGGATAAGGAGGTAGCCGAAGGCCGTTTCAGGCTCGATCTGTTTTACCGCATCAACGTGTTTCCGATACTGATGCCGCCACTCCGCGATCGTAAAGAAGATATTACCGACCTGGCCATGCACTTCCTGAATATCTATGCCCGCAAAACCGGCAAAAACGTGCGGGGCATTGCGCCGCAGGTGCTGGATAACATGAAACGCTACCACTGGCCCGGCAATATACGCGAGTTGGAGAATTTGATAGAGCGCAACGTGCTGCTCACCCGCGACGATACCATAACCAGCATGGTGTTGCCTACGCAATTGGAGCAGCCCGCAGCAATGGTTCCCGCAGACAACAGGGTTACTACCATGAGCGAGGGCGAACGTGCCCATATCCTGGCCGCGCTTAAAAAATGCAACGGCAAAATATGGGGCGAAGGCGGCGCGGCAAGCCTATTGAACATACCGCCAACCACGCTGAATTCTAAAATGAAGAAACTGGGCATCCGTAAGGATTTTGGTGCCTGAGGTTGTTCCGCGTGAGAGGGTATTAATCCACGAAAAGGTAAAGATGGTGAACCATAAAACGTTCCTATGGAACGTGCAGGGTTGCTTTTGTTTTCCTACCCATAACACATCCCTAAGGGATGAAAAAAGAACGTTCCATAGGAACGACTTATAGGTAGCAAAAAGCAAATAACACATTCCATAGGAACGTTTTATGAATCTGTCCAATTATGGGATATTACTCTGGCGATGCATCGCCCTTAGAATTTTAGCGTGACCGTACTCCCGAACATCAAGATATTTTTGCCCGGGCCGGCTTGCTTCAAAAAATCACCTGCGCTAAACCAGGTGACCTCCTGCCTAAAGTACAGGTACTTATTGGGTGTGTAAGCCAGTTCGGTACCCAACTGTTGGCCTATCTGTGTAGACGCACCGGCATTGGCCGGATAAATAAGCCGGCCGTTTACGGCGTATAAGCCATCGTTTTGGTTCAACCGCCAAAACATGTCGTAATCTCCGGATAGCGTTAATTTTTTGCTGAGCGCAAGCTCTATATAAGGATGCGCGTCAACCAGGTTATAAGGGCCTATCAGCGCGGCCAGGCCAAAATAAGCCCCTTTGGGAAACAGTGGATTAAAGGTATTCAACCGGCCATCGCCATCGGCTTTATCGCCGCTAATGACTTCTGTTTTGAGGCCAATTTTGGGTTTAACCGTTGCGATATTGAACACATAGGATATGTTCGAGGAGAGCGTCCAGGCCGAGATACTGCCGCCAGCAAAATGCCCGAACTGGTAAACGCCCTCCAGGTCATATTGCCAGTCGGATGCGGTTTGCCATACGCGCGCGCCGACAGAATGCCGCCTTTCCATGCCCTTGCCATCATCAAATACGACTGACTTCTTTTTGATGCCCAGGTAATAAACATCCAGGTTTTGTATTACCGGTACTTTGGTAATTACCGCGTAAGCGCCCCAAAACTGGATATTGTTGTTAAAGGCATCATCGAATATATTCGGTCGGGCCTGCACGTAGCGCGAGTAGAAAACATCCAGCTTGAGTTTTTTACTGCCATACATCAGCTTTGCTGCATCGAAGGCCTGGCGGTTATTAGGTGCCTCCCTTACAGCGACCAGCCGTTGCGATCCGTAGGAGAACTCCTGCCTTCCCAGTCGCAAGGTAAGGCTTTGGCCATTGCCAACGGTTCCGGCGTAATCAACGAAGAACTGATGCAAATCCAGAATATTTTGATCAACCGGCGATGGGGTTTCTGGTTCGCCGCCGGCCAGGCTGCTTTGCAACTGTACGAAGGCTCTGAAATGCTTGCCCGCATGGAAATCTGCATGCGCCAGGTAGCGGGTTAGCACGAAGCCATCTTTATCTACGGGTGCTTCGCCCCAATCCTGGTTGGTAAAATGGAAATACTGGTAGCGCGCTTCGCCGCCGAAGCTGATGTAGGTTTTCTTGTCAGCCGAAAGGGGATTGAATTTAAGCTTGTGGTACCAATTGGCGGTGGTATCCTTTGCCATGGCGGCGTAGTTTTCATCGTACCTTAATTGCTTAAACGGTACGTCCTGCGCCATACAGGTGCAGGATGTAAATAATGCGAGGGAGATGGCAAGGGTTTTCATAGATGATAATTGTAGGGCCAAACGTTGTTTTCCCTGCAATGCCAATTGCTGTGCCATCTAATCAATACATTGTTTATCAGGAACTTGTAATTAAGCAAACAGGCTTACGTGGTTTGATTTCGGGGTTTGGGGGATAATACAACGATATTACGTTGGAGGCCTGCGTTGGATGTTATGGTGAGAGCCCGGGACTTTCGTTGCACTCACCAAATATCGTTGCGCTGGTAGCGAAATTGCGAAATACCGCGTAATTCAATATCAGATATTATTTACAAATTATTGATAAATAGATATTTAGTAGATTGGAACAGGGTTTGGTATGGTGTGTAAACCAACAACAAGTGCAAACACATCAAACCAAACCGCACCATGAAAAGGCAACCCTTAAAAAAACTGAACATAACGCTAACCAAATGGGTAATCAACCTGCACCATAAAGGTTATACCGATGATTTTCAGCCTAGCGGCAAAGAAAGAGTCCGGTGCCTGCAAAGCGGAGAAAGCTTCGCCTTAAACGACCTGCGCATAAAACTTATCGACTGCGGCTACGACCTGCTCACCAGCACCTATCAATACCTCCACACCATAGATACGCAGGTTGGCTACCGTGGTTTATTGATTACCAACGGCATATTGCCTGTAAGTTGCGAAAACGTCAATTAAGCTGCTATGCAAAAGGCCCACTTATTCCCCAAACTACAATCTGCCCAATTGCGCCATCATTTAGAAAGCCGGCTTGCTGCGATATTTGCGCAAGGCGCGATAGACCGTTACCTGCTCGACGATGGATGCCAAAGCCCTTATGCTTTGGGCAGCAGCAGTACTCAATTCCCTCATATCAGGCTTGCTTATAGCATTTGGCTGGGCATGCAAACCGTCGACAGACATGCCGTGCTGGCAAAATTCCAACTGCTCTGTGCCGAAACAGCTACCAGTGCGGGCAATAAAACCATGGCGTTTTGCGCGGTTTTTATACATGAGTTTGCCAGTCTACTGGCCGAAACCATGGAATGGCCCGATTGAATAAATGCACACATCCACGGCTGGCTCACCTCGCCAAAAGGTAGCTTGGCCGTTCAACTCTATATATCATGATGCCGCAGCCTAAACCAGGTCGCGGTTTTTTTTGTCTATTTAAATAGCACAGACCAATCGAAGCCCTTAAAAACCGGCATTGGCCTGTTCGGCAACTACTGGCACTGCAAAAGCACCACCTTTCATAGAACAGGACGCAGCCGGCAGTTTCTTTTGGTTACTTTTCTTTGCTGTCAAAGAAAAGTAACATCCACAGGCTGAACATATACCACTGCCTCACCTAACAAAGCACTTCAGAACCAAGCATTGAATGTCATCACTGTCTTTGTCAAGTCCCACCTGATAAAGCTCTCATTCTCGGCTTATAAAAGGCTTTCCAATCTATATCGATAGCCGCCAAAGCGGCATCGGTGCCTCAACACAAATCCTCTGAACCTCTACCGAATATCGTTGCCCAATTACGATATACAGCAGTTGAAAGCATTTGTGAAAAATATAATTAATTGATTTTCAATACATTGATTTAGTGGCCCACGGCTTGCCAATGCTGAGCCGTGCCTAAACAAATTAATACAGCTAACTAATATGAAAGATATAACCACTACAACCATTGTATTTATTACCGGTGCCTTCGTGAGCAGCGATTGCTGGAATGAATGGAAGCTCTATTTTGAGCAGCAAGGCTACAACGCCCTTGCACCGGCCTGGCCGCATAAAGATGCGCCTGCCTGCACCCTTCGCCAAAGGCATCCCGATGCCGAAATCGCCAGCCAGCGTTTAGCCGGCCTTACTGCTTATTATGAAGCGATAGTAAGGGAATTGCCGAAAAAGCCAATACTTATCGGCCATTCTATGGGCGGGCTAGTGGCCCAGCTGCTGTTGCAGAAGGGCCTTGCAATAGCCGGCGTTGCTATCCATTCCCTGCAGCCGCAGGGGATATTCACCTTTAAGTTTTCCTTTTACAAAGCCGGGTGGCCGGCCCTGGGATTTTTTACTGATGCCCGTAAAAGCTACCTGATGACGTTCGCGCAGTGGCAGTATGCTTTTACCAATGGCATGCCTTACGATGAGCAGAAGGAAGCCTACTACATGCTGGCTGTGCCCGAATCTAAACTGGTAGTGCGGGATGCCACTACCGATGCGGCTAAAATAGATTTCGCCAAACCGCATGCGCCCCTATTATTCCTTTCCGGCAGTACCGACCGCTTTATCCCCGCATCGCTCAATTACAGCAATTACAAAAAATACAGCGACGAAGGCTCGGTAACCGACTATAAAGAGTTCACCGGCCGTAACCACTTCGTACTTGGCCAGCCCGACTGGGAAGAGGTTGCCGGATATGTGCTTAACTGGCTTGCAAAACTTTAACATCATATCTCACAAACCCTCATGAAAAATCTACTCAACGTCATCAAACAGCTGTTATGCCTGCTATTGGCGAGCATTACAGTAAGTGCCTCGGCCCAACAAAAGGCCGACATGATTATCTACAACGGCAAAATAGCCACCATGGCAAAACCCGGCGAGTTTAAGCAGGCCATAGCCATGAAAGACGGCATTATCCTGGCCACGGGCAGTACGCAAGCCATACTTAAAGCCTACAAAGCAACTGCAACCAAATTGGTTGATGCCGCAGGCAAAACCGTTATCCCCGGCTTGAACGACAGCCATATGCATGCCATCCGCGAGGGGCTCAACTTTAATATGGAACTGCGGTGGGATGGCGTAAAAACCCTGAAACGCGCCATGCAAATGCTGAAAGAGCAGGCTGCCCGCACCCCGCCGGGTGCCTGGGTAAAAGTTGTAGGCGGCTGGAACGAGTTCCAATTTGAAGAAAAGCGGCAGCCCACCATCGACGAAATAAACGCTGCCGTACCCGATAAGCCGGTATTCATCACTTACCTGTATGGCAAGGCATTCCTCAATAAAAAGGGCATCGAAGTGCTTGGCTACGATAAAAACACCAGTTACCCCGGCAGCGTAATAGAGCTGGATAAAGACGGCAACCCAACCGGCATGCTCTTCGCCAAAGAAACGCCCATGGCCATTTACCGCACGCTGGCCCTAACCGGCAGGCTCACGGACGAGGAACGCATCAATAGCTCGCTGCATTTTTACCGCGAAATAAACAGCTTCGGTATCACCAGCGTGGTGGATGCCGCCGGGGGTGGGCAAAACTACGATGCCGATTACCAGGCCTCCCTCGCGCTGGCTAAGGACGGGAAGCTAACGGTGCGCACCGCTTATTACCTCTTCGCGCAGCAAAAGGGCAAGGAATTAAGCGATTATGAGAAATGGGTAAATGAAACCTATCCGAACAAAAACGACCACCTGCTGATGGCCAACGGCTATGCGATGGAAGGAGCGGGGGAGAATATCGTAGCCTCGGCTGCGGATTTCGAGAACTTTTTAGAACCGAGGATCGAACTCTCGCCCGATATGGAAACCGACCTGGAACCCATCATCCGCCTGCTGGTGAAAAACCGCTGGCCCTTCCGTCTGCATGCCACCTACGGCGAATCTATCGACAGGATGCTGAACGTTTTCGAAAAGGTAAATAAAGATACGCCCTTCAACGGCCTCCGCTGGTTTTTCGATCATGCCGAAACCATTACCGACTCCGAACTCGCCCGTGTAAAAGCGCTTGGCGGGGGTATTGCTGTCCAGTTCCGCATGTATTTCCAGGGTGAGCTTTATAACAAAATGTACGGTCAGCCTAAAACGCAGCTGCCGCCCATCAAAAAGATGCTGGCTATGGGCATCCCGGTGGGTATGGGTACCGATGCGCCACGGATCTCTACCTATAACCCCTGGATGGCCCTGCATTGGCTGCTTACGGGCAAAACCATCGGCGGCATGCAGTTTTGGCCAAAGGACCAGGTGCTGGACAAGTTTACCGCGCTGCAACTCTATACATCGGGCAGTGCCTGGTGCTCGGGCGAGCAAAAGCTCAAAGGCAAGCTCATCAAAGGCATGTATGCCGATATGGTAATCCTTACCGATGATTATTTCGCGGCCAAGCCCGAAAAAGTAAAGCACATATCAGCATTGATGACCATCGTGAACGGCAAAATTGTGTACGCCTCGGGCCAATACGCCGCGCAAAGCCCGCCGATACCCGAAGTTATTCCAAACTGGTCGCCCGTGAAATACTATGGCGGTTATCAACGCTAAACCATCTCTCATTTATTGAACACTTAAACACACTATAAAATGAAAAACAAGCTTTTAAAACTATCGGGTCTTTGCCTGCTTATACTGATGCTTTGCGGCAACGGATTTGCCCAGATGCCACCTACCATCCCAATATGGGATGCCAACAAAGTGGAACTCGGCCTGCATAAAGTTGCACCGGATATTTACGCTATCATTCCTACTACTGCCGAGGTAGAAACGACTAAAGGCATCCCGCAAGCCACCACAGGAGGTTTCATCGTAGGGGAGAAGGGCGTGCTACTGATAGAGGTAATGCTCTCCAGACGCCTTTACGATCAGGAAGTGAAGCTTATCCGCTCGGTTACCGATAAGCCTATCATCTACGCCGTAAACACCAGCGATCATGGCGACCATTGCTTCAGCAACTACCTGCTGCCGGCCACCACGGCCATCATCCAAAACGAATTCGCCAAAGACAACCTCGCCAAAAATTACGAGGGCATCAAGCAGTTTATGGTCGGCCTGTTCGGTGCGGGCAGGGGCATCGAGGCATCGGTATATCGCCCCGCGGATATCGTTATCCCCAAGAACAGCAATCTCAAGATTGATATGGGTGGGGGCAAAATCGTAGAGCTGCTGAACGTTGGCACTGCACAATCGCCCGCCGACCTGTTCGTATGGATGCCCAACCAAAAGGTTTTTTGGGCAGGCAATCCCTTTATTGCCGAAAGTCCCGCGATTCCCTGGCTTTTCGATGGCTTCTTTTTAGAGCCTGCCGCCAACCTCAAGAAGGTTTACGATTTCTTACCCGATGATGCCATCGTTATCCCGGGTCACGGCCGCATCACCAACAAGGCTGGCATTAAATACACTATCGACTACGTGGAGGAACTGAAAAAAGAAGTAGAAGCTGCGGTAGATAAGGGCCTCACGCTGGAGCAAACAAAGGCGGCCGTAACCATGAAAGCCTACGATAAAGGCTATGTGCTGTTCAATTGGCTGCATTTCAACTTCAACCTGCCCAATGCCTATAAGGATATCAGCAGCAACAAAAAGAAATAATCACACGCACACAATCAAAACACAATAATCATGAAAACAATAAACAAATTGAAGCACCTTTTAGCGGTACTATTATTAACGTTCTCCATCGGTAATGCATGGGCCGCCGTTACGCCGGCTGCTCCGCCCGCAAATTTCAAAAGCCTTTACGCAACGGTAAACGGCGTAAAAATACACTACGTTACAGGCGGCAAAGGCGAGCCGTTGCTATTGGTACACGGCTTTGGCCAAAACTGGTACATGTGGAACAGGTTGTTGCCCGAATTATCTAAACACTTCACCGTGATAGCGCCGGACATGCGCGGCGTGGGCGAATCGGGCAAACCGGCTGGTGGGTACGACAAAAAGAATATGGCCGTAGATATGCACGAATTGATGAAGAAGTTGGGCTACAAACATATCAACCTGGCTGGCCACGATATAGGCCTGATGGTGGCTTATGCCTACGCGGCACAGTTCCCAACGGAAGTAAAAAAACTGGCCCTGATGGATGCCTTGCTGCCCGGTATAGAGCCGGTTTGGAGCCAGGTAAAATCGCAGGCATGGTGGTTCGGTTTCTTCGCGCAGCCGCATTCCGGCGAACTCGTTTCGGGCAAAGTAGGCATGTTCTTTACCGATTTCTGGCCGACGGTGGGCTTTCAAAAAAATGCCTTCACCAAAGCCGAGACAGCCGAATTTATCCGTGCGTACTCGGTACCGGGCGCAACAACCGGTGCCTTCCATTGGTTCGGCGCGTTTAACCAGGACGCTATAGACAATGTTGAATTTGCGAAGACCAAATTGCCTATGCCGGTACTGGCCATGGGTTCTGACCACTTTGCTGGTTCGTTCCTGGCGGCGCATACCAAACTGGTAGCAACCGATGTGTATGAATCCATCATCAAAGATTCTGGCCATTGGGTAGTGCAGGAAAATACGCCACAAGTACAAAAAGACTTGCTAGACTTCTTTCTGAAGTAAAATATATAAATAGTTGATTTTAAATAAACTAACATAAAAACCTTAAAGCCTTTTTGCTTTTCCTGGCGCAGCAGAATCGCTCACGGCATACCGCGCTTTAAAAAAAGCGCGGTATGCCGTTTTGTAGCGATATAATTATAAGTAATTTACGTTTTCTAAAGTCCTGCTTGCGCTGATATGTACAAATGGTTAGTGTTGTTTTTATTGTTTCTGGCGGGCTCGCCTGTTTGTTTTGCGCAGGATGTTCTGGGCAGTAAAAAACAGGTGGAAGATTTGTTGAAGCAATACCGCCCCGGCGAACCGGATACCGTAACAATAGAACGCTTTTGGGAAGTAGGCAAGTATTACCTATACAAACCGGGCGCGTATAAAACCGATATCGACAGTGCGCTGCTTTATTTTAATAAGGCTTTAAAGTTAAGCAACGGCCTGAAGCAGCGCAGGCTGAGCTTCCAGAGCGAGACCAGGAGCCGGATAGGCGAAACTTATTTCCAGGTGAAAGACTATGAAACAGGCAAGGCCTGGTTCATGCAGAACATCAAAATCTATCACGATGCCGGCGATAAGGCAAGGGAGGCACGCACCTGGCTAAGGATGGGTACCAAATGCAAAACCGGCGTTTATGGTTACCCCTACATCCTGCCATACTTCAACAAGGCGTTGTCTCTTTATCGCCAAATATATAATCAGCAAAAGGAAGCCGAGGTATTGCAGGAAATGGGGATGTACCACCTTTACTACCGCCAAACCGATAGTGCCGAAGTAGAGTTGCTGCAGGCCCTGCAAATATCAAAGGCCGTCCATTATAATTTTCTATCGTTGATATATTATCATTTGGCCGTAGTCAATCGGTACAAGGGCAATCTCAATAAAAGCCTGGCCTATGCCATGCAATGTATGGATAATGCCAGGGAAAGGGGCGACACGCTGCAACACTCTATTTATGTGAATGGTTACGCCCTGCTTGGCCAGGTTTACCAGGACCTGGGCGATGGCGAGAAAAGCATAGCCATGTACAAATTATCTATTCAAAAATACGCCCGTAATGCCCTCGAGTCTGAGTTTCTCGACAATTACCTCGTACTTAATGCACTGGTACTCGAGTTGATCAAATATAACAGGGCGAACGAAGCGATGGCAACTGCCAGGAAAGTAATTACCGCCATCCCGCCGACTTATGATCTGGAGCAGGGTGCCGTAGCTGAGATTTTGGGTAATTGCTTCAACGGCTTAAAAGATTATAATAAGGCCGAGCAGTACTTCCTGAAAATGGCGCGCTTATACAGTTCTTCAGATTTTTATGCCTCGAGGGCTAATAAAGCTTTGGGCAGGTTTTACGTACAGCGCGGGCAATATGCAAAAGCGCGTGCCTTACTATCCAGGCAATTTAAGTTTGTCCCGGCGTCGGCCTTCGAGTTCCTGGGGGTGATAGAAGACGAATTATTGTTTTATAAGATAGACTCGGCCGAAAAGAAATACCTGCCGGCTATGGCCCACTTCCGCAGGTATAAATTCCTTAACGATTCTGTTTTCAACATACGCAAAAGCAAGCAGATAGAAGAACTGCAGCTGCAATATCAAACCAACCAGCGCGAGAACAAAATAAAACTGCTTACCAAAGATGCCCAACTACTGCGAGAGAACGCCGGCCGTGCCAACAACGCCCGTAACTTTACTTATTTAGGTGTGGTTGTGCTGATGCTTTTTATGGGCCTGCTTTATTACGGTTACCGCATCAAACAGCGCAACAACGTAGCCTTGAACCGCTTGCTGCGCGAAAAGGATGTGCTGCTGGAAGAAAAAGAATGGTTTATAAAAGAGATACACCACCGGGTAAAAAACAACCTGCAGATCGTAATGGGCTTGTTGCAGCAGCAGTCGGGCTATATCAATAACCCCGAAGCGCTGGCGGCTATCCGCAATAGCGAGAATAGGTTGCATTCCATAGCTCTTATTCATCAAAAGCTTTACCAGACCGATAATCTCGACCAGATAAGCATGCCTGAATATATAGATGAGTTAATTACTTATCTTAAAGATTGCTACGATCCCGGCAATCAGCTCTATTTCGAAAAAAGGGTTGATGATATTGAGTTAGACGTAGCCCAGGCCCTGCCGTTGGGCCTTATCATTAGCGAGGCTATCACCAATGCTATCAAATATGCTTACCCCGACGAGGGCGGGATTATACAAGTATCGTTGCTGAACGCCGAGGGCAGCAAGTATCTCTTGATGGTTAAAGATTACGGAGCAGGCCTTCCTAACGACTTCGACGCAGCGGCAAGTAATTCCATGGGCCTCAATCTGATAAAAGGCCTCAGTAAACAGCTTGGTGGCACGTTCCGGATAGAGAACAGCGGGGGCGTGGCTGTTAGCATACTGTTTATAGCAACGCCCCGATACGATAGTAAATCATTCTGAGGCGTTGCCTTAGGCTTACGCAAAATCTGTAGAACGGCTCAACGCTTCGTTGGCAGTTATACCGGCTTGCAGCATACTTATTTTGTAATTGGCATATTGTAAGGCATCCGAGCCCATCAGCAATCGTAGCGGCGGTTCGGCCAGTCGGGATAGTTGAATCATCACCTCGGCCGCTTTCTCCGGGTCGCCTGGTTGGTTGCCGAGGATTTCTTCGGCGTGTTTCCGTTTTATCTCGGCTATTGCCGTATAATCTTCGATTGCTTTTTCGGGGACTACCACAGAGCCGGAGTTAAGGAAGTTTGTGCGGAAATAACCGGGTTCGATAATGGTGACACGGATGCCGAAAGGCTCCACTTCCTGCGCAAGTGCTTCGGATAACGCCTCTACCGCAAATTTAGTGGCGCAGTAAACGCCCCATCCCGCACCTGCTATCAAGCCGAACACCGAAGAGATATTGAATATATGCCCTTCGCCGGCCTCGCGCATAAAAGGCAAAACCGCGCGTGTTACGTTCAATAGGCCAAATACGTTGATATCGAAATTGGCTTGCACTTCCGCGTTAGACGATTCTTCTACGCCGCCAAGCAAGCCATAGCCGGCATTGTTTACCAGGCAGTCTATCCGGCCGAACTTGCTGACGGCGCCAGCTACACCGGCTGCTATGCTGCCTTCATCATTTAAATCAACTTGTACCGGCAAAAACCGGGTTAGGTTGGCATCTGCCAAGGTTTGCAATGTGGCTGTTTTGCGAGTGGCCGCTACTACATTGTCGCCTGCGGCTAATACTTTTTTTACTAATTCAAGGCCCATGCCTTGCGAGGTCCCGGTGATGAACCATGTTTTGCTTTTGCTCATTGTAATGTATGTTTTTGATGTACGAGCAACATTCCAAAGGTTGAGCCAATGTTATAATATATTGTTTATTAGCTATTTGTGAAGATTATCGAAATCATCGGCGATGTTATATCGTTGCCCTGTGCGCGAAATAACGCCATTTCGAAAGCTTGTTTTACCAGTTATCCCAATTGTCGGATACGTTGCTTTCGGGGCTAAGGCTGAGGTAAACGAAAGCAAAAAGACAGGCCACAAGCATAATGCGGCTAAGGATGTAAAATAAGATTTCCATGGTGTTTAGTTTTGGTTTATAACCTAAAACCAAACTTTAAGCCAAATACATAAGTACCACATTATCAATAAAATAAATATTTACGATAAGGTATTTAATGATGATATTTCGTTGATATACGTTATTGTTAACGGCATACCGTGATAAACAGGATTTGCATTTACGCAGGTAGTTCCCATGCGCTTTGGTACCCTCCGCATTGCTCGGCATACTTTACCATATCGGCATAAAAAGGCAGTCGGGTAATGGTGGCGCTATCACCAATAACCACCAGTTTCATGCGGGCGCGGGTCATGGCTACGTTCATACGGCGGGTATCGGCCAAAAAGCCTATTTGGCCTTCGGTATTGCTGCGGGCCATGCTGATGTACACCACATCGCGTTCCTGTCCCTGGAAGCTATCGATGGTGTTGATGCTTATCTGGTCGGCAAAAGGTAGCAGGGGCGAGGCCTGGAAGAGTTCTTTCAGTACCTGTATCTGCGCCTTATAAGGCGAGATGATCGCTACAGAGGGAAAAGGGCTTTTGGTTGCCATCAATTGCTCTGCCAGCGCTTGCAGGTGCCTCAGCAGGAAAGCCGCTTCATCCGGGTTAACCGTACTGGTGCCATCGGCTTTTTCATCGAAGCCGCAACCGGCCGTATCGACAAAGGCCATCGGTATGTCTCCCGCAAACAGCAGCTTGCTTGCTACCGCCGAATTCGCTTTTAGCCTATTGCCATAGAATTCTGCCGAGGAAAAACCCATAATGGTTTCGTGCATGCGGTATTGTTCTTCCAGCAAGGTTACTGCTGCGGGGTGGCGTATGGCTGCTTTTTCCAATAGGGTAGTACTGAGTCCATCTTTCGCGGCCTGTGCCGATTTAATAGTGGGCGGCAGCTGGAAATGGTCGCCGGCCATAATGAGTTTCTCAGCTTTCAGTATAGGGATCCAACAGGCGGGTTCCAGGGCTTGCCCGGCCTCGTCAATTACCACGGTATGGTATTTTTTATGGCGCACGGTGTGGTGGTTGCTCCCCACCAGCGTGGCGGTAATCACCTGTGCTTTATCTGTGAGGTCGTCGATGATGAACTGCTCTATCTTGGCCGCATCTTTCATGATGCGGTGCGCCTCGTCGAACAGGGCCTTGCGCTGGTCGCGTTCGCGTTTGCCAAAACTGCGTTTATATTGGTGGGCCATGTTTTTGTAACCGGATGCTTGCTTTTTGAGTTGCTTGATATCCTTGGCATATTGGTGGGCGCCGGCCTGGCTATCCAGGGTGAGGTCCGTCAGTTTATCCGATATCCGGCTGGGGTTGCCTATGCGCAGCACCTTCAAGCCTTCGGCAGCAAGCTTTTCGCTTAATAGATCCACAGCCGTATTACTGGGAGCCACTACCAAAACCTGCTTTCCGTTTTGTTGGATAAGCTGTTTGATGGCCTGCACGATGGTGGTGGTTTTACCCGTTCCCGGCGGGCCATGTACCACGGCCAATTCATTGGCCGCGAGTATTTGGCTAACGGCAGCCTGTTGAGAAGCGTTAAGTTTTGCCGACGGGACATTGCCTGCATCGGCCGCAAAAGTAGCCTCATCCGCACCTGTTATGACCCTGATGAGCTTACCCTCGGGTTGGTTTGCCGATGCCTGCGCCTGTTTAAGGGCATCCTGCATCTCATCGTAACTGTTATTATCGAAAAGCAATTGTACGCCAAGTTTACCATCTCGAGTCCAGTCGGGCAGTTCATCGGTAAAGAGGGTGATTTTCAAGCGGTCACCGCCCTGGTAGGCTATGTTGCCCTCTACGCGGTCGGCACCAGCATCGTGGTTAGAGAAAAATACTGCAGGCGCACCGAAGCGCAGCTGATGGGCTACATCTTTATGTGTGGTGCGTTCCAGTTCTACGGTAAGGTAATCTCCACGGCTGGGTTCCGAGCCTCGGATGGCTACCGGGTACCAGGCAATGCCTGCCGCGCGCCTGTCGGCAATAGAAGTGGTTTGCGTAAGCTTGAGGTAAGCTTCACGGTCTTCGTCGCGTTCGGTCTTCAGTAATTGCAGCAGGTTCTTGAAATAGTCCATCGGGGCGCAAAGGTAAACAAACTATGTCTCTATCCCCATCTGTGGCCGGTATCCGTTCCGGAAAGCATTCACCACCGAGCGTGGCGTAAGCACGCAAACCTCTTTTTCCGCGGGGAATGGCAGCCCATCGCCATATCCTTCGGGCGACCACTTATAAATCCGCTCACCCGCCACCAGGAAAGCATCTCCCGCTATCTTTACGAAAACGCCATCAGGTAAATCGTCGATATCCGCTTCAAATGTCACTTTAGAATTATCCGCGCCGATGCGTTCGGCCTGTAATACGTCATCTATTTTGCCGATGGGTACCTTAGGAGGGAAGCCGTACTCGGGGTTGCCCTGCAGCCAGGTTGTTTTAAATCGGTTAGCATCCTCGCGGCGGCACTCGAAACAGGGGCGGTGCCCGGCGGAGAATGCGGTTGCTTCGTCTAGGAAGAATAGTTCTGTCCACAATCCCGGGGCCATTACTTCGCGGTGCCTGCCTTTGAATTGCAGCAGGCAAATAATCCAGGCCTTATGCTTAAAAGGGCGCAGTATGGTTTTGCCGCTATTGTGCAATTGCCCCCGGTTGCCCAGCCAGGCCCCGCGCGCTTTGGTTATGATGATGTTTCCTTTAGGGTCGACACGGTTTTGCAGCATGATCAGCCTGTTAATATTTTTCCACCGCGCAATATACTAAATAATTTAGTATTATATTTGCCCGCATACCGCATGCAAAACATCAGCAATACCAACCCGGCCATGCAGCTGGCTACCGACTACCTCGACAGCACCAACACCATCGTTTTTTTAACGGGGAAAGCCGGCACCGGTAAAACCACTTTTTTGCAGCAGTTGCGGCAGGTATCCACCAAAAAAATGGCCATCGCCGCACCAACAGGGGTAGCAGCCATCAATGCCGGGGGTATGACGATACACTCTTTGTTCCAGATACCCTTCGGGCCGCTTATCCCTGCTACCGGGAATCCCGACCTAAGCTACAGCGATGAGAAACGGGAACTGCTGGGCAGCCTGGAACTATTGATTATTGATGAAGTAAGTATGGTACGGCCCGATGTGCTGGACCAGATAGACCTTATCCTCCGCACCATAAAGGGCTCGGCGCAACCCTTCGGTGGGGTGCAATTGCTGCTCATTGGCGATCTGGCGCAGCTTAGCCCCATCATTCGCGAGGACGAATGGCGCATACTAAGCAGTTACTACACCACGCCATATTTCTTCAGTAGCCTGGTGATGCAAAAGGCCAGCTACGTACGTATTGAATTGGACCACGTGTACCGCCAAAAGGAGCAGGCGTTCGTAGATATATTGAACGAGGTGCGCAACCAAACCATCAGCGAGGCAAGTCTGGCCTTGCTGAATGCCCGCCACGAGCCGGGTTTCAGGCCGGGAGCCGAGGATTCGTTCATCACCCTAACCACCCACAACAACCTTGCGCAGCAGCTGAATGCCGAGTTTCTGGAGGCATTGCCGGGGCAGTTGTATGAGTTTGCGGCCACCATACGTGGCGATTTCCCTAAGGATGCTTACCCAACCGAAACCAACCTGAAGCTGAAGCTAGGGGCGCAGGTGATGTTCGTGAAAAATGATGGCTCGGCCGAAAAGCTTTTTTACAACGGCAAGATTGGGTATGTGGCGCGGATTGATGGCAGCACCGTTTACGTACAATGCGGCAACGAAAGCCGCGAAATTGCTGTGGAGGCCGTAGAATGGACCAACGTAAAATACCAGCTAGCGGAGGAACAGATAAACGAAAGCGAGGCAGGCAGTTTTGCGCAGATACCCTTGAAACTGGCATGGTCTATCACCATCCATAAAAGCCAGGGCCTGAGTTTCGATAAGGCCATCATCGATGTTTCGGAAGCGTTTGCGCACGGGCAGGCTTATGTTGCCCTTAGCCGCTGCCGTACCTTAACGGGCATGGTATTGCGCAACCCCATCAGTGCGCGTAATATCATCGGCGACCCATCCGTTACCCGTTTCAATGAGGCAGCAGAGAGAATTAAGCCCGATTCCGATAGCCTGAAGCGCGATCAGGAGCGTTACCGGCTTTTCCTGCTTACCGAGCTTTTTAATTTCCAGGGGATGAAGGCTGTACTTAAAGGCTTTACCGTTCTCGCGCCCAACCTGGAGAAAGATATTATGGAGGTTGCCGAAAAGTTTATGCGCCGACCCGAAACCGCAGATGAGGAAAGGATAAGAAAAGCTGCCGCTTATTTTTTGGATAAATTAAAAACAACTACCGAAAACCTGCACGGACAAATACCCTTTCTGATTGGTAATTCGATAGAAAAGGCCGCCAAAGCCGACAAACTGATACAGTGGATGATGGCGAGAATAAGCCTGCTGGAATATTTTGGGGCGAATGCCTTTACTACGGATAGCTTCCTCGATAGAAAGAAGAGCGCAAAGGCAGCTGCGTTGGCCGATAAATCGCGATCGTACCTCAGGGCCATGAACGCGAAACCCAACGAGGAACTTTTAGGGATCATACTGGCCTGGCGCGAAGAGCGGGCCGCAACAGACAAAGTAATGCCCAGCATGCTGCTATCTGAACAAACCGCAGCCGCCATTGCCGAAAAGCTGCCGCAGACCCTAAAAGCATTGAGCGGCATAAAAGGGGTGGGCCCGCAAAAGGCCAGCATTTACGGAGCAGACATTATAGTGATGATACGCGCTTATCAGCAAAAGCAGTCGGGACAGGAGATAGACCAGGTTAGTTTGTTTTAGGATTGCCGCCTCACCCCAACCCCTCTCCAAAGGAGAGGGGCTCAAAGTCCTCTCCTTTGGAGAGGATTAGGTGAGGCTTTTAAAGCGACATTTTTTTATTCGCCGTTTTTTGCCTACTTTTCATCAATATGTAAATATTTTTTTGATTTCGTCAAGCTGCCCGCCTGTTACGGCAAAAAATCGTATTTTTGCGGTGTTCTGTCATTTGCGAAAGACTTAAACAGAAAGCGTATGAGCAGCATCCACAATAAAGATATCGGAACCAAACAAAAAGCACTTGCCATTAACCTTGACCCTAAGATTTACGGCTCGTTTGCCGAAATTGGTGCCGGGCAGGATGTTGCGGCTAACTTTTTTAAAGCGGGGGCATCATCGGGCACTATAGCCAAAACCATGTCGGCCTACGATATGGTATTCTCCGATGCCATCTACGGACAGCAGCAAGGCAAACGCTATGTTACCGAGAACCGCCTCATATCTATGTTGGAGCGCGAATACGGCCTGCTGATAGAGCGCCTTGCCGTACAGCGCGGCGACTCGACCACCTTTTTTGCTTTTGCCGATACCGCCTCTGCACTCAACTACCACAAAACCAACGATGGCCATTGCTGGATGGGGGTGCGTTTCCAGATGCAGCCCAACGGCGAATTTAACGATGTGGTGTTACACGTTAAATTGCTGGATAACGATAATAACCTGCAGCAACAGGCAGTAGGCATTTTGGGCGTAAACCTCATATATGCCTGCTTTAACTACTACGATAGCCCCAACGTATTTTTGCTTTCGCTGATGGACGACCTTTCTAAGGATCGTATCCAGATAGATATGATACGCTTCGAGGGCCCCGATTTTACAAAGGTAGATAACCGCCTGATGAGTTTGCACCTGGTGAAGTTCGGTTTTTCTGATGCAGCGGTGTTTGGGCCGGATGGCAAAAACCTGCAACCATCAGAGGTGCTGTACAAAAAACACATCGTTGTGATACGCGGCCGTTTCCGCCCCATCATCAACGTCCATTTAGATATGCTGAGCACCGGCGTAAAGCAATTTATGCAGGAGCCGGATGTGGATAAGGATAACGTAATTGTGGTAACCGAGCTTACGCTGCAAGCATTGAAAGAGCGCAACGCCGCCGATTCGGCCGAGATAGACGAGAAAGACTTTTTGGATAGGGTGGATATCCTTTGCTCGTTAGGGCAAACGGTGCTTATCTCCAACTTCCACGAATATTATAAACTGGTATCGTACTTATCCAAGATAACCAAGCTGAAGATGGGCGTGGTATTGGGCTTCCCCAACCTGGAGTACATCTTCTCCGAAGAACATTATAAAGATTTGCCGGGCGGTATTTTGGAGTCGTTTGCCACACTGTTCAGCCGCAAGGTTAAATTGTTTATTTACCCAACCCTGCGCGATGGTGTGATTTGGAACTGCCTGCGCTTTTACCCGCCACCACATCTGATAGATCTTTACCGTTACCTGATTGCCAATAACAAGATCGAAGATATCAGGCATTATAAAGAGAGCAACCTGCACGTAGAAACCGATAAGGTGCTGCAGCTGATTAAGCAAGGGGCTGCCGGATGGGAAGAATACGTACCTGCCGAGGTTGCTGCCATGATCAAAAATCGTTGCCTGTTCGGGTATCATTGCGAGGTGCCCGTAGCCACAGCCTTGCCCGAACCTGAGGTAGCGCCGGATGCTGATAAGGCAGTCAGCGAGGCTTAAGCGAGCGTATTTGAACTTATTTTATGGCCTACCGGGTTTCCTGGTAGGCCATTTCTTTTCGTAAGCGATTGCCGCGTATACCAGCTTGTTCGGATGGTTTCCCTTAATATTCCGCCAAAACATTGAAGCCAACGCCCGCCATGCTTTCTTTTTCCCATTCGGCCTGGCTGGTTTCGCGCGATATTACGGCACTGGCAAACAAACTCGCCGAAAACATGATGCCGTGTCCACGGGAGTCCTTTATCCACTCCAGGCTCACGAAGAATTTATCTTCTACCACAATGAAGTAAGGCTCCAGGTTAACGGTGATCTTCTTGTCGCCCTTGTGTACGGTAACAAATATGCTTTGCTGTTGCAGGGGCTGATCGGGGCGGCCATCCTTCACGGTATAAAAGTTCAGTCGCAGCATTACCGAGTCGGTAACATCGCTGGCTATAGAGGCGTTGAACTGCTTGAGGTAGGTGGGCGATTTCTTTATTTTGATGATAGCCCCAATCTCGTTGCCCAGTTTATTGCTGGTGAAACCAGCGTTGGTAGATTGTGATTGCGTGGTATTGCCCAGCACCACCTGTTTCCATTTGTGGTTGCTCACCTTCACCTCGTTAAGCTGGCGCAGCGCAGGCTGCAGGGCAATGGTTTTATAGCTATCGTATTCCTTGCGGAAATCGGCTATCAGGAAGGAGCGGGGCACATAACCCACCATAGAGATGCGCAGGCTGTCGGCATCGTTGTTAGTAAGCGATATGCTGTAATGGCCGTTGGCATCAGTAACGGTGCCTTCGGCCTTACCCAGGATACCCACGTTAACAAATTCGAGGTTCTGGTTGGTTTTGGCATCTTTTACAATGCCGTCGAAAGTCTGTGCTTTGGCAAATAAACTTAACAAGGCGAACAGGGCAGTAAAGAAGAGGTTTTTCATATTAACAAGACTGTTTTTTGCAGTAAATGGTTACGCACTAAAATACATTTCGTTCATCAAAAAACAAAAGCCCGAAGGTAATCCCCCGAGCCCGTCGCCGGTTCAAGTGTCTCGTTTGAACCCACACACACATGTCAGCGTCCCGCTGACGTAACGAAATGATTTTTAGCAGGTTTTCCAGGCTCTATGCATATGTTTTTCCTGACATTGCAAAAGCGTTGTTGTAAGCGGGACGCTTACATTTGCTTTGGTTCAAGCGAGACGCTTGAACCGGCGGGGTAAAGGTAATTAATTAGCTTTTGACACAGTTTATTTAACACTCTCAGGAAAATTGCTTTACATAGGAACGCCTGTTGTGTGCTGTTTTATTTCTTAATTATCTTGATTGCTTGTTCTGTCCAGTCACTTCCCTTAAGATAAATGTCAGGTCTAATCCCTTCTTTGTCTACTGAAAATCCTGTGTCTAACCAAAGTTGTCTGTTGGTTGGCAATTGAAGGCGAAATGTTGAACAGGCTGTTTTATAATGCACAACATTTCCATAGTCCATCATTCCACCTGAATTTGCTCCAACGACTACAACTTTATTGCTTTGTCTTGCTACCATAGTAAACAATTCACCACTACTAACAGTATTTTCATTTATTAGCAACGCAATTTTTTTGGGGAAAGGTTTTGCTTTTGCCATTTTTAATGTGTCGGTAGGTTTGCCATCTTCATTATACATTTTATCGTAATTAGCCTTCATTTTGTTAAACCTCACATCTAATTTATTTTTTCCAGCACTATCCAAACTCTCGTAATAATTTGAAATGTAACTCTTATACCAAATGTCAAAATTGCTTTTTGTCAACCGCATTTCTGCATTGTAAAATACAATTGGGTTTGTGTAAATGTATTCTAGTAATTGAAGCCCAATACTATAATCGCCACCACTGTTGTTGCTCATATCTAATATCCAATATGGCGTTGCTTCTAACTTATCTTTATATTTTTTCAAAAGATATGCTGTTTGTTCATAAGTATTATTTTCAAAAGAAGGAAATCTCCAAATAGCAACATCGTTTTTAAAAGTTAAACTTGGTGCATATCTGTCTTTTGACATTTCATATTCTATAATATCTCTTTTTGTTTTAACTATTGGAAATGTTTTTTCATAGAACACAATGTCAAAATCAAGAATGTTATCTACTACTTGAACTTTATGGGTAGAAATGTCTGATTTATCGCCTTCATAAAATGTACCTTCATACTTGGTTCCTATTTTTTTAATCACCAATTTAACTTCTCCTACTTTCCAATTTTCGTTTTTAGTGCTAATTATGGTTGCATAAAATAAATTGGGTTTCACTTGTGTAATACCTAATTTATAGCTTGAACTTTCATAAATGCCTTCTATTAGGTCAAGTTTTTTTGCTTTTGAGAAGTAATTATTTATTTGACTTTGTGTCAAGTTAGTGGTTAGAATTTGAAAGTCTTTTGGTTCTGTTTTGTTGTCCGAAAATTCTTTTGGTTTATTGTATTTAATTCGCAAATGCTTGTCTTTAAAGAAAGTAATCCATTCTTGTATTTGTTTTGCACATGAACTGTCAGTATTAATTTTTTTTGATAATGAATAATGTTTAACTGTCCACCCATTGTAAGCTGTTTGATTACTTGTAGTTACTTTGTCAAACCAACCTGCATAATTGGCTTCTACAATTTTTTGAGTTTGCAAAAGTAAGCTGTCGCAATTACAATTTTGTCCAAAAGACAAGTTTGCAATAACGAGGAATAAAAAAGTTAAAAGTCTTTTCATTATTTTTTCTTGTTAGTTGCTGTACTGTCGCTCTAAAATGGCACATAACGCCCCGGGGCTTGCCGATGTTGGCGGTTACATTAATTTATTATGCAATATAGAAGAAGATTTTTCGTCAATTTTGCAAAACCCTTTTTAGGCTTATTATTTCTTTTTATAACAGGTCGTTTTTTTATCTCCAAATTTTTCAATTACTCGCCGGTTCAAGCGTCCCGCTTGAACCTATACATATGTCAGCGTCCCGCTGACGTAACGAAATGATTTTTAGCGGGTTTCACAAGCTTTCGGCTGCTATATCATTAATCCTGTGCCGCACCCCACGTACCGGCCCCCTGCCAACATCACCAAATAATCTGTAGCGGACTTTCAGGGTTCGCGCTACTGTACCAGTACTCATGTGCCGAACCCACGAACCCGGCCCTTACCGGATTCTCATGAGTGTAATCGATTTTTTGCTCGATAACAGCAGGTGTATAAAGTACAACCGGATAATTTCCATTTTGCCAAAATTGATGTTTTTCATTTACCGCGTTGTGTTTACCCGCCTTGTCAAAAGCCTTCAGCATCCATTCGCGCCGGCTTTCCTGTGTGTTGGCGGTTATCATCTTATAGAGTTCTTTTGATGTGTAGCTTTTAAAGCGCCCCAATACATCGCCCAATGAGCCATCAGTAACATTGGCCACCATGTGGATATGGTTGGTCATGATAACATAGGCGTAAATATTGAGGTTCGCGTTTTGCTGGCACCAAGCCAGGTTTTCGATGATGAAATCGCTGTAATAGCGACGGGTAAACACGTCTATCCAGTCTACTACGGTTAGCGTGACAAAGTAAAGTTCGTCGGTTGAGGCGTTGCGTTGCATGGTAATAAATATGCAAATGTTTCCTGACATTGCAAAAGCGTTGTTGTAAGCGGGACGCTTACAATTGCTTTGGTTCAAGCGGGACGCTTGAACCGGGCGGGGCATGATAGTTTAGTTTAGGCTGTTCGATATTATCTTCTAAACCATTTTCGGCTTTAACATAAATTATATATTTAGTTATATCCTCTTTGGATAGATTCATTAATTTATAAAAGGAGGTAATTACTATAGCCTCTTTTCTAAGTAATTTGATCATTATCTGCGTGTACTTAATGCTTCCGCTAATTTAATTGCAGTTTCATAGCATATTTAATGGGCTATTAGCCCTTCGCCTCGACGCCAAAAAATTAAGCTAGACCGTTAAATTACTTAATTTAAAACAAACTTCCGTTATTTCCCGCCTTTATGGTGCTATACTCTGAAATCGATGCCAGCAATGCAACAGCTTAGGTCGAAAATGCAAAGGGGTATTTTGCTAAAAAGCCGTGTCCAACAATTATTTAATACTTAACTCAATGTTTAATTTAGCAAATTCTTCGGGTTTGTTCTCATTAAGATAAATATGAAAAAAATCGCTTCACTTTTAGCAGCATTTATATGTATTGCTACTATATGTTGTGCTCAGCGTTTAAAGCCTAATACGATCATTAAGGCACAGTCGGCTTCATTTGCTATTAAATTAGATCAATTTAACAATTTGATTGTTAGCAACAGCAGCAATATTTTAACACATAAAATACCCAGGGTAGCACCAACTAATATCACGTCTGTTGAACGAGCGGATAAATCGGGATTGTTAAACGCTTTTCAACAGGTTTTTAGCGAATCGAGACTTCAGCAGCTATCGCCCGAAAATATAATAACAATGACACTCTACGTAGCTCCTTCGGGCAAAGTCCTCGAGGTTTTATTCATCCTAAAGAAAAATACGTTGGTAACGGCCTTGGAATTGGAAGCTTTGGAAAAAGCAATAAAAGCTGATGTTGCATTTATATTGCGACCAGACGAAACAAAAGGAGGCGATTTTTTCGCGATTGGACAAGTGGTAAAACTAAGTCGGGTTTTAGATAAAACGCTAAAATAATTCCATAAAGTACACGGCTATGGTCACAAGACCAACAACGGCTGAGGCCAACATTGGCTGACAAAAAGCATAAAAAAAGCCTTCCAAATACACTGGAAGGCTTTCCTTTGCCGCCGGGGCTAATTCTTTACGCCTTACGCGTACAACTCTTCGCGTTGTTTTTGTACCACATCGCTGTTGATGTACTCGTCGTAGGTCATCAGTTTATCTATGATACCGCCGGGGGTAATCTCGATGATGCGGTTGGCTACGGTTTCTACCAATTCGTGATCTCGCGAGGTGAACAAGATGGTGCCGCGGAAGTCTTTAAGGCCATTATTAAGCGCTGTGATGGATTCCAGATCGAGGTGGTTGGTTGGCTCGTCAAACATCAGCAGGTTGGCTTGTTGCAGCATCATACGACTAAACATGCAGCGCATCTTCTCGCCGCCCGATAACACGTTGCTTTTCTTCAACACCTCTTCGCCGCTGAACAGCATGCGGCCCAAAAAGCCGCGGATAAATTGATCGTCTTTTTCGCCGGGCGAGTACTCGCGCAGCCAGTCGATCAGGTTCAGATCTTTGCCTTTAAAGTATTCGGAGTTATCGATAGGGATATCCGCCGGGTTGATGGTAACGCCCCATTTAAAGCTGCCTTTATAATCCTTATCGCGGCCGGTAAGGATATCGTAGAAAGCGGTTGTTGCCAGGCTGTTGTTGGATAGTATGGCAATTTTATCGCCTTTATTCACCAGCAGGTTTATATTTGAGAATAACAAATCGCCGTTGAGGCTTTTGCTTAGTTTCTCTACCTGTAATATTTGGTCGCCGGCTTCGCGGCCCAGGTTGTTGAATATAATTCCCGGGTATTTGCGGTTAGATGGTTGTATCTCATCCAGGTTGATTTTATCGAGGGCCTTTTTACGGCTGGTAGCTTGTTTAGATTTTGAGGCGTTGGCGCTAAAGCGGCGGATAAACTCCTGCAGTTCTTTCACGCGGTCCTCGGTTTTCTTATTCTGGTCGCTACGTTGTTTCAAGGCTAGCTGGCTACTTTCGTACCAGAAGGTGTAGTTACCGGTGTATATGGTCATCTTCGAGAAGTCGATATCCACCACATGGGTACAAACCGTATCCAGGAAGTGCCTATCGTGCGATACCACCAAAACGATAGCCTCGTAAGATGCCAGGAAATCTTCCAGCCAGGTAACGGTGTGGATGTCCAAATCGTTAGTAGGCTCATCCAGCAACAAAATATCAGGCTTGCCAAACAGGGCCTGCGCCAATAACACGCGTACCTTTTGGGTGTTATCCAGGTCCTTCACCAACTGATAGTGGAATTGCTCTTTTATACCCAGGTTGCTCAATAGGGTAGCGGCATTGCTCTCGGCGTTCCAGCCGTCCATTTCGGCAAAAAGGTTTTCCAATTCGCCGGCGCGTTCGCCATCGGCATCGGTAAAATCTTCCTTAAGGTAAATGGCATCCTTTTCTTTCATTATTGCGTACATCTCCTTATGGCCCATCATCACGGTCTCCAATACGGTGAACTCGTCAAAAGCGTAGTGGTTCTGGCTAAGCACGGCCATGCGCTCGCCGGGCGTAAAGCTTACCGATCCGCTGCTAGGGTCGATCTCTTTAGATAATATTTTCAGGAAGGTAGACTTGCCCGCGCCGTTTGCGCCGATAATGCCGTAGCAATTGCCTTGCGTAAACTTCAGGTTTACGTCTTCGAACAAAGTACGCTTTCCGTAGCGTAAGGATAGATTAGATACCGTGATCATTGCACTTATAATTTCGGCAAAAATACGGTTAAATACTTAATTTTTTAGCATGAATAACTGGCGGGAATTGCCAAGATGGATGAAAAAAATGAACTGTTACATCTACATTTATTATTTCAATAAAAATTCAGGCAGAAGTATGGGTATTTAGCATCAATTTGGGGTATTTTTTGCTAAGAAATTGTCAATTCTACACTATGGATAATAATTCCCCAAAAAGCGAAACTTAGCTGTAGATTAAGTTACACAAATGAAACTAAACCACTTGACAATACGTTATTAAGGTGTATTTTTGAGAATACTTAACCAATATTTAACCGATTATTAACCAATTTCAGTGCTTTTTTTAACCATCTAACATCTAATCTGCCTTTTGGAACATCCTTTGACTTGTGTGTATGTGTGTGTGAATTTTAAAAATTAACCTTTATTGTCGAAGTTATGGGATCTGTAATCATCTGTTTAGTTGCCGTTAACATTGTAATGGCGCTGCGCAACACCGAAGAACGAGAAGTATATTAATAGCATATATTATACACTTTGTGCCCCCAAGCAAGCCCAAAGATTAGCTAAAAATATCAGCTAGTCTTTGGGTTTCGTTTTCTGTAAGCTTTTGTAAGGGGCCCGATGCCATCATCTTCATCAGCATGTTGAGGTTGGCATCTATGGTAAACAAGGCTTCAGTTTGGTTGCCGCGCTCGGCAAGCACCCATTTCAATTCCATATCGAAGGGTGGTTTCTCCGCCGGCACTATCCTTATCTCGCGGTTGGTTATACGGTTATCTATCTTAAGGCTCAGTTTGGTAATGTTCTGTATTTCAAAGCTCGCCACATCCTTATCGGCTTGCCAGCCAATAACATTTTCGGGCATCAGTTGCCCATGGTTATTCATATCCGCCAGGAAAATATAAACTTCGCTTATCGGTTTATTAACCAATACTTTACTTTCGAATACGCTCATTGCTGTATAATTATTGGCCCCAGGTTGACGGTTGCTCGCGCCACTGCTTTAGTACTTCTATATCTCCGGCCGAGATATATTGTTTCTCCTCAGCATATTTCAAAAGGGCGGTGTAATTAGATAAAGTTACGTACGGGCATTTAGCAGCCTTGAAATTCTCTTCGGCCACATCAAAACCGTAGCTGAAAATAGCGGCCAATCCTGCAACGTTGTAGCCTGCATCACGCAGTGCTGCTACGGCCTGCAAGCTGCTTTTGCCGGTAGATATCAAATCTTCTATCACCACTACGCGTTTGTCGGTAGAAATTTCGCCCTCTATGAGGCTGCCGGTGCCATGTTCCTTGGCTTTTGATCGTACGTAGATAAAGGGAAGGCCCAGTTCTTGTGCAACTAATGCGCCTTGCGGTATGCCGGCGGTAGCTACGCCTGCAATGCAGCCAACAGCACCGAATTTCTCTTGTATGGCCGACGATAGCTGCTGCCTGATATAAGTGCGGATGGTAGGGAATGATAAGGTGATGCGGTTATCGCAATAAATAGGCGATTTCCAGCCCGAAGCCCAGGTAAAAGGATTATTAGGTTGTAATTTTATTGCTTTAATTTGCAGCAGGAACTCGGCAACCTGCTGTTCGGTCTCATTATTGGTAAACATGGCTCAAAAATACAGAATTTATATCAACGAAAAAGCGATTTTGCTCAGCACCACGCAGCCTGAGCAAATAGAAAAATACCAAAAGATTGATGCTGAGCATTTTGATCTGCAATTAATTTACACTTGGGTGGCCGTACAACCGGGCAACTTTTTTTACGTGCTATGCGGCGACCCGAAGGTCTTCCTCAAAAAAATCACCAAAACCGTTAAGTTGGTAGAGGCGGCGGGCGGCCTGGTGCAGCACGAAGATGGCAACCACTTGTTTATTTACCGCAACGAGAAATGGGACCTGCCTAAGGGCAAGATAGAGAAGGGCGAGAAAACCAAAGTAGCTGCTGTGCGCGAAGTAGAGGAGGAGTGCGGGATAAAAGTAGCCAAACTGGAAGATAAGATTTGCAAAACCTACCACATGTACATCTACAAGGGCGTGATAGTGCTGAAGAAAACGCATTGGTACCTGATGAGGCACAAAGGCAAGGCGAAGCTGGTACCGCAAACCGAAGAGGGGATAACCGCCGTGCGTTTCTTTAACCGCGAGCAAGTGGCTGCTATAGTAAGCAATACTTTTCCATCTATTATGGATGTATTGGAGAAAGCCGGTTTGCTGGAAGAGCGCGATATACTGGCATAAGCCGAAAAGGGGATTGAAGTATAAAGCGGAGTTTTACTAAAAAAGCTCCGAAATTTTAAGATTTCCTCGGGAAATTAAAGGAAAGCAAGCGCTTCTTTGGGGATAAATTGGGCCACATCGCCATTATAGCGGATAATCTCGCGTACGATACTGGAACTGATAGACGAGTACCCCGGCTTGCTCACGATGAAGATGCTCTCTATCTCGGGCTCCAGCGCGTGGTTCATCTGGGCTATGGCTTTTTCGTATTCAAAATCGCTCACGGTACGTATGCCACGTATCATATAATCCGCCCCGATGCTTTTGCAGAAATTCACCGTAAGGCCATCATAGGCCACCACATGGATGCGCTCATCGTGCGCGAAAACCGCGCGTATCATATCCTCGCGCTTTGCCACGCTCAGCAAACCGTGCTTGGTGCTGTTTACCCCGATGCCGATATACAGCTTGTCGAATAAGCCTACGCTCCGTTTTACGATATCTACGTGAGCCTTGGTAATAGGATCGAACGAACCGGGGAAAAGGGCAATTTTCATAAAGATGGATACTAGCGTTGCTTCAACCCAAAAGTAGCAATCAAAAAACAGAATGCCGTAGCTAAATAAAAATTATCGGCGGCGTCAATATCGGAAGTGTAAATCTACAGCAGGATTAGTCATCAAAAAGGTAAACGCCTTTCAGGACGAGACCGCAGAGTGTTTCACTTTCGGCCAAAAGGTGTTTCACTTATCAAAGTTGTTTTAGATTAACTTATTCATAATAAGATAGTTACACAAACCATTTAAAGTACAGGGATGTTCCAAAGTGTTCCACTAATTTTGCTTAAAGCGCTCATTATAAGCACTAATTTTAAAATAGGTGTTCCACTTTCAAAAGTGGAACACCTACGTTATCCCAGCGCCTGCTCCATATCAGCAATCAAATCATCTATATGCTCCAGCCCAACAGATACACGCAATAAATTAAAGGGTGTTTTGGTATCGGGCCCTTCTACCGAGGCGCGGTGCTCTATCAGGCTTTCCACGCCGCCGAGGCTGGTGGCGCGGGTGAACAATTTAAGGGCGTTGATTACGCGCCTGGCCTCAGCTTCGCCATCTTTCAGCAAAAAGGAGAGCACAGCACCGAAGCCGGTCATCTGCTCTTTGGCAATCGAATATTGGGGGTGTGATTGCAAGCCGGGGTATAACACCTGCGCTACTTTGTCGTGATTATCCAGGTATTCGGCCAGTAGCTGCGCATTCTTCACATGCCCGCGAACGCGGTAAGGCAGTGTTTTGATGCTGCGGGTGAGGTAATAGCAATCCATGGGGGAGGGCACTGCGCCGCCCATGGTTTGTACGGCGCGTATTTTTTCCCACCATTCGTCTTTTTTTGCGGTAATGAGCGCGCCGCCCATCAAATCGCTGTGGCCGCCGAAGTATTTGGTGGTGGAGTGCATTACTATATCGGCACCCAAAGCCAGCGGCTGCTGGCAAAGCGGCGTAGCGAAGGTATTGTCGCAAACTACTTTTATATCATGCGCTGCGGCTATGGCCACTACTGCCTTAATATCCGTTACCTTTAAAAGCGGGTTGGAAGGCGTCTCCAGCCATATAAGTTTGGTGTTGGCTTTGATATGCGCCTTCAGCACTTCGCTATCGTTTACATCGATAAAATCGAATTCCAAAACGCCGGCAAACAATTGCTTCAACTGGTTGCGTAGCCCATGATACATATCATCGGGCGCAATGATATGACTACCAGGCTGCAGGGATTGAAAAACCGACATGCCCGCCGCATTGCCCGATGAAAATGCCGCCGCTTCTTCTCCGCCTTCTAATTGAGCCAATACGTTCTCTAACGAAGCCCGGTTAGGGTTGGATGCACGGCTATAGATATGTCCACCCGGGAAATTCCCGTCTTCGGCGCGCTCGAAGGTGGTAGCCATTACGATGGGCTGCACAACGGCTTTTGAGGATTCATCGGTATGGTTGCCTGCATGTATGGCTATGGTTTCTATTTTCATGACGAAGAGGTGTATGTATTGGCTCAAAATAAAAGGAAATTTTCGGTATTTGCTGTAACGTATTTGAAATGGGCTGCGTAATGTTGTTAAAATGAAGTTAATGAGACACCTATCCTTTATCCTTCTTATAGTGGCACTGGGCTTATCTGCCTGCAAAAAAGAAACCGTAGCCCCCGAATACCAGGATAGCTATTCCGCATGGCTATCGTTCAAAAAATCATCAGGCAATTCTTATAGTTACGTAACGTATTACGGCTCGTGGACGGGTACCTACGCCGAATCTAAAATCACCATACAGAACGGCAAGCTTGTAGCCCGGGATTTTTTCTTTATTCGCCCTACGGTGGTGCCTAATGTGGTAGACACGCTGAAAAAGTGGGCAGAAAGCGGCAGCACGCTCAATACCCATACCGATGGCTTTGAAGGGCTCACGCTGGACCAGGTGTACACGAAAGCAAAAAACGAATGGCTGAAGGTGAATAAGGCTGAAAACGATATTATTTTCCAGGCTAACAATAATGGCCTTATCTCGCTGGCCGGCTATGTACCACATGGTTGCCAGGACGATTGCCTCACCGGGATACATGTGAAGGATATCAAAGTGTACGTAAAGGAAATAAAATAATGAAGGGCTGCTACGCAATGCCCTTGTAAACCCACCGTCATTTTAGATGTTTAAACATGTGTAAAAAATACTGAGCTTATAAAATCGCTGTATTTTGCTACCTTTGCTTAAACTATTTTTCTAATAATGGAGGTATCAGAGAATTTCAGGATACTGCTAAATAACCCGCAGCTTTTACCCGAACTTAAGGCCATAGCCCAAAAAGTACTTAACAAGCAGCGCATCACTTTCGATGAAGGCGTGCTGCTTTACGAGAAAGCCGAACTTGGCTACCTGGGCATACTGGCTAACTATATACGCGAGCAGAAACACGGCGACAAAACCTATTTCAACCGCAATTTCCATATCGAACCCACCAATCTTTGTGTTTACGATTGCAAATTCTGCTCTTACTCGCGCCTGCTGAAACAACGCAGCGAGGGCTGGGAGTACACGATGGACGAGATGATGGATATCGTATTCAAATACGATGGCCAGCCCGTTACCGAGGTGCATATTGTAGGCGGGGTACTTCCGCAGTACGATGTTGCTTTTTACAGCGAACTTTTCACGCGCATAAAACAACATCGCCCTGATTTGCATGTAAAAGCGCTTACGCCGGTAGAATACCACTACATCTTTAAGAAAGCTAAGATAGATTACGCTACCGGCATGCAGCTGATGAAGGATGCAGGGCTGGAATCTATTCCCGGCGGCGGTGCGGAAATCTTCCACCCCGAGGTGCGCGACCTGATAGCCAAAGATAAGTGTACTGGCGACCAATGGCTGGCCATACACGAAGAGTGGCATAAAATAGGCATGCGATCTAATGCAACCATGCTTTACGGCCATATAGAAAAATACTGGCACAGGGTAGACCACATGGAACGCCTGCGTGAATTGCAGGACCGTACCGGCGGCTTCCAAACCTTTATCCCGCTGAAATTCCGCAACCAGGATAACCAGATGAGCCACGTGCCCGAAACTACCGTGGTGGAAGATCTGCGCAACTACGCCATCGCCCGCATCTACCTGGATAACTTCGACCACATAAAGGCCTACTGGGCCATGATAAGCCGTACCACGGCGCAGCTGTCGCTCAATTTTGGCGTAGACGATATCGATGGCACGCTGGACGATACTACCAAGATATACAGTATGGCTGGCGCCGAAGAACAGCACCCGGCAATGAGCACCAAACAACTGGTAGAGCTAATAAAGAACGCCGGCCGGTACCCTATAGAGCGAGATACATTATATAACGTAGTGACGGATTATAATGATTATCAGTTCGAGGAAACCGAAAAACCGAAGTATTACAAACTGCCGGTAATAAATTAGGTCATTGTATCATTGGGTCATTGAGTCATTATTTTGTTTGGCGCGATTACCCGATAAATCCAATGACTCAATGACCCAATAACTCAATGAATAAAATATTATACATCGTACGCCACGGCCAAACCGACCTGAATAAGGCGGGCATTATACAGGGCCGTGGTAAAGATACCGACCTGAACGAGGAGGGCCGCTTACAGGCGCGGCAGTTTTTTGCGGCCTACGGCGATGTGCCTTTTGATAAGATATACGTATCAGCCTTAAAGCGTACGCAACAAAGCGTGCAGCCTTTTATAGACACAGGCCTACCCTTTGAAAAACTCTCGGGTTTGGATGAGTTAGCCTGGGGCATACACGAAGGCCAGGCGGCTTCGCCGGAGCTGAAGGCCGAGTTCCTACATGTAATGCGCGACTGGGTAGCCGGCAACCTGGATGTGAAATTTGAAGGAGGAGAAAGCCCCAACGAAGTAAAAGTGCGCCAGCTGGAGGCTATGGATGTAATCATGAGCCACCCCGAAGAGAAAACTGTATTGATATGCATGCATGGTCGCGCTATGCGCCTGTTGCTTTGCCTACTTACCGAAAAGCCATTAACAGAAATGGACACTTTTCCACACCAAAACCTGGTGCTTTATAAATTGATTTATGATGGCAGCAAATTCGAAATAGTAGATTTCAATAACGCCGCGCATCTAAAAACTACAGAACGCTTAAGTGAATAAGATCAGGATATCTGCCGTTAGTTATACTAACACCAAGCCCTTTTTATACGGATTACAGCACTCCGCTATTATCAATGATATCGATCTAAGCCTGGATATGCCCTCCGATTGCGCCCAGAAATTGATTGACGATAAAGCCGACATCGGGCTGATACCCGTAGCCGCTACCCTAAGCCTGCCGCAGTGGGAAATTATTTCTGCTTACTGCATCGGGGCTGTTGGGGCTGTTAATTCGGTGTTTATCTTCAGCAATTGCGATATTAAAGACGTGAAGACTGTGCAGCTCGACCCGCAATCGCGCAGCTCTAACAATCTTGCCCGCGTGCTGCTTAAAAACTTTTGGCAGGTAAGCCCGAATTTGGTGAAAGATGCACCGGATTACGGCGCATCTGCCGACAGTCAAACTGCATTCGTACAGATTGGCGACCGCACCTTCGGTAAAACCGATAAATACCCTTTTGTGTACGATTTATCGGCCGAGTGGCAAAAATTCACCGGCTTGCCTTTCGTATTCGCCGCCTGGATAGCCAACAAACCCATTCCCGAAGATTTCATCCGCGATTTCAACAACGCCCTGCGCCACGGCCTTGCGCATCGTATGGAATTGCTCAAAGAATTACCCCATCGCGCCGACTTCGACCTGGAAGATTACCTGATGCACCGCCTGGATTTCGACCTGACGGAGGATAAGAAGAAAGCGCTTTATCTGTTTTTGGATTATATAAAAGCACTGTGATAAGTTTTTTTTCGCGAAGCCGTAATTTAAAGAGTCTATAGTTCTTTGCGTCTTCGCGGCTTTGCGTGACCCCCAATCGCGAAATAATCCCCCAAATTGGTTTTTATCTGAAACCTTATTGCTGTATCTTCATTGTTCTACAGCATTAGCATGAAAACACCACAAAAACTCAAAGGCCAGGCCGCCATCGTAACCGGTTCTGATAGCGGCATAGGCAAAGCGGTAGCCATTGCGCTGGCAGAAGCCGGCGCAAAAGTGCTTATCAACTATGCACATAACCAGGTTGCTGCCGATGAGGTGGTGAACACTATTAAAGAAGCGGGTGGCAAAGCATTCCCTTACCAATGCGATGTAAGTAAGGAGGACGAGGTGAAAGCCATGTTTGCCGCCGCCATTAAAAAGTACGGCACGGTAGATATATTGGTGAACAACGCCGGCCTGCAAAAAGATGCGAAGTTTGTAGACATGACTTTGGAGCAATGGAACACCGTTATTAATATCAACCTTACAGGCCAGTTCCTGTGCTCGCGCGAGGCCGCCAGGGAGTTCATCAAAAGGGGAGTGGTGGAGAAACGGAGCGTGGCGGCAGGTAAGATCATCTGCATGAGCAGCGTGCACGAGGTTATCCCGTGGGCGGGGCACGTAAACTATGCGGCCAGCAAGGGCGGCATCAGTATGTTCATGAAAAGCATAGCGCAGGAACTGGCGCCGCATAAAATAAGGGTGGCAGGCATTGCCCCGGGAGCTATCCAAACCCCAATAAATAAGACCGCCTGGGAAACGCCCGAAGCTTTACAAAAACTTTTGGAACTTATACCTTATAATAGGATAGGGCAGCCCGCCGATGTAGGAAAACTGGCCGCTTGGCTGGTATCAGACGATGCAGATTACATCACCGGCACTACCATTTTCGTTGATGGCGGTATGACGCTTTACCCGGGTTTTGCCGACAATGGTTGATTTTTAGCCTAAAAACGCGGTTTTTGTCAAATAAATGTCACAAACACATGTATTATTTGTCCCAAAAACCACTTAGTGTACTTTTTACAATAAGTATAGAGTGTTTTTATTGAGATAATGTCAATTATACACTAAGTATCTGCTTTGTTTTTTAAATTTTCATATTTTTGATGCATATATTATCAAATTGTCACAATAATTGACATTAATTTGGAATATATTCAATACATACGTACTTTTGTTATGTAAATAAGAAATAAAACAATTAAAAAATATAAAATTTAAAAGCCATGAAAAAGATATTTATAACCCTTGCCATCGCTGCCAGCTTGTTCACTACCAACATATATGCTGCTACCAGCGCAATCAAAACCGATGACGGTACCGAAAACGTAACTTACGCCGCCATCTCAAAATTCAACAGCGATTACGCTCGTGCTGAGAACGTAAGCTGGAAAGTAAGCACTACCTTCCAAAAAGTAACCTTTACTTTAGATGACGTTAAAATGTCAGCTTTCTACAACCTGCGCGGCGAGTTGATCGGCGTAACCCAGAACGTTCAGTTTAAAGCATTGCCTGAAAAAGCAAGGAAAGAAATTGCTGCTAAATACGAAGGTTACTTCGCTAAAGAAGTGATCCAATTAGAAACCGGCGACGACAACAGCTTCGATAGCACAGTTTACTTCGTAGATCTTTCGAAAGACGACAAAGAAGTATTGGTACGCGTAACACCAGGTGCCGGCGTTTACTTCTTCAAAACCATAAAATAATTTACCAGGCACCTACATTGCCTATGTAACAATAGCCGCCCAATTTGGGTGGCTATTGTTGTTTTAACCAAACTTTTACGTTTTTTTAACTTGCATAAATAATTTTATTTGGTTATTAATAATTTTATATATTTGAAAAGATAGTTGTACATTCTATAATTGATTATTAAGCTTTTTTTATAACCAGTTGAATTACTTACTGATCGCTAACCAAATTTTAATTCGATTATACTAATATTATGAAAACTGGAAAAGTAAAATGGTTTAACACCCAGAAAGGCTACGGCTTTATTGTCACCGAGGAGGGGAAGGACCTTTTCGTACATTTTAAGGATGTACAAGGCGGCGTTAACGCCATAAAGGACAACGACAACGTTGAATATGATGTTGAAGACGGCCGTAAAGGCCTGCAAGCCGTAAACGTAAAGAAAGTGTAAAGTAAATCCCTGAGAAGATATATCAACCTCCGCGAAAAAAGCGGGGGTTTTTTTGTTCGAAAAATTAGGCAACATTGTCGGCTTTATCTACATTAGCCAACCAATTTAAAACCTTTAATTAATAATGACTACCGCCGCTCCCGCAAAACTTACCAAAAACGCCATCTTCCTGGTTATTGTAGCCTCATTGGGCTACTTCGTAGATATTTACGATTTGCTGGTATTTGGCATTGTGCGCAAAGCAAGCCTCACAGATATTGGCGTTGCTGCAGCAGACCTGCGTTTACAGGGCGAATATGTAATTAACATGCAAATGGGCGGGCTGCTATTGGGCGGCGTTCTGTGGGGGATACTGGGGGATAAGCTTGGCCGTATAAAGGTTTTGTTCGGTTCTATCCTTTTATACTCGATAGCTAATTTTGCAAACGGGCTGGTTCATGACGTAAACACCTACGCCGTGATCCGTTTAATAGCAGGAATTGGCCTTGCAGGCGAACTTGGTGCAGGCATTACGCTTGTAAGCGAAACATTAAGCAAAGAAAACCGGGGTTATGGCACCATGATGGTGGCAGTGGTTGGTCTTTTCGGCGCGGTGGCAGCAAATCTTGTAGCAACCAAGTTCGGTTGGCGAAATGCGTACTTCATTGGCGGCGGGCTTGGCATTTTATTGCTACTGCTCCGAATAGGTACATTTGAATCGGGCATGTTTAAAAATGTAGCCGAAAGCAAGGTAAAAAAGGGCAATATATTAATGCTCTTCACCAATAAACAGCGCTTTTTTAAGTACCTCCATTGTATCCTGATAGGTATGCCGCTATGGTTTGTGGTGGGGATACTAATAACCCAATCGCCAGAGTTTGGCCGGGAGCTTGGTGCTCCCAAGCCGCTGTTAGCCGGTAATGGTATTATGTGGTCGTACATTGGTATCTCTATCGGTGATCTTTTTGCAGGGCTGTTTGCCCAGTTAACCAAATCGCGCAAATTAACCATGTTTGTGTTTCAGGTGCTGTCGCTTATCAGCGTAATTTTATATTTAAATGCATACGGCATTACCGAGCAGCAGTTTATCTGGCTATGCCTGTTCATGGGCTTCTCGGTAGGTTACTGGGCAACATTTGTTACTATTGCGTCAGAGCAGTTTGGTACTAACATCCGCGCTACGGTTACCACTACAGTACCCAATTTTGTAAGGGGTGCGCTTATTCCCATCACTATCCTTTTCGAGGCATTTGTAAAATATTTTACAGTGCACGGCGGCAAGGATTCCAGTATCTTAAAAAGTGGTTATGTAATGATGTTTATTGTTACCGCGCTGGCATTGTTTTCGTTAAGCCGGTTAAAAGAAAGTTTCGGGAAAGACCTCGATTACGTAGAAGAAGAAGCCGGAATTAGTTGAAACAATTAACCGACTGCCGATGTAATGAGTGTGTTGTGAATAACTGCATTTATCCAAATCAATACTTTGTTTAATTTTGCCGAAGGTGATTCAATAAATCAATAATTCACTAAATCACTAATTAAAACTTAATGATTAGTAAAGAACAAATAGCTGCCGGTTACCGCGAGATACAGGACGAGATTTGTGCGGCCCTCGAAGCTGCCGATGGACTGGCCAAATTCGAAGAAGAGGTTTGGGAACGCGATGGCGGCGGGGGAGGCCGTACCCGGGTAATCCAGAATGGCAATATATTCGAAAAGGGTGGCGTTAATTTCTCTGCCGTGCATGGCAAGCTGCCACACACAATGAAAAAGGCGCTAAATGTAGAGCAGGAAGATTTCTTCGCTACGGGCGTATCCATTGTGATACACCCAAACCATCCGTTGGTGCCTATTATTCACATGAATATACGGTATTTCGAGATGCCAACCGATACGGGCGAAACCCCGGTGCATTGGTTTGGTGGCGGAATCGACCTTACCCCGCATTATGTGGTAGACGAAGACGCGCGTTTCTTCCACCAACAGATAAAAAACGTGTGCGATCATTTCAGCGATGAGTTTTACCACCGTTTCAAAATATGGGCCGATGATTACTTCTTCATCAAACACCGCGACGAAACCCGTGGCATCGGCGGTATCTTTTACGACAGGCTCACGGCCAACGAAGAGATGAACTGGGAGATGATATTCGAGTTCTCTAAAGTACTCGGCCGTTCCTTTATCCCAACCTATACTGAGTTGGTGAACCGCAACCGCTATAAAGAGTTTACGCCAGAGCAACAGCAATGGCAATACCAGCGCCGTAGCCGCTATACCGAATTCAACCTGGTGTACGATGCCGGCACCCGCTTCGGGCTGGAAACGAATGGCCGTATCGAATCGATACTGATGAGCCTGCCACCAACCGCAAAATGGGTATATGATTACCATGCCGAACCCGGCAGCGAAGAGGAGCGGACTTTATCGTTGCTAAAAAAAGGTATCAATTGGGTATAAATATGGTAAAGAAAATAGTATTCCCTACACTTTTTCTTGTTGCCGTACTGATGGCTTTCCGACCGTTTGCTACGTTGGAGGGCACCTACGAATACGCCGGCGGCATCTACAACAACAAAGCCGAAGCAGCCTCAAAAGACTACAAACTCCAACGCCGCTATAACGATGCAGAGTACGAGGCCACCTTTATTGAACCAGGGCAAGATACCATCGTTTACGAGCAGGGCAAATACGCTTTACCCAATGATAGCACCTGTTTCGAAACACAAACTTACAGTCGCGAACCCTCCAAAACGCTCAACATAACCGTGCAGTATAAGTACCGCATCAACCACGATACGCTCACCTTTAAAGGCACCTTACCCAACGGCACCAGGGTGCAGGAATACTGGAAAAAAGTAAGCCGCTAAAGCTCAATGGTAACCGTTTTTTTACCCTTAGAACGTGTAAAAAAGGGGCGAATGTTAGTAAAAAATTGCCCTGTTGCCATATAAATTCTTAACTTCGCAGGTCGTATAAAAAAACCAATTTTACACGCTAATACAGATTATATTTTCCATTAAGAAAAACAAATGGCCGAAGAGACAGAAAACGATAATCCGCACCAAGAAGACAGAATAATTTCGATAAATATTGATGAAGAAATGCGATCTGCCTACATTGATTATTCAATGTCGGTAATCGTATCAAGGGCCCTGCCCGACGTACGCGACGGTTTAAAACCGGTTCACAGGCGCGTATTGTATGGCATGCTTGATCTGGGTTTATACAATAACAAGCCGTACAAAAAATCGGCCCGTATAGTAGGCGAGGTGCTGGGTAAATATCACCCGCATGGCGATACATCTGTGTACGATGCCATGGTACGTATGGCACAGGACTGGAGCCTGCGCTACCCGTTTGTAGAAGGCCAAGGCAACTACGGCTCTATAGATGGCGACCAGCCTGCAGCGATGCGTTATACCGAGGCACGCCTGGAGAAGATTGCCGAAGAGATGCTGGCTGATATCAACAAAGATACCATCGATTTCCAACTCAATTTCGACGACTCCCTGCACGAGCCGACTGTACTACCAGCAAAATTCCCCAACCTTTTGGTGAACGGCGCAAGTGGTATTGCGGTAGGTATGGCCACCAACATGGCCCCGCACAATCTATCAGAAATTGTTGATGCTACCATAGCGTTGATAGATAACCGCAGCATTGAGATATCGGAACTGATGACCTATGTTAAAGGCCCCGATTTCCCTACAGGCGGTATTATCTACGGGTTCGAAGGCCCCCGCCAGGCACTGGAAACAGGTCGTGGCCGTGTAGTAATTCGCGCACGTGCCGAGATTGAAACCTATAATGGCGAACGCGAACGCATCATCGTTAGCGAAGTGCCTTACCAGGTAAACAAAGCGCTGATGATTGAGCGTACCGCCGAATTGGTAAACGAAAAGAAAATCGAAGGCATCACCGCCATCCGCGACGAAAGTAACCGCGAAGGCATACGTGTAGTGTACGAGATAAAACGCGATGCCAATGCAGCCATCGTGCTCAATAACCTTTACAAATATACCGCGCTGCAAACTTCGTTCAGCGTAAACAATATCGCGCTGGTACACGGCAGGCCGATGATGCTTAACCTGAAGGACCTGATCCACCATTTTGTGGAGCACAGGCACGAGGTAGTTATCCGCCGCACCAAGTACGAACTGGCCGAAGCCGAAAAACGTGCGCACATTTTAGAAGGCTTACTTATAGCGCTCGATCATATTGAGGAAGTTATCCGCCTGATACGCGCATCATCCACCCCGGATGAAGCCCGCGAAGGCTTAATGGCAAACTTCAACCTGAGCGATATACAGGCTCGTGCCATTTTGGATATGACCTTAAGGCGTTTAACAGGCCTGGAGCGTGATAAGATAAAAGATGAGTACGATGCTTTGATGAAAACCATCGATTACCTGAAATCTATCCTGGCCGATGAAAGCCTGCGCATGCAGATCATCAAAGACGAGCTTTTAGATATTAAAGCCAAATACGGCGACGAGCGTAAAACCGAAATGGTACACTCGTCGGCAGAAATGCAAACCGAAGACTTCATCGAAGATGAGGATGTGGTTATCACCATCTCGCGCGAAGGTTATATCAAACGTACTTCACTTACCGAGTACCGCAGGCAGGGCAGGGGTGGTAAAGGCAGCATAGGCAGTAACAGCCGCGATGCCGACTTTATCGAGCACCTGTTCATCGCATCTAACCACAACTACATGCTGTTCTTTACTGAGAGCGGACAATGTTTCTGGTTACGCGTATTCGAAATTCCTGAAGGTACGCGCACCTCTAAGGGTCGCGCCATCCAAAATATCATCAATATCCCTAAGGAAGAGAACATCAAGGCTTACATCAAGCTTAAAACACTTAAGGATAAAGATTACCTGGAGAACAACTTCATTATTATGTGTACCAAAAAGGGTGTTATCAAAAAAACATCTTTAGAGGCATACTCGCGTCCGCGTGCAAATGGCATCAACGCCATCAACATCAACGAAGGCGATTCGTTATTAGAGGCAACTTTGACCACCGGCAGCAGCGAGATCGTAATGGCGCTGCAATCGGGTCGTGCCATACGCTTCAACGAATCTACCGTTAGGCCGATGGGCCGTACCGCAACAGGTGTACGCGGTATCAGCTTAGACAGCGATAACGACGAAGTAGTAGGCATGATAGCTATCGACGATAAAGAAACTACCGTATTGGTGGTATCAGAAAGAGGCTACGGCAAACGTACCGATATCGACGACTACCGTGTTACCAACCGTGGCGGTAAGGGTGTAAAAACGCTTAACATTACCGAAAAAACCGGAAAACTTGTTGCCATAAAAGGTGTTACTGATAAAGAAGATCTGATGATCATCAATAAATCGGGCGTAATTATCCGCATTGCTATTGGCGAACTGCGTACCATGGGGCGCGCAACGCAAGGGGTGAAGCTTATTACGCTGAAAGGCAATGATGAGATTGCTTCGGTAGCAAAAGTAGATCATGATGAGGACGAGGAGCTGGATAATTCGGCAATTGTTGCTGAGGCTGGTGCCGATGCAGTTCCATCAACTGATGCACCGGCTGCCGAAACAACAAGTACTGAACCAACTGACAATACCGATGCAGCAGGAGAGGAGCCTGAAGCAGACGACAAAACAGAATAATACTTATGCAGCATAACCGTAAGCTCATATTACTGGTTTTAGGGTTGTTTACCACATCTTTGGCTTTTGGGCAATCAGAAGCGTTAAAGGCAGTGGTAAACAACCTTGCTTTTTACAAGCAAAAAAACGACCTGGCTTATTTGGCGAGAGCCAAGAAATCGGCAGATAGCCTCGTTGTAACACGCTCAGATTCCAGCGATCTGGAAAAGAACATGTACCGCCTTATCGTAAACGCGAGCATTTTGAATACCGATTCGCTCAACAAGCTTAACCAGCCCGAGCCATTCCTGGATCAGACCGCCGCCTTGTTCGATAAACTATCGGCAAAACAGAAAGCGTTTAAATTCGTGCCCGAGCTTGATTACGCCAGGCGCTGCCTGGCCGATGCCTATATACGCCGCGGTTTCCAGGCCAGCAACAATAACGACTTTGTAAAGGCATCCGTAGCTTTCCAGAAAGCCAAGGCATATGCGCCGGCATTCAGGCCGGTAAATACCTATATTGCTTACGCCAACAGCAAGCAGGGCAACCTGGCAGAAGCCGCTAAAAATTACAGCAACCTTATCAATGCCGATAGTAGCCGCATAGAGTATATCGCCATTGCATCGTCTATCTATAAATCGATGGGGGATACGGCTAAGGCTCTGCAGGTGTTGAAGAAAGGCCGCAGGCAACAGCCGGCAGATAAGCAGCTGCTGCAGGACGAGGCCAACATCTACAACAACAAAAAAGACTATAAATCGTTAGAACCATTGTTGGGCGCTTTGATAGACAATAACCCCACCAGTGCCGATATCGCATTCGTGGCGGCAAATTGCTACGATCAATTAAATCTGTACGATAAGGCAGAATCTTTATATCTTAGGGCCATAGAATTGAACGGTACGGCTTATGAGCCAGTGTTTAACCTCGGCTTGCTGTACTTCAAAAAAAGTACGAAAGGAAATAACACCGACGATAAGAATATCACCAGTGCTATATTATGGCTCGAAAAAGCTAACGAAATGGCACCACGAGATAAGAACTGTTTAACCCTTTTGCAATTGGCCTACAAAAAAACCGGCAACGACACCCAGTTGGGGAGGGTAACTAACCAATTAAAGCAAGTAACCAACTAAACTTGGGTTGTGGCGCATTTCGTGGCCGCTATCCATCAACTTAAATACAAAAACTATTTAAAATGAAAATTAAATTTTTGATAGCGGGCCTATTGGGCCTTATTTCGGTAACTGCGTTTGCCCAAAAAGGCGACGTGAACAACGCACAAAGCGAATTTGAGAAGTTCCAGCTTATCAAACAGGGCACGCTTGCAACAACTGCTCTTGCCAACGCGCAGGCGTCTATAGACAAAGCCATCGCCAACCCTAAAACAGCAACCTGGCCTCAAGCTTATGCATTGAAAGGCGCCATCTACGCCAACCTTGCCATCCAGGAAAAAACTCCGGCTACAGCCACAACATTGTTCGGCACCGCCGAAGAGGCCCTGAAGAAAGCCAAGGAACTTGATACGAAGAATGAATATTCTAAGATTATAAGCGAAGGCAACCTGGCATTGGCCCAATACCAGCTAACAGCAGGGGTTAATGCGTACCAGGCTGCGCAATATGACGTAGCTTACAAGGCCTTTGATTACTATCGCAGCATATTACCCGAAGATACTACCGCCATTTATTACACCGGCCTTGCCGCGTACAACTCAAAAAACTACCCGGCCGCTATTGCTAATTACAGCAAACTGGTTACCACCAAATATTCTAACGGCGAGCGTATATACGATGAGCTATCGGGCATGTACCTGGTTAGCAAAGATACCACAGGTGCTTTGAAAGCTATTTCAGAAGGGCTTGTTAAATATCCAAATAGCTCTACTTTGCGCAAAAAGGAGATAGAGATAGCCCTGCAAAGCGGCAAATCTCAGCAAGTGTTGGATAAGATTAATTCTGCTATCACCAACGACCCTAAAAACAAAGATTTGTATTACTACGCGGGCCTGGTTTATTCACAATCCGGCGACCTTGCGTCCGGTAAAGTAAAAGGCACCAAAGATGTAGCAGGCAAAAATGCCTTAAAAGCAAAAGCAACCGAAGATTACGGCAAGGCTGCCGATATGTACAAAAAAGCCCTGGAGATAGATCCGAACTATTTTGAAGCTAACCTTAACCTGGGGTACATTTTATTGACACCGGCTATCGATTCATTCAACACTGCAAATAACCTGCCCGGAACAGCTGCCGCACAAAAACAATACGATGTGTTAATGGCAAAAGCAAGCACGCAGTTCGATGCTGCTAAACCTTTCCTGCAAAAGGCAGTAGACTTGAGGCCAAAGTCACGGGATGCTTTAGCAAACCTGATAACTTACTACCGTGGCAAAAAAGATCAACCTAACGTAGATAAGTACTCTAAAATAATGGATGCCATTAAAGAGTAATCCATTATCAACTCATATAGAAAGCCATCTCGAAAGGGGTGGCTTTTTGCGTTAGAGGGAATTGTTATTGGCAGGCTTAAAAAACCCTTTACTTAACATAATATTAATTATTGGAATAATTTGGGGAAATCAGTTGTTGATAAGTTATATGGTATTATACCTAAAAACCAGGCAGATATTGCGGCAGTACCAATTATGTCAGTAAAGCACCATATTGTAATGATTTTAAGGATTTTATCTGGGTAATTTTCTACACTTGCTTCCATAAAACATCACCACTATGGATTTGAAATTAAAAGACAAGATTGCCCTGGTTACGGGTTCTACGGCAGGCATTGGTTACGCCATAGCAAAATTATTTGCAGCTGAAGGCGCACAGGTAATTGTAAACGGCCGTAGCTACGACCGCGTTAAGGCAACGATAGAGAAACTAATCGCAGAAACCGGCAACAGCAACATCACGGGCATTGCGGCAGATTTTGCCGACGTAAAGCAGGTTGATAACCTGATAAGCCAATTGCCCGAAGTAGATATCCTGGTCAATAACGTAGGTATCTTCGACCCGAAATCATTTAAGGATATCCCGGATGAAGAATGGTTCAAATTCTTCGAAGTGAACGTGCTGAGCGGCGTGCGTTTATCCAGGGCTTACTTCGATAAAATGCTGGCTAAGAATTGGGGGCGAATTATTTTTATATCCAGCGAATCGGGCGTGCAGATACCTGCAGAAATGATACACTATGGCATGACCAAAACGGCCCAAATCTCGGTAGCACGTGGCCTGGCCGAACTTACTGTGAACACCGGCGTAACTGTAAATACCGTGTTGCCCGGCCCAACCGCATCCGAAGGCGTAAGTGAATTTATCAAAGCCGTAGCTCGCGAGCAAGGTTTTACCGATGCCGAGATGGAGAAAGAATTCTTCGCCAATATGCGTGGCACATCGCTGCTTAAGCGCTTTATCACTACCGAAGAAATTGCCAATATGGTGGTTTATATAGCCAGCCCATTATCTGCGGCAACCAATGGCGCAACACTACGCGCCGATGGTGGCGTTATCAAAACGGCTTTCTAAGAACATAATTCAAATAAAATAAAGAATGCCCGGCAAATCCTGTCGGGCATTCTTTATTTTATGTTTAACCACTAAGCTTACTGCGGAGTACGTTTGGTAGTGTCAGATTTGCCGGTGTCGCTTTTCATCGTGGTATCCCTTGTCGGTGTGCTCATGGTAGCAGATGTATCTGATTTGGTGCCCGAGGTGTCCGAGCCACTGGCTTCTTTGGCAGAACCGCAGCCCGTTGCAATTGCGCCTATCATCGTCGCGACTAACGCGAAACTTAAGATTTTCTTTTTCATGCTAGATATCATTTTTGTGTGTTCAACTAAATGTTTCTTGCATGTTATAACTCGTCAATGTATCAATTGTTTTATAAAATTTCGTAAAAGGAAACAAATCTAAAATTACACGCAATAAAATTCTTGGTACGAGCCTACCCTATTGCACGATATTTTTCTGATATTTAACGCAGATGTTAGTATCAGAAAATACGTTGAAATGGGTAATGCGCTTCTACCCTCCCCTCCTTTTTCAGCGGATATGGGTCATCGGTTTCGATAAAGGCTTCACCGGCGTAAGGGTGAAAATTGCCAAAAGCCTGCTCAATAAAAACTACAACGGCTCTATCTTCGGCGGGACGATATTCGCCGCCGCCGATCCGTTTTACCCCGTGTTGTTCCATCAAATATTGAATAAGGATGGCAAAAAACGTTTGGCAATCTGGTCTAAATCATCTAAAATTGATTTCCTGAAACCGGGCCTTACCAGCTTGTTTTTCGAGATAAAATTAAGCGAAGCAGATATTGCCGAAGCTTATGAAACGTTGATAGTAACGGGGAAATTCGAAAAGGTTTTCCTCGTGGAGATATTTAACAAAGCCGGCGAGGTTTGCGCCACGCTAATGAACGAAGTTTACATACGCGACCTTGACCTGCCTAAAACCCTGATATAGTTATGCCTGTTTTTATGAACGATGCCGCTTTCCTGCAAAAGGGATATGAAATCTCCACAGACAAGGAAAAACTTAATTTTGACGCGATATATGGCTATCTTAACACATCGTACTGGGCAAAAGGGATGCCCGTAGAAAAGCTTAAGATTGCGCTGGAAAACTCTATGTGTTTTGGTTTGTACCATAACGGCACGCAGGTTGGCCTTGCGCGTGTGGTAACCGATAGGGCCACATTTGCTTACCTGTGCGACGTTTATGTGCTGGAGGCGCACCGCGGCATAGGTTTATCTAAATGGATGGTACAAACCTTGCTGGCGCACCCCGAATTGCAGGGCCTGCGTAGATGGAGCCTGGCCACGGCCGATGCACAGGGCCTTTACAGCCAGTTTGGTTTCACGCGGATAAACAACCCCGAAAATTGGATGCAGATACATACGCCTTATAAAGCGGACTAACATACCGGGACATGAATTTAAAACGACAGATTTTTGAGGGGGAAGGCGTATCGCTCGATTTTAAGAAAACCATCACCAGTTGCGAAAAAATTGCCAAAACCATGGTATCGTTCGCCAATAACGTGGGCGGCAGGCTGCTCATCGGCGTGTTGGATGATGGCACCATCAAAGGTGTTAAAGCCGAAGATGAGGAACGTTATATGATAACCAAAGCTGCTCATTTTTACAGCCGCCCAGCCCTGGAACCGGTATTTGAAGAGATTTATTGGGACGATAAACTGGTACTGGTGGTAGATATCCCTGAAAGCAAAGATAAGCCACATTACTCCCTTGCCGAAGATGGCAAATGGTGGGTGTACATCCGCGTGAAAGATAAAAGCGTACTGGCGAGCAAAATAGTAGTTGATGTGCTGAAACAATCCGCCAGCGATAAAGGCGTGCTTTTAGAATATACCTCCAAAGAAAAAGCCCTGTTGCAACACCTGGATAAAACCGAACGCATCAACATCAAACAATTTTGCGAACTGCTCAACATCGGCCGCCGCCGTGCCCAGCGCATACTGGTAAACCTGGTACTTACGGGCGTTATCCGCGTACATACCACGGAGAAGGAAGAGTTTTATACGGCAAGCTGAGATGGTTTCAGACGATATATGCCGGGTAATGTCTTTTGCAGAGTTAAGAGAATTCTTAATGGATTCGAAGTTTTTTGGCAATGAGACATTGCCTCACAATAGGTTGCATGAAAACGATATTCTTGCCTTAGCTAGAAAATACGGAAAGGATTATAAATTTCGACATATGCGCGATTGGCATAAGTTTGAGAAAATGGAGATAGATTTCAGTCCACAACAGTTTGTTGATAGTTGCTTTGAGGGACTGCAATATCAAAACGAGAAACTTATAATCATAACCCGCGAAAGCTGGATAATGGATAGGGTGTTCTTGCTTGATTACCCCAATTACCTTGAATTTGCTAAAAAAGACTATGACAAATACTCCGGGGTCTTCATAGATTTCGTAGAACCAATGGACTTCGTTTTCTTACTGCTAAATCAACAAATTGTTGTATTTCTCCATCACGAGGGTGTATTTACCCACCTTGATTTTAGCGATATCGCGTAACACCAATTGCTCAAACTTACCCTATGCCAACTTCTATCCGAAACTATCGCTCCGCATCATTAAACTCATTACTTTTGCAGCCCATTAGTAATGAAAGCCACTTACCTCAAATACAAGCACTATTATAAGGACAGCCTCAGGCTGGCTATCCCGGTTGTTATATCGCAACTCGGCCATACGCTGGTGCAGGTATCTGATTCTGTTATCGTAGGGCATTTTGCGGGCACTACAGCTCTTGCGGCTGTATCGTTGGTGAGTAGCCTGTTTTTGGTACCGCTGGTAATAGGTATCGGCATTAGCTATGGCGTAACCCCGCTCATAGCGCAAAACAATGGCCGTGGCAATTATAAAGAATGCAGCAAGCTGCTATCCAATAGTTTGTTGTTAAATGTAATTGCCGCCGTGATTTTATTTTGCGCGATTTATTTCGGCGTTGTGGCTTTTATTGATAAGCTGCACCAATCTCCCGCGGTGGTGGCGCAAGCCAAGCCTTTCCTGTTCTTGCTGAGCCTCTCGCTTATCCCCCTCATGATTTTCAGCACCTTTAAGCAATTTGCCGAAGGGCTTGGTTTCACTAAACAGGCCATGATGGTTTCCATTTGGGGCAACGTGCTCAATATTTGCCTTGGCATTACCTTTGTAAAAGGTTTGTTTGGCATCCCTCCTATGGGCATACGTGGCGTTGGGCTTAGCACGCTTATCGATCGCTCGGTTATGGCGATTGTGATGGCCTTTTACGTACTGCGCTCCCCTATCTTCCGCAAATACCTGCAGGATTTTGCTATCCGAAACGTCGACCGCATACGCGGGCTGCAAATACTAAAAATCGGCGCGCCGGTAGCATTGCAATACACCTTTGAGGTGAGCGCTTTCGGCGCTGCGGCGATATTAATCGGCATGATAGGCCCCATACCACAGGCAGCGCACCAGGTAGCTATCAGTTTGGCGGCGATTACGTATATGATGGCCAGCGGCATTTCTGCGGCGGCGGCCGTCCGGTCGGGCAATTACTTCGGCTCCGGCGATCATCATAACCTTCGCCTTTCGGCTATCTCTAATTACCACATCGTTATCGTTTTCATGAGTTGCACAGCCATTATATTTACGTTGTTCAACCATGTTTTACCATATATTTATACTACAGATAACAACGTTATAGCCATTGCAGAACAGTTACTTATCGTTGCGGCATTCTTCCAGTTATTTGATGGTACGCAGGTAGTTGGCCTTGGCGTGCTGCGTGGCATAGGCGATGTAAATATCCCCACGGTTATTACATTCGTATCGTATTGGGTTATTGGCCTGCCTATCGGTTATCTGTTGGGCATACACCTTGGCTTGGGCGTTACCGGCGTTTGGTACGGGCTGGTTTGCGGTTTAATGTCGGCCTCGGTAATGCTGTTCCTGCGTTTTCAGCGGATAAGCAAAAGGAATAAGTTGACGGTGGTGATTGATTAACAATACAATTCATCTGCCACCCTAAACGTATTGCAATGCGCATCTATGATATCTTTTATATCCGGCGAGTAGCCGCCGCCCATACTTACCTGTACCGGGATGCCACGTTTTTTGCACTCGGTTAATACCATACGGTCGCGCGCTTTGCAGCCTTCTTTGGTTAAAGACAGCTTGCCCAGCTTATCAGATGCTAAAACATCTACGCCTGAGAGGTAGAAGATAAAATCAGGTCGCTGCTGCTCTATTAAGTCTGGTAGGGTGTTTTTTAGTATTGAAAGATACTCTGCATCGCCAATGCCATCATCAAGCGGGATATCCAGGTCCGAATGTTCTTTTCTGAAGGGAAAGTTCTTGTCGCCGTGCATCGAAAATGTAAATACGCGCGGCTCATGCTCAAATACTTGCGCGGTGCCATTGCCCTGGTGCACATCTAAATCGATGATTAAGATGGATTTGCATAAGTTATTGGATAATAAATAATTAGCAGCGATGGCCTGGTCGTTCAGCAGGCAAAATCCTTCGCCCCAATTGCTGCCTGCATGGTGCGTGCCGCCAGCTACGTTAAAGGCTATACCATGCTCAAAAGCATAATGGCATCCGTCGATAGTGCCCTGTGCTATCCGTAGCTCGCGTTCAACTAATTGAGTGGTTAACGGGAAGCCGATGCGGCGTTGTTCTTTAGGCGGAAGGCTTAAATCGCGAAGCTGTTCCCAATAGATTTTATCGTGGGTAAGGAGGATGGTGGCCTCATCCAAAATAGCGGGCGTGAAGAGGCTCTCCCCGCCTATCAGGCCCTCATGCAAAAGCTGTTCGGGTATCAGTTCATACTTCAGCATGGGGAACCTGTGCCCAGGCGGCAAAGGATGCGCGTATAAGGGACTATAAGCTATCCTGAGCATAATCGCGATCAGGAAAATATTTCGCCCACATGTTTATCGATATTTTCGCAGATGCTGTCTATCGGCAAATCGTTGGCATCGAACCCGAACGGGTCTTCAATTTCTTCGGCGATGAGTTCGATGCTGGCGAATACAAACAGGATAAACCCGATGATGGGCATGATGAAGTACTTGAGGTCGAACGCCCAGGCAAAGGGCAGCGTCATGATATAGGTGAAGATGAATTTTTTGATAAACACGCTATAGGAGAACGGTATGGGCGTTTTCCTGATGCGTTCACAGGCTCCACAATTATCTGTAAATGAGGTTATTTCGGCAGTTATGCTCATTAATTGCTCCGGGTTTATCCGCCCGGCTTTGTTAAGCCGGTAAACTTCGGCAATGATGGCCGATGCTACCTGGTTGGGTACATGTTTGCTGGGGTCGACGCGGATATGGCCCTGCTCCTCGGCCTGGTAAATATCGCGCAGATGGTCGCGCAGGCTGCGGGAGTAGAACGGTATAGCGAACCTGAAAAAGGCAAAGTCCTGCTCGTTAACCAGGTGCCTCAGCTTAATGGCCAGGTTGCGGCTGTTGTTTACCATGCTGCCCCATATTTTGCGGCCCTCCCACCAGCGGTCGTAAGCGGAGTTAATGCGGAAGGCCAGCAGCAACGAAAACACAAAGCCGATGGTTTGATGGATGTAGATAACCTTGTGCAGGATGCTGGTTTCGGGCAGGTGCCAAAAATCTATCAGCAAAAAAGTAACTGCACCGGCATACAAACTTACGCACAGCATCAGCGGGAAAAGCTCACGCAGCGTATCGGCTTTGTTGAAACGGAATATCAGCGAGAACCATTGCTTGGGGTTGTAGTATATCATTTGGTATTATTTTATAGCTGTAAGGGCTTCAAAAAGGCATTCTACAGCCCGGTAAACATCGTTAAAGGTATTATAAAGTGGCACGGGACTCAGGCGTATTACGTCGGGCTCGCGCCAATCGCCTATCACGCCCCTGTCCGCCAGGTAATTAAAAGTGGCCCTGGCATGGTTGGTGCACACCACCGATAACTGGCAGCCGCGTTCATTTTTATTTTTAGGGGTGATAATACTGTAAGCATCATAACCTACCCGTTGATTGAGATCATTTATTAAGAATTCGAGGTAGCCGGTAAGCAGTTCGCTCTTCGCGCGGAGCATTTGCAGCCCACCTGCTTGCTCAAATATATCCAGCGAGGCCTTGTGTAAAGCCATCAGCATAATAGGCGCTGTACTTACGTTCCAGCCCTCTGCACCCACTTCAGGCTGAAAGCCAGGGGCCATCAGGAAGCGTTTATCCTGCCGGTAGCCCCACCAGCCGGCAAAGCGGTTAAGCGTGGTATCGGTATGATGCTTTTGGTGCACGAAAGCACCACTGATACCGCCCGGCCCCGAGTTCATGTACTTGTACGAGCACCAGCAGGCAAAATCGGCACCCCATTGATGCAAGTGCAGCGGCACGTTGCCCGCAGCATGCGCCAGGTCGAACCCGGCGTAGGCCCCCGCCTCCTGAGCGGCTTTGGTAATGGCTTCAATATCGAAGAATTGGCCCGTATAGTAATTTATGCCGCTGAACATCACCAACGCCAGTTCAGCGGCGTTATCTCTTATTTGTTGGAGGATATCTTCGGTACGCAAAGTGAGCTCTCCCTCCCGGGGTGCAACTTCTATTACCGCATCGGCCTGCGTAAAACCATGGAACTTTACCTGGCTTTCTATGGCATACTGGTCTGAGGGAAATGCCCCCGCCTCCATCAATATTTTGTAGCGTTTAGTTGTTGGTTTATAGAAACTTACCAGCAATAAATGAAGGTTTACTGTAAGCGAGTTCATTACTGTAACCTCCGCCGGGTTCGCGCCTAAAATACCAGCGAGCGTGGGGATGAGTTGCTTATGATAGCTTAGCCAGGGGGCGTTACCCATAAACCAGCCTTCCACGGCATTATCTTCCCAGGCATCAAGCTGCGTTTGGATATACTGCCTTGCCGCCCGTGGCTGCAGGCCCAATGAATTGCCGCAGAAGTACACTGCATCGCTTCCATGATGTTTGGGAATGAGGAACTGTTGGCGGAACTGCTTCAGCCCATCTTCCTCATCCATTTGCGCCGCGTATGCTGCTGTGTTTTGGTAAATCATCAGTCAATTATAGTAAAAAGATGGACAGGAATCACACGAATTAAATTGAAATATTCGGATTATAGTTGAGTTTTCACGGAAAAACGCGGAAGGATCCGCTGGTGACCGCAGCCTTGCAAGCATGCAAATTGCAACCGAAATCAATCATTTTGGTGTTCCACTTTGTACTGCAAAGGGTTTCATTTACTATTCGATAATTTACCATAATTATTTAATAATAAGAATGTTGTGTTGTTTATCTAAACAAATTGTACTGTTCCGCTTATTTTTATAACTATTTGATTATCAATAAAAAAGCGTTCCGGGTGTTCCGCTCTCGCAAAGTGGGACACCCGGCTGTGTCGTAAGTCCAACACCGAATACAAACCTAAATCAATAATTTGCTTGATATGCCTTAAAACACCTACATTCGAAAAAAACAGAAAAAGCCATGGCTCCTGCAATATTGCTCACATTTATCATAGGTTACTTTTTGGTGCTGCTGGTGATATCGCACCTCACCTCAAAAAACGCGTCCAGCAACGATGCCTTCTTTGTGGCCAACCGCAACTCTAAATGGTACCTGGTAGCCTTCGGTATGATTGGGACCGCGCTTAGCGGGGTTACCTTTATCTCGGTACCCGGCAAGGTAGGCGCAGTTAGTGGCGACCAGTTCGCCTATTTCCAGTTCGTGCTGGGCAATGCAGTGGGCTTCATTATTATCGCTACCGTGCTGCTTCCCCTGTATTACCGCATGAAGCTTACCTCCATTTACAGCTATATAGAGCATGCCCTGGGCACCTGGAGCTATAAAACTGCGGCGGGAATTTTCCTACTTAGCCGTACCATCGGCTCATCGTTTCGCCTGTACCTGGTGGTTATCGTGCTGCAGAAATTCATCTTCGATCATTACAATATTCCGTTTGCGGTTACGGTACTCATATCCCTGCTGCTAATCTGGAGCTATACCTTTAAAGGAGGTTTAAAGACCATCATCATCACCGATAGTCTGCAAACCTTTTTCCTGGTATCGTCGGTTTTCCTATCCATATTCTTTATCTGCCGCAGCCTCAACTATAACCTGTTCGAAGCCGCAGAAGCCATCAAAAACAGCAGTTACTCCAAAATATTCTTTCTTACCGATTTCGTGGGCAGCAAATTCCACCTTACCAAGCAATTCCTGGGCGGCGTGTTCATCACCATTAGCATGACGGGGCTGGATCAGGACCTGATGCAGAAGAACCTAAGCCTCAAAAACATCAAAGAGGCGCAAAAGAACATGTTCAGCTTTACGGCTGTATTCGTGGTCATTAATATCTTCTTTTTAAGCGTTGGCGCATTGCTGTACATCTACGCGCAACGCTACGGCATCACCGTAGAAAAAACAGACTACCTCTACCCCACCATCGCCCTTAAACATTTGGGCATAGTACCCGGAATGGTGTTTATGCTGGGCCTTACGGCGGCAACTTTTGCCACAACAGATTCGGCCTTAACGGCATTAACCACTTCCTTTTGCGTAGATTTTCTGGATTTCAACAAAAAGGCCGATGTGAACAGCAAGAAGAACATAGCCGCCCGCCATTGGGTGCACATCGCCTTCTCGGGTTTGATGTTCCTGACCATCATCGTCTTTAACGCCATCAACAACGATGCCGTGGTTGGAGCGATATTTAAGGTAGCATCCTACACCTACGGGCCTTTGCTTGGCCTGTATTCCTTCGGCTTATTCGTAAGCAGCCGGCAGGTGAAAGATAAGCTTGTGCCTTTTATTTGTTTGATATCCCCGGCGATATGCTTCTTTTTGAGTACCGAGAGCAAAAAACTTTTGGGTGGTTACGTTTTCGATAACGAGCTCATCATCGTGAACGGGCTGATTACCTTCCTGGGGTTATGGTTGAGTTCGAGCAGGAAAGCGGTATCGCCATCGGCTAAGCTTGCCGAAGTATAGGTCAATCAAAACTAATGCGCCTATGTATTGTACTATCAAAACCATTTGCTAACTTTCGAACTTTCCAAAATTTTTGGAGGGCAGGTTTGATTGTTAATAAATGCTGCTTTCCGTATTAAAATATAGTTATGACAAGTGAGGATAAAATAAGACAAGCATTCGAGAACAAGAACTGGCAGGAAATAAAGGTTACCGATTCCTGGCAGATATTCAAAATTATGGCCGAATTCGTAGATGGCTTCGAGAAACTGGCTAAGATAGGCCCCTGCGTATCCATCTTCGGGTCGGCACGTACTAAAAACGAAAACAAGTTCTACAAACTGGCCGAAGATACCGCCCGCCTGCTTACCGAGCGTGGCTATGGCGTAATATCCGGCGGCGGCCCTGGTATTATGGAAGCGGCCAACAAAGGCGCTTATGAAGCAGGCGGTAAATCGGTAGGCTTGAATATCGAGCTACCCTTCGAGCAGTTCCACAACCGTTACATCGACAGGGATAAGATACTGGAGTTCGACTACTTCTTTATCCGAAAAGTAATGTTCATGAAATATTCGCAGGGTTTCATCATCCTGCCCGGCGGCTTCGGCACTATGGATGAATCCTTCGAGGCCATCACGCTGATACAAACCGGCAAGATTGCCCGTTTCCCTATCGTTTTTGTAGGCAAGGATTACTGGGGCGGCCTGTTCAAATGGGTAGAAGAACGCATGCTGGAAGAAGAGCACAACATCAGCAAAGACGACCTTAACCTGTACCGCGTAGTGGATACCGCTGAAGAAGCAGCCGAACATATCTTCAGGTTCTATGATAAGTATGTGTTGAAACCGAACTTTTAAAATTGGTTTCGTGGCTATTTAACCACAAGGGCACAAAGTAAAAAACACAAAGAGCACAAAGATTTTTAAAATTAAGTGCGCATAGCTTTGTGCCCTTTGCGCAAACCAATATGCAATTCTTTGTGGTAAAATCGGTGTTAATTAGTTCATCCTCAATTTGTGAAATTCGAATTAATTCGTGCAATTCGTGTTAATTTCACATCTTTACGGTATGGACGCTTCAGCCCAAACCAAGAGACCTGCAGCCTTAGGCTTTATTTTCGTTACCCTGCTTATCGATATCACTGGATTAGGTATCATTATACCGGTATTGCCGGATCTTATCAAAAATTTAACTCACAGTGATTTTAGCCATGCGGCACAATGGGGCGGTTGGCTTTTAGGAGCCTATTCATTGATGCAGTTCCTGTTCTCCCCTGTTTTGGGTAACCTAAGCGACCGTTATGGCCGTAGGCCAATATTATTGGGTTCATTGCTCGGTTTTGGGATTGATTACTTGTTTCTTGCTTTTGCACCTAATATTTGGTGGCTGTTTATAGGCCGTATAATTGCGGGTATTACAGGCGCAAGTTTCACTACCGCGTCGGCTTACATTGCTGATATCAGTCCGCCGGAAAAGCGGGCGCAAAATTTTGGAATAATCGGTGCGGCATTCGGTATCGGTTTCATCATCGGCCCAACACTTGGTGGTTTACTTGGCCAATATGGTTTAAAATTACCGTTTCTTACCGCGGCCGGCCTTGCACTAATTAATGCGGCTTATGGTTATTTTGTGTTACCGGAATCGTTGGCCCAGGTACATAGGCGGCCATTTGAGTGGAAAAGAGCCAACCCCTGGGGCTCACTTAAACAACTTAAAAAATATCCTACTGTGAGTGGGCTTATAGCTTCCTTGATATTAATATACCTGGCCGCGCATGCGGTACAAAGCACCTGGACTTATTTTACCATGCAGCGATTTGGCTGGAGTAAATTATTGGTAGGTATATCGCTGGGTCTCGTTGGGGCACTAACGGCTGTGGTGCAAGTATTTGTTATCCGTTTCACAATACCGAAATTGGGTCAAAAGAAAAGTATTATTTACGGCTTATTGCTTTACACCTTAGGCTTGTTACTTTTTGCTTTTGCCGGCCAAAGCTGGATGATGTTTGCCATTTTGGCGATTTACTGCCTCGGCGGTATTGCAGGCCCTGCATTGCAGGGTCTCATCAGCGGACAAATACCGCCTAACGAACAGGGCGAATTACAAGGCGGCTTAACTAGCCTGATGAGCGTAACCTCGATAGTGGGCCCGCTTATGATGACTAACTTATTCTCATTTTTCACAAGCAAAAATGCACCTATCCATTTCCCGGGTGCAGCATTCTTTGCGGGCGGTGTGCTCATGTTTTTAAGCACTATGTTGGCTGTTTTGAGCTTTAGAAGAGCCCGCGAAAGCAAAAATGCCGCACCTATTGACGTTGCCGCCCATTAATTATCATATGCCGATAAAACTTTTCGCAGTTTATCTGTTTTAAGCAACACACACATGGCAGATATACAGGAAAAACCGAACAAAGGACGCGGCGCATTGGGGTTCATATTTGTTACCGTACTTATTGATACCATGGGTCTTGGTATCATTATCCCAATCCTCCCTACCCTTTTAGAGCAACTTGGGCATGTAGGCGTGAGCATGGCCAGCCAATACAGCGGGTGGCTAACGTTCACTTATGCCACCATGCAGTTTGTGTGCGCGCCTATCCTTGGCAACCTAAGCGACCATTACGGCCGCCGCCCGGTATTATTATTCAGCCTCCTGGGTTTCGGTATCGATTATCTTTTCATGGGCTTTGCACCATCCATATTCTGGCTGTTCATCGGGCGTTTTATAGCCGGGGTAGCGGGTGCAAGCACAACTACGGCAACAGCCTACATTTCTGATGTAAGCACCGGCCATAAACGTGCGGCCAATTTTGGCCTGATAGGTGCGGCTACAGGCCTGGGCTTTATTTTGGGGATAGGGCTCGGCGGCTTCTTAGGCGGTATATTTATCAGGCTGCCATTTTTTGTTGCAGCCGGGCTTGCTTTTATCAATGCTGTATATGGTTTCTTTGTATTGCCCGAATCGCTCGACCTCAGAAATCGCCGCAGGTTCCATATCAAACGCGCTAATCCTATTGGTTCCCTATTAAGTTTAAAGAATCATTCAATGGCTGTAAGTACTTTGATTACTGCCTATACAATTGTGTACATCGGGCAAAAGGCAGTAGAAAGCGTGCTCCCATTTTATGTAGTAGAAAAATTCAAATGGACGGAAACCAGCATCGGCGCACTCGGGATTTTCTTGGGCTTGCTTATTGTTGGCGTACAGGGCGGGCTGGTAAGATGGACCATACCAAAGTTCGGATTAAGAAAAAATATACTGGCCGGAATTGCCTGCTACGGTATCGGATTGATACTCATATCTTTTAACAATACTCCCTGGCTGATGTACGCTTTTATGATACCCTATTGCATAGGTGGCATTGGCGGTACGGCCATGCAAGGCTTTATATCCGAACATGTTTCGCCAAAAGAACAAGGGGAATTGCAAGGAGCATTAACAAGTTTAGTTAGTCTGACTACCATCATAGGCCCTTTGATGATGACAAGCATCTTCCATCGTTTCACAACCAACGAATCGAAGGTTTATTTTCCGGGAGCGCCATTTTTATTGGGTGCTATAATGATGGGATTGGCCATCATATTAACCATCAGGAGTTTCAAGAAGAAAGACCCCAAACTGCTAACACAGCAAGCCTCTACTCCAACCCGCTAACGCCGCCGGAGATAACGAATTTCATGATATCGCCAGCGCTCTTGTCAATAGGTTTCACCTTTTCGGCAGATATGATAACAACCTGTCCCGCAAAGGAGTATGACCAGGGGAAATAAACAGCCACCTCGCCCGGCAAACCTATAGTAGCCATATCCTTTTGCACCAAAAAACCAATCTTCTTAAGGCCGAACTCGTTCACTTCCACCAAAACAGGCTCGTTGAACTTTTTCTCCTCCCCTACGAAAGCCTCGGTAAGGTCTTTGATTGAGGAATACAGGAATTTGAATATGGGCAGGCGGTTCAGCCATCGGCGGAACCAGTTCTTTATCGGGTCGGTTATGACGTTGGTAACCAGGATACCAGCCACCAGGATAATAACCAGTACGTTCAGGATGCCCAACCCTGGGATATAAATGGGTTTGCCAGCCTTATCTACCCAAAGTTCGGCGCTGAGGTTTAGTAAGTTATCTACTTTAGATACCGCCCAAAAAACCAGGAAGAACGCCGCGCCCAGTGGCACAACGATCAATAAACCTTTCACGAAATAGTTCAATAGGGCACCGAATAACCTTTTCATGCCACAAATATACGCTATTCGTAAAAGTACACCCGTTTTACGCGTTGTGAAATATTTGTTAAAATTTCATAGGGGATGGTGCCTATTTGGCTGGCAAGCTGTTCTATGCGCTGCTGCGCGTCGAAAACGATTACTTCGTCGCCCTCGCGCACGTCGCCGGCAACCTCGCTGATATCCAGCATGCACATATCCATAGATACATTGCCCACAGTGGGCACCAGCACGCCGTTAACCAGCATGCGCCCTACCCCATTGCCGAACGCCCGCAGGTAGCCGTCGGCATAGCCGATGCGCACGGTAGCTATGGTGCCGTCCTTTTTAAGGCTGCCGTTACGGTTGTAGCCTATGGTATCATTAGCAGGCACCTTTTTCACCTGCGATACCGTTGTTTTCAGCGTAGCGACAGGCCTTAGGCCGGCATCGTCGGCAGGTACAGCGGCATCAACGCCGTATAGGCCGATGCCCAGGCGCACCATATCATACTGCGCCGTTGGCCAGCGGGTAATGCCCGACGTATTGCTGATATGCTTGAGTGTTGTGTAGCCTATCGCTTCCTCTATCTGTTTAAAGGCTTTCTCGAAAGCGCCTATCTGTTTCAGCGTAAACAGGTCGTGTTGTTCGTTATCGCTCGCAGCCAGGTGCGAGAATATAGATTCTACCTTTACGTATTTGTTTACCTCCAGCAACTCGCAAAGGGTTTCTATCTCGTAATCTTCAAAACCCAGTCGGTGCATGCCCGTATCTATTTTGATATGGATGGGATAGTTTACGGTGTCGTTTTCCTGCGCGTACTTCACAAATTCGTCCAGCAGGGTAAAACTGTATATTTCGGGTTCCAGTTTGTAGGCGGTGAGTTTATCATAGGCCAGCGGCTCGGGGTTAAGCACCACTATGGGGAGCGATATGCCGCCCTCGCGCAGGGCTATCCCCTCGTCGGTGTAGGCCACAGCAAGGTAATCTACCTTGTTGTATTGCAGCATATTGGCCACCTCGAAAGTACCACTACCATACGAAAAGGCTTTTACCATGGCCATTACCTTTACCCCGGGTTTTAGCTTTGCCTTGTAATAATTCAGGTTGCCTAACAGCGTGTTCAGGTTTATCTCCAGCACGGTTTCGTGCGCCTTTTGGCCCAAAGCACGGCTTATTCGCTCGAACTCGAAGCTGCGCGAGCCTTTTATCAGGATGGTTTCCTCGCGGAAATGGAGGCTGCCTAAATCCTGCAGCAAGGCGACAGTATCGGCATAAAAATGCGCTTCATACAGATTGAAGTACTTTTTGTAAGCCGTTAAGTCAGCCCCTACGCCGATGAAGCGCTCTATCCTTTTATCTTTTATCAGCTGGGCCACCTGTTTGTACAGATCGTCTTTTTGCAGGCCCGATTGGTAGATATCAGACAGGATGACCGTTTTTTTATAATGCTGATTTTGCTGGCCTAAAAAATTCAAGGCGATCTCCAGCGACTGGATATCCGAGTTGTACGAATCATCGATGATGGAGCAATCGTTCAGGCCCTGCTTCAATTCCAGCCGCATACTAACGGCATTAAGGCGCTCTATGCGGTCGTCGGCATCGGCGGGGCTGTAGCCCATGGCTAGCATAGTGGCCCAGCAAGTAATAGCGTTTTCGATAGAAGCCTCATCCCTGAAGGGTATCAGGCATTCTATCTCCTTTTCCTTATAGGTAGCCCGCAAATAATATTTGCCGGATATGGCGGTCTCACTGAAAACGTACAAATCAGCCTGTTTGAATTTCCGACTCCAGGTGAAACGTTCTGGCGCTTCCAGTTCGCTTTGGTAGTCGAGCAGTATTTCGTAGTTGTATATCAGTAAGCCACAAGCTTTGAAGAGTTTAAGCTTTTCCTTCAGCTTTTCGGCAGGCGAGGCAAAGCCTTCATCGTGCGCGGTCCCCATGTGCGTCAATACCCCAACAGTGGGCTTTATTACCGCTTCGAGCTGCCCCATTTCGCCGGTGGTAGATATGCCCGCCTCGAATATGCCAAGGGTGTGCGCCTCGCTTATCTGCCATACCGAAAGCGGCACGCCTATTTGCGAGTTATAGCTTTTAGGGTTGCGAACGATATTCTTTTCGGGACAGAGCAACTGGTACAACCATTCTTTTACGATGGTTTTGCCATTGCTGCCCGTAATGCCTATTACCGGTAAATCGAACTCGTTACGATGATGCGCCGCCAGTGTTTGCAAAGCCGTAAGAGCGTTGGCTACCAGCAGGAAGTTAGCATCGGGCATCATTACATCCATTTGCTGCTGCACCACAAAATTGCGCACGCCGGCGGTATAGGCATCGGCAATGAATTCGTGGCCATTGCGCCTGTCGCTCAAAGCAAAAAACAATGATGAGGACGGGTTAGTAATGCGTCGGCTATCGGTAAGCAAAACGCTGATTTGGTTATCCTCAATTATTTCGCCCGCTGCCCCGATGATTGCCTTAACCTGGCTGATAGGATAACTATTTTGCATGATACGAATTTGCTTATATTTCTATGAATAGAAGAATTTTAACGAATTTTGGTTTCGATGGATGCCCCAAAAAAAGCAAAGATAACCGGCGAAACCGCAGGACTAAAAAAGGCCGAGCATTACTGCGCCTACCAGGAACGCTCACAACAAGAAGTACGCGATAAACTGTACGAATGGGGCCTTTATACCACTGCCGTAGAAAACATCATCAGCCGGTTGATTGAAGAGAATTACCTGAACGAGGAGCGATTTGCGCATGCTTACACGCGCGGCAAATTTAGCCAGAAAGGCTGGGGCCGCATTAAGATAAAACAGGGGCTCAAACAAAAAAATGTATCGCCGGTACTTATCAAAAAGGCGTTGCAAGGCATCAACCTTAATGATTATATAGACACGCTTACCCGCCTGTTGGAAAAGAAAGCAGGCACCGTTGCCGAGCCAAACGCGCAAAAAAAGCTTTATAAATTGCAGCAGTACGCCTTTAGTCGCGGTTTTGAAACCGAGCTTGCGGCAGAGGTTTTGAAAAACAGCGAGTTATGAAAAACTTTTAAAAAAGTTGATTTTTTCCTTGCAGAACGTGCAATTCTGTCTATATTTGCACTCCCGCAAACGAGATAGGCAGCGACGAAAAATCAAAGCATAAGTTTAAGGGGAAATACCAATGCGAAAGTAGCTCAGTTGGTAGAGCACGACCTTGCCAAGGTCGGGGTCGCGAGTTCGAATCTCGTCTTTCGCTCAAATCCCTTCCCGCCCGAAGGGATTTATTGTTAGGAGGTTAGTCCGGATAAAACCGGCAAATACGCCTGCTCAGATGGTGGAACTGGTAGACACGCAGGACTTAAAATCCTGTTCCCGTAAACGGAGTGCGGGTTCGATTCCCGCTCTGAGTACAAAAGCCTGATACATGCCCGTATCGGGTTTTTTGTTAAAATGAATACCAATGCGAAAGTAGCTCAGTTGGTAGAGCACGACCTTGCCAAGGTCGGGGTCGCGAGTTCGAATCTCGTCTTTCGCTCTGAAATCCCTCCCCTAACCCGGAGGGATTTTTTGTTTGGGCACCAGCCAAATTCCGCTTCTTCAGAGATCAAAAGCTTTCAACCTCTAATCTCCAACCACTAAATATTCCCTTTCTTCAACTCATCTGCGGCAAAGTTTGCTGCGCGGGCAGTTAGGGCCATATAGGTAAGCGACGGGTTTTGGCAGGCGGCGGAAGTCATGCAGGCACCGTCGGTTACAAAAACGTTCATGGCATCCCATACCTGGTTGTTTTTGTTAAGTACCGATGTTTTGGGGTCGTGGCCCATGCGGGCGGTGCCCATCTCGTGGATGCCATCGCCAACGTTGTGGCCATGGTCATGCGTTTCTATGTTTTTTACGCCTGCCATTTCCAGCATGGCTTTGGCTTCGCTCACGATGTCCACCCGCATTTTCTTTTCGTTTTCCTTTATCTCGGCATCCATCGCGAGGGTTGGCAGGCCCCATTTATCTTTGTTTTCTTTATCCAGGGTTATTTTGTTCTCGTGGTAAGGCAGCAATTCGCCAAAACCGGCCAGGCCCATTTGCCATTGCCCTGGTTCCGATAGTGCGTCCTTATACTTGGCGCCAATGTTCAGCTCAGCAATTTCGCGGCTCCAACCCTGCCTGCTTGCCCCACCCTGGTAGCCGAAGCCACGCAGGTATTCGCGTTTGTCGCCAAACAGGTTGGCAAAACGGCTTAAGTAGATCCCGTTGGCACGGCGGCCATAGTAATATTTATCCTCGTAGCCTTCCATAATGCCGCTTGCGCCCAGGTTGTAGTGGTGATCCATAATATTATGGCCCAGTTCGCCGCTGCTGCTGCCCAGGCCATCGGGCCATATATCTGTAGCCGAATTCATCAGCACCCAGGCACTATTCAAAGCCGAAGCATTCACAAAAACAACTTTGGCAAAAAACTGATAGGTTTTGTTGGTTTCGGCATCCACAATTTCCACGCCTTTGGCGCGTTTGCTGTCTTTATCGTACAGTATTTGTGTAACGATAGATTGTGGACGCACGGTTAATTTCCCCGTAGCCAAGGCCGCAGGCAGGGTTGACGACTGCGTGCTAAAATACCCGCCGAAGGGACATCCCTCCCAGCATCGGTTACGGAATTCGCATTTATTACGCCCGGGTATAGCCGCCGTTAAATTGGCAACACGGCCAATAATCATATGCCGGCCGAATTTCTTTTTGATGCTGGCGGCAACGTCTTTTTCTATCCAGTTCATATCCATGGGCGGCAGGAAGTGCCCATCGGGTAGCTGCGGAAGACCCTCCATGGACCCGCTGATGCCTGCAAATTTTTCGGCATGAGTGTACCAGGGGGCTATATCCTTATAACGGATGGGCCAGTCGATAGCCCAACCATCTTTAGCGTTGGCTTCGAAGTCGAAATCGCTCCAGCGGTAGCTTTGCCTGCCCCAAAGTATAGACCGCCCTCCCAGCTGGTAACTTCGCCACCAGTTAAAGGGTTTTATTTCGGTAAAGGGTGCTTCCTGCTCATCAACCCAGTAATCCATCACCGCTTCCTGGGCGCCCCAGTTACGCGAAATCACGGGCCGGCGGTTGCGTTGTGCCTGTGTTACGTTACCCCGGTGTTCAAAATCCCAGGGATTGTTATTCGCTGTTTTATAGTCTTTGATATGTTCGAAGTTGCGCCCCCGCTCCAGCATAATGGTTTTAAGGCCACGTTCGGTAAGTTCTTTGGCGGCCCAGCCACCGCTAATACCCGAGCCAATCACAATTGCATCATAGGTATTGCCGGCATTGGCCTTAAGATTTAAGTTCGGTGCGTCTACTAACATGTTTTTTAGGTTTTGGCCGGTAAAAATGCCGGCGGCTATATATTGGGAAAACAAGTTTATAGATTAATAATTGAAAATACAAACGATTGCAGGGTTGGAGGTTGGAGGTTGGAGGTTGGAGGGCAATGCTGTTTGTGATGCTTTGTTTTAGATTCTGTCAATTCTTTAATTCCTTAAAATTCGAGTTCAGACAAATTCTTATGGCGATGCCTTCGGCCAGGGCTATCTGCTCATACTACACAGGCCTTACGCACGAGGCCGGTATCCGCGCCCATCCCTATCGCATTTCTGAACCATGATTAGTTGGATTTTAGGATTACCATGACTCGTCTTCGATATTTCATCAAGCAATCTTTAAATCAGGAAAATCAGGGTTCAGAAAAAAAATCCTGTCGAATCCATCAATCCTTTAATCGTGTTAAAATTACCCTATGGCAAGCGCTTTCCACAACCAAAGCCTTATTTTTGCAGTATGCTACAGGTAAGCGCACTATATATCTATCCTATCAAATCCTTAGGCGGCATTCCGCTGCATAGTGCGCACCTTACCGACCGAGGCCTGCAGCACGACCGCCGTTGGATGCTCATTGACGAGAACAGCCGCTTCCTCTCCCAACGCGAGAATATACAGATGGCCTTACTAAAGACTTCATTGGAGGCCGATGGATTACGGGTAAGCTATACACCCGACGGCACGTCCATCAACATCCCTTTCATCCCACAAACCGAAGAATTGTTGGAAGTTACCATTTGGGACGATACCTGTACCGCTCAGTTGGTAAGTGCCGAAATAGATGCATGGTTTACTGCTAAGTTAGGGATGTCTGTAAGGCTGGTTTATATGCCAGACAACAGCCTACGCCCAACCGACCCGAGATACGCCAACGAGGGAATGGTTACGTCTTTTTCTGACGGGTACCCTATGCTCATTATCGGCCAGGCTTCGCTGGATGATTTGAACAGTCGTATGCCCGCCGCGCTGCCGATGGACCGTTTCCGCCCGAATATCGTTTTTACAGGTGGCGAGCCCTATAGTGAGGATACTATGAAGCACATCGTGATAAACAGGATAAACATGTATGGCGTAAAACTCTGCGCCCGTTGCGTAATGACCACCGTTGATCAGGATAATGCTACCAAAGGTAAAGAGCCGCTAAAAACGCTGGCCAAATACCGGCTAAAGAATAACAAGATATACTTCGGGCAGAATTTGGTACACACAGGTACCGGTATATTAAACGTGGGCGATGAACTAAACGTTCTGGAACTGCACGATGAGGAAAGATTTTTTATAGGGAAGCAGGAGCGGGCTTAAGCACCTGCCGCTCCGCAGCCTGCTTTATTACCCGGTTGCGTTTTTGCAGTAGGCGGGTCATATATCTTTCCATAATTAGCTTATCCACCAGCCTCCCCAAAACACCAAAGGGTGATTTGAAGATAAACTCATCCGTCATGATAGTATAGCTGCCGGCCTGTTTAAATTGGTGCAGGTGGCGTAATATTTTAAACGGGCCTTTTACTATTTCGTCGATAAAGTAATCGTTGGCGGCGAATTCGCTGATGCGGATGGTCATGTTCAGCTTCAGGCCGAAATGCTTCGCCTGCCAGGTTACCCAATCATTTAAGCCGATAAGTCCCGAGGTTTTGCCGGCGACGGCCTTTTCTTTGGTGTGGTGCATAGAGTTGACGTGCAGATCTATACTGCGCGATAAATCGAAACATGCCGCAACGGGCGCTTTTATCTTGGTGGTTAATTTAATAATAGCCATTACTTACATCCTCAAGCTTAAAATATCGTGTATGGCATGCTCTGCCTTAGCAAATTGAAATACAAAACCGGCATCCAACAGGCGCTTGGGCGCAACCCAACGGCTTTTCAGCACCAACTCTGTTTCGCTGCCGATGAGCCACATCCCTACCTCTAAAAGCCATTGGGGTGCAGGCAAGCCAATTGGCATGCCATAAGCTTTACGGATGATGCGCATCAGGTCCTTATTCTTCGCAGCTTCCGGCGCGGCAGCATTGATGATGCCATCTATTTCGGTGTGCTCCAGCAGGAATTCGGTTATGCGGGCGGTATCATGTTCGTGTATCCAGGCAACGTATTGTTCGCCATCGCCTTGTTTGCCGCCCAGACCAAATCTCACCAGATTGAGCAGCCGCGGAAAAACGCTATCGCTGCGGCCAAGGGCGATACCGTGGCGAAGGGCAACTTTGCGCGTTTTAGGCGTGTCGGCATCAAAAAAGCTTCGCTCCCACTGGTTGCAAACATCTATAGAAAAGCCGTAGCCAATTTCGCCGGTGGCTTCGTCCTGCGCGTGATCTTCTGCATGGCGGTAGATGGTGGCAGATGCCAGGTTTATCCACAAATGGGGCGGTTCGGCCAATTTATTTATCACATCGCCCAACAAAGTGGTTGGCACTACCCTTGAGCGTATGATCTCCTTTTGGTTTTTTTTGGTGTAGCGACAGTTTACGTTTTTGCCGCAAAGGTTTATCAGCATATCGGCGCCATTGAGGGCATCGGCCCATGTATCCTCGGTTTCACCATCCCAAACCAAGGTTTTGATATTGCCATCGGCGGGCACAGCTTTGCGGCTCAGCAGGATAATCTCTTCCGCCAGGTCTTTATAATATCTTGCTAATACGCCCCCGAGGTAACCATTACCACCGGCGAGCACTATTTTATGGTATTTCATGATAAATTCAGTTTAAGATTACGGCCAACAACAGCACCCTGTACACTACCCAACTGATAGTAAGCAACCAGCCGAGATGCATCAGTTTAGTACGGCGGATGTGCTCTAAGAACATCAGCCCCGCTACACCCATAAAGCAAAGCGTACAAATTAAAGGTGTTAGCGCAATAAATTTCGCCAGCAGCACCACAGGCAACAGTAGCAATGCGCCTGCCAAAGAGATAGTCATCATATTGCCCAGGTACTCCCAGCGTTTTGCCGGGGCGTAAAAGCTGATAACAACACCCTGAAAGATAACCTGCCCGCCGCAGATAAAGTATTCGCGTAGCGGATGGCCAATAGGTACCATCGGTGCTAAATGATGCGCATAAACTGTTAATATGCTGCCCACAACCAACCAGGTAAAGGCAAGGTAGATAAGCCGGTAACCCAACCGGAAACTTGGCTGTACACCGCTTACATCATGCGGCGCAGGGATAATTACCCTCCGATTGTAGGATATAAAGGCATACGCCTTCTTCATCAGCCACACGAAAGGCGCAAACCCAAACAGCGGCTTAAACAGCGGGAAGCTATTACCGATAACTTTAAACAGGCTTTCTACGCCATATCTTACTTCGCCTGTTTGGGTATCGACCAAAGCGATTTCGTTTACGGCGCGTTGCCTGTCGACCAGCGGACAAGCGGCTTCGGGCATATCCTGATAACTTGCCCTGCCCCTATCATCGAGCATGCCGGTATGCGTAAATGCTTTGGTGTATGCCTTGCACATTGGGCAATCGGCATCGTAAAGTATCAGGTGGTTTTGCAGGGTTTTCATGGCAGTTATTATTCAGGCTGTACAAATACTATGTTGGTATTTTCGCTTTTTTGCGCTTGTGCTTTGTTGCGTAGCTTAAAGAAAACCAACACGTTAAAAAAATGCATACCACCAAGTATGAGTATGATGGTTCCTATTTTATAGCTCAATACTTCTATAACTTCCCGGCTGTTTTTGATGGCGCCGGTCTCTTTAAGAACAAGGCACATATAACCGATATTAACGAGGTAAAAGCCTACTACCAATAGCTTGTTCACGCTATCGGCCAGCGGTGTATTGCCATGAAAAATATCCACCAAAAAAATGCGCCCGTTGTTGAATAAAACTCTGGCTACCCAAATAGTCAATAAAATGCTAACGATGAGGTAAACTGCATAGGTTAAAATAAAGTAGTTCATGATTTCTATTGTTTTAAATTGTTGTGCTTATTGCATGGAACAAATGTAAAACAATTGTATCGAACTTTCAAAATATATTGAAAGTTTATTTTATAAATATCTACACAATCATCACTAAGATTGCACCTCTGCAGTATGCGGAATGATATTTGAGCAATCATGATAACTATGCTGTTCCAAAACATTCATTTTATTATCAACCCTGCATCGGGTAAAACGGAAGCTATTCTGAGTTATATACAGCATGCCCTTTGTAAAACCACCATCAACTGGGCGGTAACCGTTGCCATTAAAGAGGATGATTGCTATAGCGTAGCGTCTGGTTTAGTGGGCCAAACTGATTTGGTGGTAATTTACGGCGGCGATGGCAGTATCAGCCAGGTAGCACAGGCCCTTTGTGGGAGCAACACACCGATGGCTATTATCCCCGGGGGTACAGCAAATATATTATCCAAAGAATTGAACATCCCACAGCATTCGCAGGATGCTTTGGAGCTCATCATCGGCGGAGAAATTAGGATGATGCAAATAGATATGGGCATAGCCAACGGTTGCCTTTTTGTGCTTAGAGTAAATATGGGGGTTATGGCCGATATGATACTGGAGGTAGATAATCAACTGAAAGAGAAACTAGGGCAGGTAGCTTACGGCATTTCCGCTTTAAAAACAGCGGCGGTGGCAAAGCCTCAAACCTACAATTTAATGATAGATGGCAAAACGTTCATCGAAAGTGGCGTGCTGCTAACCGTTACCAATGCCGGCAGCATGGGCATTGGCGACATGGCACTTTTCCCCGGCATTAGTATTAGCGACGGTTTCCTGGATGTAATATTGATGCACGATACCGACCCACTCTCTGTATTGCAAGTTGCGGGGAGCACTGTCTTCCACAAAGAATCTGAAGTGTTGAAACACTGGCGTTGCAAAGAGGTTGTGATAACGATGGATGAAAGCACCCATTATATATGCGATGATAGCGGGCAGCAGGCAAACAACATTCATATCAAAATAATACCGCAGGCCTTAAACGTGTTGGTTGCAGCAATAAAATCTTAATATATGTACCATAAAATAAAAAGCTGGTGGCTGGTAATATACATTTTCGTGCAAAAGATGCTGGATATTTTGCACCGTTACATTTACGGTTTACCAAATATTAAAAAGAGCCAGATAACGGCCCACCTTTACCTGGGCAGCCAGTACAATCTCATCGGCTTAAAAAAACTGAAAGCGCTTGGCGTAACCGCAATCGTAAACATTCGCGAACATCGGGTTTATTCAAAAGCAAAATATGCGCATATTAAATACCTGCATTTGCCAACGGTGGACAATACCCCCCCTACTATGGATATTTTATTAAAAGGCGCAACTTTTATTGAGAATGAGATCAACAGCGGAGGCACCGTATATGTGCATTGCCGGCAGGGCCTGGGCCGCGGGCCTACCATGGCCATAGCTTACCTTATTAAAGCCGGGGCTACTTTTCAGCACGCTTTTAACCTCGTAAAGAGCGTGCGCCCCTTCATAGACCCTCGCGCCGGGCAGATAGCGCAATTAAAACAATTAGAGATCATTTGCCACCCAAACCCTAAAAACAGTACGGTTTAAGACGGCAGTACAATTTTTCAGGAAATAATTTCTATCAGTAGCGCCTAGTTTAAAATTTAGTTAATAAAATTGCGTTTTTAATTTTTTATGCTGCGGCTATGGTAATAGTTGCATAAATTTCCATCTTTACCCAATGTTCAGAAGTATAAGAAACCGATACCTGAGATATCTTGCCATCTTTGTTTACTTTGTTGTCCTCTTTTTCTGCGCCATCGAACTGAATTTTCTTTGGCTGTTTGGGCATTCGCCTAATATGAGTGAAATCAAAACCCCTGTCGTTTGGCTTCCCTCTGAGGTGTACACGGCAGATGGTAAGCTCATCGGCCGCTTTTACAAACAAGACCGTTCGCCGGTGGAGTATAAGGCCATTTCTCCCTACCTGATCAACGCACTGGTAGCTACCGAAGATACGCGCTTTTACAAACACGGCGGCGTAGATTTCATAGGCTTCGTAAGCGGCCTGGTATCTACCGCCAAGGGCGACAGGCGCGGCGCAAGCACCATTACCCAGCAGTTGGCCAAAAACCAGTTCAGCACCCGCAAGCGCGGTTCGCAGGGCCTGGTAAAGTACATACCTGTGCTGCGCACGGTGGTTTTTAAATGTAAAGAGTGGATTACCGCTTACAAAATAGAGCACCTGTACACCAAGCAGCAGATACTTACCATGTATTTGAATACGGTGCCTTTCGGCAATAACTCGTTTGGTATAAAAACGGCTACACTAAAGTACTTCAACAAAATGCCTAACCAGGTTAGCCCTACCGAGGCTGCTACCCTGATAGGCATGCTGAAGGCAACATCTACTTACAACCCACGTGTTTACCCGCAACGTGCCGTTGAACGCCGTAACGTTGTGCTTGGCCAGATGCTTAAATACAACTACCTGAGCAAGGCCGAATACGACAGCTATACACCGCTTCCCATCGGGCTAAATTTGAATCACGTCGATCAAACCGGCCAGGGCGATTCGTACATACGCCACGCTGTAGAAAAATGGTTGGATAAATGGTGCAAAGACAACAACTACGACCTTTATGAAGACGGACTGAAGATATACACTACCATAGATAGCCGCTTGCAACAATACGCCGAAGAAGCCGTGAATGATAAGATGAAGATGCTGCAGAAACGCTTCAATAACTTATGGGGCGATAAAAACCCCTGGCGCGACAGCAAAGGCGTAGAGATAAAGGATTTCCTGCTGAAAGCCGAGCAGAGGCTGCCTATTTACAAATTGCTTTCCAAAAAATATAATGGGGATACCACGCAGATAAACGCATATTTCGAAAAGAAGAAGCGCATGAGCGTGTTCACCTGGAAAGGCGACCAGGATACCACCTTCAGCAGCGTGGATTCTATCAAATATTATACAAAAATCCTGAACACCGGGATGATGACCATGGAGCCATCTACCGGCAAGATAAAAGTTTGGGTGGGCGGTATTGACCATAAATACTTCAATTATGACCACGTAAACCAGTCCAAACGCCAGGCTGGTTCTACCTTCAAGCCTTTTGCTTATGTTACCGCCTTAGATAACGGCTTCACCCCTTGCGATAAGTTTACGGATAAACGCGTAAGCATCAAATTCAAGGATAACGGCAAAGACGATGTTTGGGAACCCAACAATGCCGATTTCAACTTCTCGGGCCGCGAAATGTCGTTACGCTGGGCCATGGGCAAATCGGTAAATTCCATTACCGCGCAGGTTACCGAGCACGTAGGTTGGGATAAAATTGTTGATTATGCGCACAAGATAGGTATAGAAAGCCCGTTAAAATCGGTGCCATCGGTATCGTTGGGCTCAAATGATGTTTCTGTATTCGAAATGGTACGAGCATACAGTACGTTCCTTAATAAGGGCCAAAAGGTAGACCCCTTGCTGGTAACAAAAATAACCGACCAAAAAGGCGACATTATACAGGAGTTTACGCTTAAAACCGAGCAGGTGCTAAGCGAAGAAACAGCGTGGCTGATGCTCTATATGTTCCGCGGCGGTATGGAAGAACCGGGCGGCACCTCCCAGGCGCTTTGGGAATACCCCGGCCTATGGAAAAAAGACAACCAAATAGGCGGCAAAACCGGCACCAGCAGCGACTATGTCGACGGTTGGTACATGGGGATTACCAAAGATTTGGTAACCGGTATTTGGGTGGGCGCGGATGATCGCAGCGTGCATTTTACCACATCAGAAACCGGCGAAGGCTCGCATACGGCGCTCCCCATCTTCGGCGAGTTTATGGAAAAGGTGTACGCCGACCCGAAATCAGGCTATACCTACGGGCAATTCCCTAAGCCATGGGTAAAGATAACCAAGGAATATAACTGCCCTTCGCCAAGGATAATAGAATCTGATACCACGACAGTAGATAGCTTGATGGAGACGCCAATGGATACATCAGGTGTAATAACGCCTCCTGTTAAAGAAGAAAACCCCGAAAATAATCCGCCTACGCCTAAATAAATTGCCTATTTGAGCGTTTGGCTATAAGCGTGCTTTTAATTAAATTACGCCATATTCTTAACACAGCCTTATGAATAAACGTTACGCTTCCTACGTAAAACTTCCGCTTGTACTATTTTGCCTTTCGTTTGCGCTATTATTTAGCCAGCATGCAAACGCGCAGTACTTTGGGCAAAACAAAGTGCGCTATAAAAAACTCGACTTTAAGGTATATAAAACCCCGCACTTCGAGATATACTATTACATCAAAAACGATAGTATGATGAAGCGTTTTGCACAGGAAGCTGAGCTTTGGTACACGCTGCACCAGCAGGTTTTCCGCGATACCTTCAGCAAGCCCAACCCCATCATACTATATGCTAACCACCCCGATTTCCAGCAGACTACCGCCATCGATGGCGAGATAAGCGTAGGTACGGGCGGTATTACCGAGGGCCTCAAAAACCGCGTGGTGATGCCGGTAATGGAAACCAACCAAACAACACGCCACGTACTGGGGCACGAATTGGTGCATGCCTTTCAGTATCATATGCTGCTTGGGCGCGATTCGTCCAACTTCGAGAATATCGGCAATATACCGCTGTGGATGGTGGAGGGTATGGCCGAGTACCTCTCGCTGGGAAAAAAAGATGCTTACACCGCCATGTGGATGCGCGATGCTTACCTTAACCATGATATCCCAACGGTAGAAGAACTTACCACTGGCAACAAATACTTCCCATATCGTTATGGCGAGGCATTTTGGTCGTTCCTGGGTTCTACTTACGGCGATACCATCATTGTGCCTTTCTTTAAGAACACGGCCCGTTTTGGCCTGCAATACGGCATACGGCGCACCTTTGGCTACGATGATAAAACCCTCTCGCGCCTGTGGAAAAACTCTATCGAAACTACGTATAAGCCCTTTTTAAAAGATACCGTGCAAAAACCGGTAGGCTTAAAAGTTATCGACGATAAAAACGGCGGCGACATGACTGTGGCACCATCCGTTAGTCCCGATGGGCAATACATCGCTTTCCTGTCTTCAAAAAACCTTTTCAGCATAGACCTTTATCTTGCCGATGCCCACACGGGGCGAGTCGTTAAGCGGTTGACGAGCAAAACGGCCAATTCGCATGTGGATGAGTTCAACTTTATCGAATCGGCAGGCGCATGGTCGCCCGATAGCAAGAAATTCGCTTTTAGCGTATTTAGTAAGGGGCGAAACCGCATGCTGGTAGTTGCCGTGCCGGATGGTAAGGTATTGAACGATATTTCGATGGGCAAGGCCGAGCAGTTCAGCAACTTAACCTGGTCGCCGGATGGCAAGAACGTGGCTTTCCAGGCATTATCAGAAGGTCAGGGCGATATTTACATGTATAACTTCGATACCAAAAAAGTTACGCAACTTACCAACGATAAGTACTCAGATTATCAGCCCAGTTTCTCGCGAGATGGCAAGAAGATTGTCTTCTCCAGCGATCGCAGCACTTACGATCAGGTGGTATCGCAGGAGATTACCTTTAACCTGGCCGAATTGGATATCGCAACCGGCAAGGTTACGGATATCAAAATCTTCAACCAGGCCAATAACCTTAACCCGCTATACTCTGCCGACGGTACCCAGGTTTACTTCCTGAGCAACCGCGACGGTTTCCGTAACTTGTACCGCTACACGCTTGCCAGCGGTAAGGTTGAGCAAATGACAGATCTTTTCACCGGCATCTGCGGCATTACCGAATATTCACCGGCTTTGAGCATCTCCGCCAGCGACGATATCGTGTACTCTTATTACCGCGCGCAAAAATACACCGTGTACAATGCCAAGGCTTCGGAGTTTAAACCGTTGGTAGTTGATGGCGGCACTACCAATTTCGATGTGGCCATGCTGCCCCCTACCCGCGCCGTGGGCGTTGATTTGATAAACTCCAACTTAAATAACTACCTGGCCTACCCTAAATTATCTGCCGATTCTATCCACAGCATAGCATATAAGCCCAAATTCAAGCTGGATGCATTGGCCAGCAACGGCGTTGGCGCGCAGATAGGCACTTACGGTACCGGCTTATCCAGCGGTATAATGGGTGTTTTCAGCGATATATTGGGCCGTAACCAAATCTACGCCAGCGCATCGGTAAACGGCGAGGTTTATGATTTTGGCGCACAGGGTGTCTACATTAATCAGGAGGGCCGCTGGAACTGGGGGTTCGGCTTATCGCATATACCCTACCAGTTCGGCAATTATGGCCTCACCGCAACCACTATAGATTACCAGGGGCAACAGGTTAACGTTTTAGACCAGCACACCGATATTATTCGTATCTTTCAGGATGCGATACAAGGCTTTTTGCAGTACCCTATATCCAAACAACTGCGATACGAAATTGGCGCAAGTGCATCGCGCAGTAGTTTCAGGATAGATCGTTACAGCACCTACTACCCTATCGATACAGCGGGTAACGTGTACAACGCCATCGACTTTAAAAAGCACAAAATATCCCGCGAACAATACCTGGCAGAAACAGGTTATGATTATCGCCCTTTTAGCACCTACACGATAGGCACATCGCTTACGGGCGACGATTCTTACTTCGGTATAGCCGCACCGCTTGGTGGCTACCGCTTTAAGCTGGGGATTGATTACAACTTCGGCACGTACAAATATTATTCTCCAAATATCGATTTGCGCAAATACGTGCGGGTGCAGCCGGTTACTTTTGCTGCCAGGTTTTACGGCACGGGTCGCTTTGGCGACGATGCCAACGCGTTCTATCCGCTATCCGTTAGTTACCCATGGCTGGTACGCGGTTACGACCTTTACAGTGATAACACCACCGTTGGCGGCACTACAAGCCTCTGGAACAGTAACCAGTTGAATGGCAGCCGCATCGCTGTAGCGAATTTTGAGATACGCCTGCCCTTTACCGGCCCCGAGAAGTTGGCTTTGCTACCCTCAAAATTCCTTTTTTCGGATCTCAACTTTTTCTTCGACGCAGGTTTGGCCTGGAACAAAGGCGACAAGATAACCCTGTTCCAAACCGAACCTGATATCATTTCTACAACACCGGTTACCGACCCAAACACCAATCAAACCACTAACTACGTAACCGTAAGCCGCGTGCCGGCATTTAGCGCAGGCGTATCGTTACGGGTAAATGTGTTCGGTGCCTTTATATTAGAGCCTTATTACGCTTTCCCATTCAACCGCAAGGATGTGAAGAAACCTGTATTCGGCTTCAACTTTACACCGGGATGGTAATAGTTTAGATTTGAAATCTGAGATATAAAATGTGAGATTTGAATCACATTTTTCAAAGAAATAATAGAGAGCCAAAGCGTTTGCTGCTTCGGCTTTTTTTATGCAGTTTTTTGTAGATTACGCCTGTAAAAGCAAACACCTATTGGATAAATTCCCGATCGAAATTCAGTTTAAACATTCCTGGCGTACATATCAGCAGCGAGTGCTGGATAATTTAGATAACTATCTACTAGATGGCCATTTACATGTAATTGCCCCACCCGGTTCGGGTAAAACAATATTAGGCCTTCAGGCGGCTATCATGGTAAACCGGCCAACGCTTATCCTTGCTCCTACCATAGCTATACGCAACCAATGGATACAAAAAATTTGCAATTCATTCCTCCAAGCCGATACCTCCCCGGAGTGGATTTCGCGCGACATACGTAAGCCTGCTTTTTTAACCATAGTTACTTACCAGGGTTTGCACGCTGCCTGCAATAATATGAAGGCCGAAGTCGAAGATGATAGCGAAGAATTAAGCACTGAGGAGAATACCCGACCAGCACAAAATCAAAATTTAGAAAATATTGTCCTCTTGTTAAAAGCCCGGCAAGTAGGCACTATAGTGGTTGATGAGGCCCACCATTTAAAAAATGAATGGTGGCAAACTTTAATTAAAATAAAACAGCGCCTGAACCCCATTGTTATCGGGTTAACAGCAACGCCTCCTTACGATGTATCTGCCAATGAATGGCAACGATATATGGAATTGAATGGCCCTATAAAGGTAGAAATATCAGTGCCGGAGTTAGTAATAGAAGGCGACCTATGCCCTCACCAGGATTATGTTTACCTTTCTCAGCCAACCGATACCGAGATGGATAACATAGCCTCGTTTCGTAAAAACATCGAAAGTGCTTTCAATAACCTTAAAACCGATGTAACGCTAATCGAAGCTATAGAATCGCACCGGGCATGGGCAAATCCAACTGAAAACCTGGAATGGATTTACACCAATTTGTCCTTTTACTCTGCATCCTTGATATTCCTGAACGCCTGCGGAAAAATAATCCCGCAAAGTTTTGTCGAAATAACAGGCGATAAAAATCCCAGGGTACCTGCTTTTGATCATAAATGGGCCGAGATTCTATTGGATTTTTATTTGTATAAAGAAAAAGAAGATTTTAAATTATATAAAGACCATAAGTTAAAACTGGAGGCTAACCTTAGGCGGTGCGGAGCGTTGGAAAACCGCCAGATAACGTTTTCGAAAAATAAAAAAATCGTCAACTCTTTAACCTCAAGCCTAAGCAAATTAAATAGTATAGAACGCATTGTAACGTTCGAATATGATAAGTTGGGTTCGTATTTGCGGTTGGTTGTTTTAACCGATTTCATAAGGAATGAATTTTATGCAAACAGCTCCAATAATTCGTTCGACTTAAACAAAATCGGTATCATCCCTATTTTTGAGAAATTAAGGCGCAGCAAAAAGAAAAATCTGAAAATTGGGGTATTAACCGGTTCTGTAGTTATCATTCCGAAGGATGCATACGCGGCTTTTTTGGCAAAAACGCATGCTTTAGGCATCAGAAACATCGAATGCCGTTGTTTACCTGCCGATGATGACTACATCTTGATAGAGCGATGCGAGCAGATAAAAAATGATATCGTAAATATCATAACCCAACTATTCGAGCAAGGCGAAATCAATGTGCTGGTGGGGACAAAATCTCTACTTGGCGAAGGATGGGATGCGCCATCAATCAACAGCCTTATCCATGCAAGCGTTGTGGGCTCGTTCGTTTTATCTAATCAAATGCGCGGGAGAGCCATCAGGACCCCAAATGACAACGCCGATAAAACCGGCAATATTTGGCATTTATGCTGCCTGGACACAACTTCTCCGTCTGGAGGCGCTGATTTTGAGATGCTGGAAAAACGGTTTAAATGCTTTGTAGGTGTTTCTGATAATTCAACTATCGAAAACGGCATCGATCGGCTTCATTTGTCAACGGCGACGTCGTACGTTATAATGGATGAATCAAACAGGAAAACGATGCTTGCTGCTGCCGACCGTGAAGGCCTGAAACACAAATGGCAAAACGCGCTCGAAAAAGGAGCAAACCTGGTAGATGAAATTAAAATCCCATTTGTAGATAGCCGTGGCTATAAAGCAGTTACTACACTATACCTGAACAAAACGATAGCGCACTTATCTGCGGCTCTTGGTTTTGGTTTAATGGAGTATCTACTTGGAGTTGTACAATCATTGCCAAGAGCATTGAGGAGTATAAAAAGTTTAAACCAGCTATATCTCCTTTTGGCGTTTATTTGTTTTGCGGGCTTATTGATATTTGGCCGCAAGGCATATAAAACCTTTAAGTTATATGTAAAATACCGCGATATTGCCAAAGACCTGCAAAAAATTGGTGAAGCACTGCTGAATACGATGATTAGAGTTGGGATGATGAAAACGGACATACTTAATCTTAATGTTCATTCATCGCTGGATAACTTAGGCGGTGTCGACTGTCATCTGCAAGGCGGATCCACATACGAAAGCTCTGCATTTATCAACATGCTGCAGGAGATAATTGCGCCAATAGACAACCCGAAATATCTTATAGTAAGGAAAAGTTTGCTGGCACGTTTTATAAAGCAAAAAGACTTCCATACGGTACCCGAATACCTTGCGCGCAACAAAGATACAGCTAGTTACTTTGCGCAGCAATGGGAAAAAATGGTTGGCCCTTGCGAATTAATTTATACCCGTACAATTGCGGGGAGAAAGATGCTGGTTAAATCAAGGCTCCAATCCCTATCGTCGGAATTCATTGGGAAAAATCAACGGATAAGTATCTGGAAATAAACTACACGCAGAAATAACACTTTCTATCCTAATAAAAGCCAAAACAACGTAATAATCTTGTAAGGATGCCCCCGTTATTACGACCAATAGATGACAAACGCATTGGCACTATATTTCGTAGATTTATCTGTCAAAGCATATTTAAAATAGCTTACGACCATTACCAAAGAAAGAAAATCAGATGAAAAAATTAATTTTAGCAATACTCGTTATCAGCGTATTCGGCGCCATAGGCTGCCAAAACATCAACGGGCAAACCAAAAAACAAAGCGCAGCGCGCCCCAAAAGCAAAACTCTTGCGGAGTGGAAGAAAATACTGACGCCGAACCAGTACAATATTATGGTGGAGAGCGGCACCGAGCCTCCCTTTAAGAACGCATATTACGATAACCACGAAAAAGGGGTTTACGTAAGCGCCGCCACCGGCGACATATTATTCAGCTCGGCTGACAAATTTGATAGCGGCACCGGCTGGCCAAGTTTCGTAAAAGCGGTAGACGCGGGCAAAATAGAAATCGTGACCGATAACAGCTACGGCGTTACGCGCGACGAAGTCATAGAGCGCAGTACCGGCCTGCACCTGGGCCATGTGTTTGACGATGGCCCCGCCGATCGCGGAGGCAAACGCTTCTGCATGAACTCGGGCGCATTAAAATTCGTTAAAAAGTAACAGCCCTGCGCGCAGGCTGTATAGAGGGCCGTCCGCCAAAAGCGGATGGCCTTGTTTTTATGCCGCTTTCGTAATTAAGGCCTATAGTAAGGTCAACCCAATCCGGGTTTACCGGGCGTATCATCCGTTCCTTTTGCGGGCGGGTAAAAGTGCTTACCTGCTTAAAGCGTTCCATAGCCTGCTCTTCGGTATTTATCTCCTCAAAGTAAACCAAACGGTTAAGTTGCTGCGCGCTATCGAAAAAAAGCGTAGGCATTTCGCCATAAAATTTCAGCGTTTTCAGCAGGTCTGCGCACATGCCTACATGTAAATTCTTCCTGTTCCTGTCGGTGATGATATAAACGAACCTCTTCATTTGATAAAAAAATTTGCCGGTTAAATAATTATTACTAACTTTATGAGCATAAAATTACTAATAAATTTAGCAATTCCAAATTTTATGGCAAATATTTCACAAAATATTAAGTTCCTCCGCAAAAAAAAGGGGTTAACCCAGCAACAATTTGCCGACCAGGTAGGAATAAAACGCTCATTAGTAGGTGCTTACGAAGAAGAGCGCGCAGAACCCAAATACGAGCTACTAAAATCATTAGCATTATTTTTTGATATATCTATTGATGATTTTATCAACGAAACCATCGATGAGAAATGGGCGCCAAAGCCAAAAGGCAACCCGGCCAACCTGCGCATCCTCAGTATTTCGGTAGATAAAGAGGATAACGAAAATATTGAGCTGGTGCCTGTTAAGGCCAGCGCAGGTTATTTAAATGGCTATGCCGATACCGAATACGTAGCCGCGCTGCCAAAACTTTACCTGCCCATGTTTAAGCAGGGTACGTACAGAGGGTTCGAGATAAAAGGCGATTCGATGCTGCCGCTGCAATCGGGCACCATTATTATAGGTGAATACCAGGAGAACTGGGCTGATGTAAAAGCAGGCGAAACCTACGTTATCGTATCAAAAAGCGAGGGCGTAGTATATAAACGTGCCGGCAACAAATTCAAAGAAAACAAAAAACTGAAGCTGATATCTGATAACCCGGTTTACGAACCTTACGATATCGCTGGCGAAGATGTTTTAGAGATATGGAAAGCCAAAGCCTATATATCTACCCACCTGCCCATGCCAACCCCCGAGCCTACCATGGAAAGCCTTACCACCATGATGGCGCAGATGCAGCGCTCAATAGCAGGGCTTAAAGGCGGGAATTAGTTATGAAAGGTTAGAAAAGTTGGAGGGGTTGCCATGGCTGAAAGCTGTAGCAGCCCTTTTTTATGATGGCAGCTTCGCTCGAAAGACTTTAAAAAATTTTAACCTTTCCAATTTTTTTAACTTCTTCGACCCTTCTAACCTCTCTACCCCCTCCCCAACTTGTATCTTTTTAATTACCATCGCGTTTTTTCATCTCTGCTTCATAAATTATATCTTTATTCGCATCCTCTAAAAAGTTTAAAAGCACATGCGCCGTTGGTGGTTTATAGTAGTTTATTTATGGTTCCCCTTACTTTCGGTTGCACAAACTGGCGTAATAACGGGTAAAATAACCGGCGCAGGCAATAAAAACCCGGTTGCAAGGGCCAGCGTTTTCTTAAGCAATGCCAGCTATGGTACCGCATCGCTCGATGACGGGAGTTTTACGCTTCGTGGCATAAAGCCGGGGCAATATAATTTGGTAGTTACCGTGATTGGTTACGAAGAGTTTTCTAAACAAGTACTGGTCGGTAGCCAGCCTGTCAACCTTGCCATCGAACTTACGCCCAAGGTAATGATGATGCGCGCCGTTACTATTACCAGCAGTGCCGACTGGAAAAAGAATTACGAGATGTTTAAAAAGGATTTCATCGGCATCTCCGAAAATTCTAAACAATGCAAAGTAATAAATCCCCATATCCTCGATTTAAATTACGTGCGCAAAACCCAAACGCTTGAAGCTTCTTCCGATGAATTTTTGGTGGTTGAGAACTATGCCCTCGGTTACCGAACCAAATTTTTGCTCAACAGCTTCAGCAGCGATAATATTACGCATACTATCTCCTACTCGGGTAAGGCGCTGTTTGAAGAACTGCCCGGAAGCGATTCGCAGAAAAAGAAATGGAGAGCAAAGCGCGAGGAATCGTATTATGGTTCGGCGCAGCATTTTTATCGCTCACTTTACAAGAATAAACTGGCCGATGAAGGCTTCGTTATCTATAATTACACCCGCATCCTCAACCCCAACCGTTACCAGGAAGCTTACATCCAAAAGAAATTAAAACAGTTCAATGGTATCAACCGCGATTCGGCCCTGTACTGGTTCGATCAGCAGAACGTACCCAAATGGGCCAAAGAAAACCTCTTGAAACCACCGTTGACAGCCGTGGATGTAGTGCGTACGACCCCGCAGGAAGGCATTTTCGCCATTACCTTTCCGGCATACCTTTACGTGGTTTATACCAAAAAACACGAAGAAGAATTATTCAGGGATATTTATCGCCCGCTGGATATGGAAAATTTCGAAACCAGCGTAATTACGCCAACCAACCGCCATTACGCCATCTTTGATATGAACGGTATCGTAATAGCCGAAAGCCCGCTGTACGAAGGCACGTGGAGCAAGGCCAAACTATCTAACATGCTCCCCGTAGATTACGAGCCGGGCGACTAATTTGGGTTCATTAGTTCATTGGTTTATTAGGGTAAACCGAAGAGATTGGGATATGCAAACCTGATGGCTGCATATCCTAATCAAGCAAAATAATTACCATTTCTCCAAACCCAGCAGTTTCTTTCCCAACTCTGTCAACTCTGCAACAGGGTTTTGTTTTTCGCGTTCCATAGGGTCACCGGGGAAGGCGTAGCCTTGCATGGCTTCGCGGCTTTGCCAGTTGTTTATGCGCCAGTCTACCAGTTCCTGGTTATCTTCCTGTGCAGGCATCATGGCAATATATTGGGCAATACGCACCTTGTTGCCGCTGGTGTTAGCGCGTATGCCGTGTGGCTGCAGGCTGTTGAAAATGAGCAGGTCGCCGGCTTCCAGTCTTACTTTTACCAACTCGAAACCAGTGGTGTCGGGTTTATAGTGGTCGCGGTCTTCGGGTTGTGTCAGCTTCCAGGTATCGTAGGTACGATATAGTTCGGGGATGCATTGGAACCCGCCCATCGTTTCATCGGTTTGGTCGGCAAGTGCCAGTACGCCCTGCACGTTTTGAGGCTTGGTTTCGGGGTCGTAATCCCAGTGAATGAAGCCTTTGTACTCAAACCCCGGGCGCAGCGGGAAGTTGAGGTTAGCCCTGTCTATAGTAGCCCAAAGTTTTTCGGTTCCCCATATATCGGCAAATGCCTGGTGTACACGCGGTGTTTGGCGGTTATCCCACATCAGCTGATGGTTGTAAATTTCTACCATGCCGGTATTGTTCAGCTCTTTCATCTGCATTTGGGCGTTGGGCCTTTTATACCAGGTTTCAATATCATTGGCATCCTTTCCTTCATATTCCCACAGATATGCGGCCAGGTTTTCGGCTTGCTCGCGCGGCACGGCGTTTTTGATTACTACATAGCCGTTCTCCACCCAAAATTTCCAGTCGTCCTCGCTTAATACCTGCAAGGGCTTGCCGTTGCTGCGGTCGTTCAACCTCATCTGGCTCGATTTTGCGGTTGATGGGTTACCAGGAATTTCCTTATGTGCATTTTTGGGGCCGGGCTGCTTGGCCATGGTGGCCATAGTTTGTTGTTCTGCTATCATGGTTTTGTTTGGTTTGATAATCCAAAGGTAAGGTCAGCAATACGCAGGGACGTTCTGCATAATGATCAATATTTGCTCTGTATTGACATTATTATTAGATTTAGGCAATCAATTGAGCCAATATTGTATGAATGAGATACAATTAGAACGGATAGATTTTGAACCCGGAAAATCCTTCAAGCTGTTTTCTCCACGCTTGCGCAACACCTTTTTGTGGCATTATCATCCCGAATTTGAGCTGGTATATGTAGAGGCTGATGCCGGTATACGCCATGTAGGCTCGCACATCAGCAGCTACACCCAAAGCGACCTGGTATTCATCGGCAGCAACCTCCCCCATCTTAACTTTGATTACCGCCTGCGCAGCGATTACCACCAGATTGTTATCCAGCTTCGCGAAGGTTTTTTGGGCAACGCCATTGGCACATCGCCGGAGTTGGCCGTTATCAACCAATTATTTAAAAAAGCAGCTTGTGGCGTAGCATTCCATGGCGAAACAAAAGCCATCGTAACCGAAAAGCTGAAAGCACTAGCGGGCCTGATTCTTTTGAGCAATTGATAGAACTGATGAGGGTGTTCCACATCCTTTCCCAATCGAACGAGTTTACTATCCTGAACGCCGGCGACATCAGCCTGCAGTTTTTCCTGAAAGATAAGATACGCATGGGTGCTATTTATGAGTATATAGATGCCAATTACAACCGAAAACCCGATGTGAATGTGGTCGCCGGCAAGGTGAACCTTACTACTGCAGCCTTTTGCCGGTATTTTAAACGCCAAACCAATATCACCTTTACCGATTTTGTGAACCAGTACCGCATAGATATTGCCAAAAACCTGCTGATGCAAGATAAGAACATCACCGAAACCTGCTATGCCGTAGGCTTTGAGAGCCTGTCGTACTTCAACAAATTGTTTAATAAGCTGGTGGGCCAAAATCCATCGGAGTTTAAGAAGAATAGATTGATTTAGAAGACGACGAATATCTATTGCGGCGTGGTTACCCCGTTACGAAACCGTACACACGGCTGTATCGTTTATGAACGATGGCAAACTCTAAACCACAGCAATAATCTAACAATCAGCGCATTACAAGCATGGCATTTAGTTTGTAGCTGATAGATATAATTGGTGCAATATGAAAAATAACCGGCCCCTTATCAGGCGTACTTTTTTGCAGGAACGCTTCGATATCCTTATCAAGAAACAACGAAACGGCACCGCCAACTTCAACGATTTGACCGAGCTTGACGAGATTGTTAACCGCGACCCCGCTATCCGCGAAAGCATACTGGAAGAAATGCACGAGATGGAGCACCCTTCAGAGGGGCCAAAACAAGAAGAGGTTATGGCAACAGCGCCGATGCAACAGCCGTCGTTGCTAGAGCAATTAAAGAATTTCTTTCATCGTCTGTTTACAACAGATGCGCTCGGGGCAAAAGCCATCCTCGTACACTAAACGGCCTTTGCCAAAATCATTGGGCGCCAACCCACAGCACCTTAAGTCCTTTGTGTGTATTCAGCTTGCTCATAACCTGTTCTACCTGCGTTTTGCGCACCGAAAATTTGATGCTGCAATCCAGTTCGGCAATTTGCTCCAGCACCTGCAAGTGCTCTTCTTTGATGATGCGCATCACATCATTCATCAAAGCATATTCAAAGGTGATGGTATAAACATCATTCACCGTCTTTTCGATAATCTGTGCTTGCTCCAGGGCGGCATCTGTAGCCAGTTTGTAGGCGTTGATCAACCCCGGCACACCTAAAAGCGTGCCGCCGAAATAGCGCACCACTACCACTAACACATTTGTTATATTTTTAGAAAGCAAGGTATTGAGGATGGGCCTGCCTGCTGTGCCGGAGGGTTCGCCATCGTCATTCACGCGGAAAACCGACCTGTCTATGCCCAGCCTGATGGCCCAGCAGTGATGATTGGCCTTTGGGTGCTCAGCCTTTAGTTTGGCGATGATGGGTTTTATTTCAGCATCCGAATTAACCGGATAAGCGTAACCGAGGAATTTGCTGCCACGGTCGCGAAAGATGCCTTCGGATGGAGCGGCAATGGTTTTGTAAGTATCGTCGAAAAGCATTTAGTTTTGCGAGAGGGTGATTACGATAATGGCGGCGATGGCCAACCCGATGCCGATTTTATTGAGGATGCTCAGGCGTTCTTTAAACAACACCAGCCCCACTACCGCACCGGCAGTTATTACGCCGATATTCATGGCAGAAAACACCGACGACGGGCTTGCCGACAGTTGTTGGTGCGCTTTAATGTAAAATAAGATGTTGCCGAAGTTGGCCACCCCTATTATCCAACCGAACATTACATGCGGCCAGGAAATGCGGACTCCTTTGGTTAGCATCCGAAAAATAAGGCCGATGAACGCTATGATAAATGCCAGGATAAATATCAGGAAAAGCGAAGTAGTATAAGGCACCGCCTTGAACGTAGCAACCTGCTTAAACAAAATATCTATCGCGCCGAAGCCCAGGAAAACGATGAGCAGGTAAAACCAGGCATTGCTCATTACCCTGCGATTGGCCGTTTGCTTTTGCCAGGGTATGGAGCATAATATAGCAGCAAAACCAATAATTACGCCCACTATCTTCAGCGGGGTAAGTACCTCGTTGAATAACCAGAACGCGGCAACGAGCGGAATCAATAGCGATAAACGCTGCGCAACATCTGTCCGTACTATACCCGCCACCCGCACGGACGATGCCATCACCATGAATATAACGGGCAGCAAAATACCAAGCGCAGCATAAACAGGAATAGGCCCGGCTTTGAATACCTCCAAGTTTACCTGCGGCCGGAAGAAGAACCAGGTAAGCAGTATAGCCACCGGGTAGTTCCAGGTGATGGCCTGCGAAATATCAACACTGTAGCGCCTGGCCAGTTTTAACAAAACCGACACAATTACGCTACAACAAACGCTGAGAAAAACGTATAACATTAGCTTTTAGGCTGATTATAATAAACTTGTAGGCGGTCGGCCCCTACGGGGGATTGCCCGCCATTGGTGCCACTTATTTTTGGTGCCGGTATGCCATTGGTTAAAGCACCCGGTCCGGTGAAAATACGGGCTTCATCCCACAATCCGTCTTTTATGAACGAATTTAAGGTGTGCGCACCGCCCTCAATAATTACCGACTGGATATCCTGCAGGTACAATTGATACATCATATACTGCGGTACATAACGGTCGAAATCTTCCAGGGCGATGTATTTGATTTTCCCGTCAATATCGGTTTTTATTTCATTAAAAATCAGGGTTTCCACTGTCTGGTCAAAAATGTTTAAATCCGATGACAATTCCAGCCTTCTGTCCATGACCACGCGTTTCGGCGATTTGCCTTCGGCATAACGGGTACTTAATTGCGGGTTATCGGCCAATACCGTGTTCTTGCCTACCAAAATTGCGTCCTCTTCGGCACGCCATTGGTGTACCAACTTGCGCGCTTCGGGGCCGGTTATCCAGTGCTGCCTGCCATCGGCAGGTGCAAAAAAGTCGTCGACTGTTTGTGCCCATTTAAGGATAATATATGGTCGGTGCATTTGCACACGGGTAAAAAAGCGACGGTTAAGCCAACGGCATTCGTCTTCCAACACGCCCACGATTACCTCCACGCCTACGGCCAGCAGTTTTTCTATCCCTTTGCCATCCACCTGCGGGAAAGGGTCGCGGCAACCTACCACTACCCTTGGGATACGGTGCTTGATGATCAAATCAGCACAGGGAGGCGTTTTGCCATAATGCGCGCAGGGTTCCAGCGATACGTAGATGGTTGAATCAGCAAGCAATTCAGCATGATTACTGTAATTGCTTATTACCATGTTAACAGCATTCACCTCGGCGTGGGCCTCCCCGTAAAGGTGGTGATAACCCTCGCCTATTATCCTACCCTCGTGCACGATTACTGCACCCACCATGGGATTAGGGCTAACATGGCCAGCGCCCAAAACGGCAAGCTCCAGGCAGCGATGCATATATATTTGGTGTTGCGGCATGGTACAAAAGTAGCTTTTATGTTACTTTGTTGTATGAAAACTATCGGGGATGTATTCTTCAATTTCCACCAGGCATTGGATGAGCTTTACGGCGTGCAGGAAACGGAGGCTATAACCCTGATGGTACTGAGCGAGATAAGCGATTTATCGCGGGCCAAAATAAAAGCATTTCCTGAGGATGACGTGCCGCCAGAGGCCCTGGAAAAGCTGGGTAGCATCCTTGCGGAACTAAAAACCGGCAAGCCGGTGCAGTATATTTTAGGCAGCACAGAGTTTTACGGACTGACTTTTTTGGTGAACCCCGCGGTGCTGATACCCCGACCGGAGACAGAGGAATTGGTGGAATGGGCGCTGCAAACAGTGGGCAGTTTGCAGCTGGCAGTGGGCAGTAACGGAAATCCCTTACGCATATTGGATATTGGCACCGGTAGCGGATGCATCGCCATCAGCCTTAAAAAGAATTTACCGGATGCCGAGGTGACAGCGGTGGATATTTCTGCCGAAGCTTTGCAAACGGCCTGGCAAAACGCAGTAATTAATGAGGTTGAAGTGAATTTTATTCAGGATAATATCCTGAATTCCGAAATCGAACATCCGAATTTCGAAATCATCATCAGTAACCCCCCTTACGTTACCTTGCACGATAAAACGCTGATGCATGCCAATGTAACAGATTTCGAGCCGCACACGGCGTTATTTGTGCCGGAGGGTAGGCCCCTGCTGTTTTATGATGCCATTGCCGGTTTCGCCACGCAAAATCTTGTACCGGGCGGATTGCTTTTCTTTGAGATAAACGAAGCCTTTGGACAGGAAACTATTGAGCTATTGAAGCAAAAGGGCTTTACAAATATCGAACTTCGCCAAGATATGAGCGGACGAGACAGGATGATAAAAGCGGTGTTGTAAACGTAGAGACGCAATATTTTACGTCTCCCGCTGCAAATCGGTCATGCACATTCGCCATGCAATTCAGAGACGCAAAATATTGCGTCTCTACGGGTTACCATTTAAATTTCTTCTCAATAAATTTTATCAGGTTAGCAGCCATTGCTTTTTGCTCGGCTTCGTTAGGATGGCCACCCGTGCCTTTGTATGGGAAGAAGTTGGTGTAAATGCCTTTATCGTGCATTCGGTTAACCGCTTCTTTGATATACCCGGGCCAGGGCGAACCGTCCTTGGTGGCGTCCATGGCGCCTAAAGCACATACTATTTTCGCAGTAGGGTATTTGAGCCTGATTTTGCCTATAAAGTTTTGATAGGTATTGATGATAAACTCTGGTGTTGGTGGCGCATTGCCAAACCGGGCGATAAACTGCTGGTTATCAGGATGCGTAACTATCCACGAATCGTTTTGGAATAGGTTTACCACAACCACCTCGGGCGTATATTTAGTAAAATCCCAAATTTTGGTAGAATCAAGCGCGTAAACCCTGTCATAAACTTCCGGCATTACGTAAGGGAACCAACTTACGGTAACCCCAATGCCACTTTTGGCGATACAATAATAATCTGCATTAAAATGACGGGCGGTAAGGTTAGCATAGCTTTTATAGCCATTTTCAAATTCATAACTTCCTCTGTCCTTACCTTCCAAATCTTCTATCGCGTAGCCGCAGGTGATAGAGTTGCCATAGAATTCAATCCTGTGTTTGTAAACCGGTGGCGGCAAAACCTTAGCATCGCCGGCTAATGTGAATTTGTAAAACAACAGCCGGCCCATTTCATATTCGGTGCGCTTAAAAAGTTCCAGTTTATGCGGCCCGGGCGGCAGACCGCTCACAAGCTTGTATTCTGTTATACGATTCTTTAGCCGAATGGTATTAACCACTTTATCATCAACTACAACGGTTACAAAATCGTACCCGGTATCATCGCCCAGTGTTGCTTCTGCCGCAGTACCATTGAAATTGATGATGACGGATGAAGCTGTCCAGGTTAACTCGGCGGCATCGCTTTTCATGCTGATTCGCCCCATATAATGAATATTCGGATCGTTATAGGCAATTACAGTTTGCGCCGAGCAGCTAACCGAAAAACAGGTGCTTACTAAAATAAAAAAAACTAAAGCTCTTAAACTTCTCATAAAAATCATTAATTCTTGTCAATCCGAGTGAAGGAATTAATCCTGTCAATCCTTTAATCCCTAAATCGTATTGTATCTATTATTTGAAATAAACATAAGTTATCCCCTGCCCACCCCTGTCAGCGTGTTCATCTTCCATCCTATCCACCTGCTCGTATTTTTTTAAATACTGCCTTATCATCTTCCGCAGGATGCCGTCGCCCTTACCGTGCAATATTTTTAACGTGCCGAAACCCATCATCAACGCCCTGTCGAACAGTTTCTCTATCGCGAACAGTGCATCTTCGGTGCGCATGCCGCGTACGTCTATCTCCGGGCTAAAATTTGCGATATCGCTGGTATGGCCGATATTGCTGCGCCTTATTTCCTTCGGCACGGTTGCTTTTGCTACTTTTTCTACCCGCTTGCGTTTCACCACGGTGCGCAGTTCGCCCATTGCAATTACCACGTTATCCTTTATTAGTTCCATTACCTGGCCCGTGGTGTCGCCGTCGGTCAATTTCACCCAGTCGCCTACCTTAATTTCCTCATCAGTTGCGGCGGCCGCTTTGGGTGCTTCTGCCTTTACCGTATTCTTTTTTACTTCGGCAGTAAGGGTATCGCGCAGGGTTTTTGTTACTTCTTTATCGGCGTTGCTGCTTTTTATTTCAGCAATAGTATTTTCTACCAGTTTATTGGCATTCAGGATGATGTTTTTCGCTTCCTGCTTGGCCTCTTTCATCAACGCTTTACGGTTTTCGTCTAAAAAGCTCTTCAGCTCTTCGTTCTCTTTCAGCAAAAGGTTTACGTGGCGCTGTTGCCTGTCGAGCTGTTGCCTGGTATCGAATATCTCTTTCTTTTCGCGTTCCAGGTCAACCAGTAAGCTATCTACCTTTTTTTGGCCGGCGCTTATCTTATTGCGGGCCAGGTTCAGTACGTTTTGCGGCAGGCCTATTTTTTGGGCAATCTCAAAGGCGTAGGAACTGCCGGGCTTGCCCACTTCCAGCATGTACAGCGGCTGCATCTTGGCGTTATCGAACAGCATTGACGCATTCTCTATCCCCTCGGTGTGGCTCGCAAAAATCTTTAGGTTTGAATAGTGCGTGGTTACCATGCCGCGTACTTTTTTATGGTTCAGGGCTTCCAGCACGGCTTCGGCAATAGGCCCGCCGAACTGAGGATCGGTACCGGTACCAAACTCATCTATCAGTATCAGTGTTTTACCATTGGCGCCTTCCACAAAATATTTCATTTTTGATAGGTGCGCACTGTAGGTACTTAAATCGCTTTCGATGGATTGATCGTCGCCTATATCCACAAAAAGCTGTTTGAACACGCCGGCAACGCTATCGGCACTGGCAGGTATCAATAAGCCTGCCTGTATCATCATTTGCAGCAAGCCAACGGTTTTCATACAAACAGATTTACCGCCCGCGTTTGGCCCCGAAACCACGATGACACGCGTACCCTCGTCTATCGACACGTTTAACGGCACAACGGTTTTGTTCTCCTTTTTAAAGTTGAGGTACAGCAAAGGATGGCGCGCGTTGTAAAAGGTAAACCTGCCCTCGTTTACCACTTTGGGCATTTCGGCTTCTATATCTATGGCAAAAAGGGCCTTGGCCCGCACGAAATCCAATTTGGTGAGCAGCCCGTGGTACGATAACAGCAGCGGCACATATGGCCGCAGTTCGTTGGTTAAGCCGGTAAGTATCTTGATAATCTCGCGGCGGCGGTCGAATTCCAGATCGCGGATACGGTTATTGAGCGAGAAAACCTCCTCCGGCTCCATGTAAACCGTTTGCCCCGAGGCCGATTCATCGTGGATGAAACCCTTCAGCTTGCGTTTGTTCTCGGCCAGTAAGGGGATGCAAAGGCGGCCATCACGCACTGTGAGCGAGCCATCGGCCGTCCAGTTGCTGGCACTTGCAGCTTTGAATATCTGGTCTATCTTCTTACGCGCTTCCTGCTCGGCTTTGGCAATGCCGCCGGTAATTTCCATCAACTCGCGCGAAGCATTATGGCGGATTTTTCCCTTCGGATCTATCACTTGGTCTATCTTTCTCAGGATTGCTTTCTCAATCGGCAGGTGCTCAAAAAGGGCTTCCAGATTGGGGTACACTTCTTTGCGCTCGTTGAAATAGGCAATCACGGCAAACACGGTAGTAAGCGATGCCTGCACCTGGAAGAACTCCTCTTCCGACAGGAAAGCGCCTTCTATCTTCGCCTTATTGGCCAGCGATTTTATATCGTAAAAATGGTTGATGGGCAGCGCATCGTCGTTCTGAAGGATATTCTTGAATTCATGCGCCTGGTTCAGGAATTTCGATATCAGGTCGTAATTGCTCATTACCTGTATCTTATCCACCATTTGCTGGCCCATTACGCTAAGGCAATGCGCCTTTATCAGTTCCTTTATCTCGGTAAAGCCGAGTTTATCGGCACTATTTAACGGGTATACCATTTTTGTTTCTCGGCGCGGTATTCGGCCGGCCTTTTTTATTTAACGAATCTATTTTTGCCTGTATATTGGCGCTTACGCGCTCGTACATCTCCAGCATTTTTACGGGCTGGGTAGTGTAATACTTCAGGCTCGCCTTAAATTGCTTATCGGTAGTGTGGTGCCTTTTAAACAATGCTTTGTAACGCGCCGAGCCATATTTATACAGGCTATCGGGCGTTTGGCTTACGCTGTACAGGCTGCCATCGGTAAGGTGTACATCGGTAAGCAGGCTAATCATTGGCTCCTCCGCAATAGTCCCTTCGGGGGCATTATCCCCGGTGCAGGCGGCAAAAAGCACCAATACTGAAAAAAACAAGATGATATATTTATGCATTCTGTAATTTAGCGGCGTTATAAAAAACAAATTTACGGATAAATGAGCATTGCAGATAATATCAAAAGCCTAAAAAAGGAAACCGGGGGTACAAAGGTTACTTTGCTGGCTGTTTCTAAAACTAAACCCGCGGCAGAACTTATGGAGGCCTATGATGCAGGACAACGCTTATTTGGCGAAAATATGGTGCAGGAGTTGGTAGAAAAACAAGAAAGCCTGCCAAAAGACATAGAATGGCACCTGATAGGCCACCTGCAAACCAATAAGGTAAAGTACATAGCGCCATTCATCAGCATGATACAATCTGTAGACAGCATGAAGCTGCTGCAGGAAATAAACAAGCATGCCGAAAAAAATAAGCGCACTATCGATTGCCTTTTGCAGATATACATTGCCGATGAGGACACCAAATACGGCCTGGGTTTTGATGAAGCCATTGAGCTTTTGCGCAGCGAGGAATATGCCGCACTGAAAAACATTCGCATACGCGGGCTGATGGGCATTGCCACCAATACCGATAACGAAAAGCAGATAAAAGATGAATACTACGAACTGAAGACCTTCTTCGACGGCGTAAAGGCTAGTTTCTTCCGAAAGGAGGCCTCTTTCGATACCCTATCTATGGGTATGTCTGCAGATTACAAGCTGGCTATTGAGCAGGGCAGCAATATGGTGAGGTTGGGGAGTACAATTTTTGGGACAAGAGTGGTGAAGCACTGGAAGAATGACACGATTTAGGGATTGAAGGATTAAACAGGATTCTTGTCTGACTCGAATTAAACGAATTTTAGAATTTACAGAATTAGCTTCGTACAATGACTCAATGACGCGAAGCAAAATGACTCAATGACAAATGACGAATAACCCTATATTAAGAGTAGCCGTTAAGGCCGATTGCGCACGTATATTAGAACTAATCATCGAGCTGGCGATATTCGAAAAAGAACCGGATGCCGTGACCGCAACTCTGGCCGAGCTGGAAGAGGCAGGCTTTGGGCCAAACCCGGTTTGGAAGGCCTTTGTGGTAGAAGATGAGGGCATCATCGTGGGTTTTGCACTATATTATATCCGTTACTCTACCTGGAAAGGGCAGCGCCTTTACCTGGAAGATTTGGTAATTACCGAAAGCCACCGTGGAAAGGGCTTGGGCAAGTTACTGTTCGATAGGTTGATACAGGAAACCCGCGAATTGGGTTTCAGCGGCATGGTTTGGCAGGTGCTAGATTGGAACGAGCCCGCCATCCAATTCTATAAAAAATACGAGGCAAGCATAGAAGCCGGTTGGCTGAATGCCGCTTTGACAAAAGAACAGGTCAATAAAATTTAAGCTAATGAAAGGGACGAGGGAGGTATTGCTGCTGGGTGTGATAATGACGGCTTTTACCGCATGCCGGTTTGGTACTCCGGTAACTAAGGTTAAACCTAATATTTTTACTGACACGGTTTTGTACGAAATGAAAACTATTCGTGAACGTGCGAAAGATTGCAATGCCGGGCCCGGCAGTACTTGCACTATGGCAGAGATAAGCTATCCGGTTTTTAAAGGCCAGGATGCGTTAAACGACACTATTAGGAATAGATTGCTAAACCTGTGGGTTAACGACGACGAAAAGGCTGATTCGTCGCTTCAGGCTATGGTAAGCACATATTTTAAGAGCTATGAGGAATTTAAAAAAGAAGATGAGCGAAAGAATATTTCCTTTGAACTTGAGGAATATGCCCGGGTAGTAAATCAGGACAGTTGCCTTATAGCAATTAGATATGGCGGCTATATCTTTTCAGGCGGGGCGCACGGCTCGGCTTTTGATGCCTTTATTAATTGGAATCCAAAAACAAAAAAATCCGTTTATCTGAAAGATATCCTGCTGCCCGGTGCATACGCGCAATTAAGCAAGGTGGCCGAACGTATCTTCCGCAAGAACGAAAAGCTGAAAGACACTTCCTCCCTTGAGCTGGACTATTTTTTTGAGGGTTACAAATTCGCCCTCAACCAAAACTACCTGTTTACACCAACGGGCATCCGATTCTTATACAATGAGTACGAAATAAAATCCTACGCCGCAGGGCAAACCGAGTTGGACATACCCTGGGCACAGATAAAAACACTTATAAAACCACAGTCGGTGGTGGCACAATACATAAAAAAAGATGCTGGTATTTAAATTCGGAGGCGCTTCTGTTAAAGATGCACCGGGCGTAATCAACTTGGGTAAGGTAGTAAGCTGCTATGCGGGCAACCAATTGCTGGTGGTGGTATCAGCCATGGGCAAAACCACCAACGCGTTGGAAAAGCTTACCAATGCCTATGTAAATGGCGATGGCGACGTGCATGAGATATTCGAAGAAATAAAGGCTTACCACTTCCATATCCTGTCGGAATTGTTCGAGACGGGGCACCCGGTGTTCGACGAAGTAGCCAATACCTTCGTGGAGATTGACTGGATGATTGAAGACGAACCGCAGGATGACTACGACTTTATTTACGACCAGATCGTATCCATCGGCGAACTGGTATCAACCCGCATCGTAAACGCCTGGTTCAACCAACAGGGCATTACCAGCAAATGGTTGGATGTGCGTGGCTACATCCATACCGATAATACTTACCGCGAAGGCGTGGTTGATTGGGATAAAACCCGTGCAAGTATCCAGAAGGACCTCCCCGCCATGTTGGAGAAAAGCGTTGTAGTTACGCAGGGTTTCCTGGGCGGAACATCCGAAAATTTCACTACCACGCTTGGCCGCGAAGGTTCTGATTATACGGCATCTATCATCGCTTCCTGCCTCGGTGCAGAATCCGTTACTACGTGGAAAGATGTGCCCGGCATATTGAATGCCGACCCGAAGCATTTTGCAGATACCGTCAAATTCGATGAGCTGAGCTATCAGGAGGCCATAGAAATGACTTATTACGGTGCAAGCGTCATCCATCCAAAAACCATCAAGCCGCTGCAAAACGCAGGCATCCCCCTATTGGTAAAACCTTTCACAGATCCCGGTGCGCCCGGCACTGTTATTAAAGACAATGTGACCAACAGCTTTGCCAAACCGGTTATCATCGTAAAACAAAAGCAGGTGCTGTTATCTGTTTCGGCTAAGGATTACTCCTTTATTTCGGAAAGCCACCTCAGCGAGATATTCGGCTTTTTTGCGGCAAACCATGTAAAAGTGAATGTGATGCAAACTTCGGCGTTGAGCTTTACGGCCTGCATAGATCTGGTGCCCGGTCGTTTCGAAAAACTGCTGGTAGCACTAAAGCTGCAATTTAAGGTGAAGTACAACGACGAGTTAACGCTGATAACCTTACGACATTATACCGATGATGTCTTGGCTGAATTAACAGCGGGCAAAACCGTATTGATGAAACAAACCAACCGCAACACGGCGCAAGTGGTAATCAAATAACCAATAAACCCCAGGCAACAAGGGCAGCAAAAAGCGTATTGAGGAAATTGACTGAGTTGTTTTTAAGATAGCCCTTGCGCTCGAGCGTGGCACCCAATAGTGAATCGAAAAGGTTACCGGCTGTGCCTGCAATAACAATAATGGCAGCATGGGAATTCCAACCAAAGCAACAAGCAAATATAAGTGCGATAATTGCCGAGCCTGCTATACCGACGAGGGTGCCCTCTATGCTTATTACGCCGTCTTTGCCCCTTTCATCCGGTTTTAAGGTGAGGATATTGTAGAAACGCTTGCCGTAAATAGTGCCCAATTCAGACGATAGCGTATCTGCCGTGGCCGAAGCTAAAGATGCTGCCATGAGCACGATTAAAGGGCAAGGGTATATTAGCCAAGGTATAAAGGAGTTAAGAACACCCAATATACCCGCAACACCCCCATTAGCTAAAACCTGGTAAGCATCCCTCCTTTCTGGTTCTGCTTGTTCTTCAAATATTTTCTTCTGGTTTTTTCCAAACGATGTGGCAATAGTAGCCAGTATAAAAAACGCAGCCAACATTGCTATCCCCGGGAAAATAAACCCATAATAAATCCTGATGGCGATAAACCCGGCTATAATAGTACCCGCAAGCGTGAGTTTACGAAGTTTATAAACCAGCACAAGTATGAGTAAAAGTATAAGAGGCAGTATTAAACCAAGCGAGACGTCTGTGGCAAACATATTGCTAAATAAGTCTATTTAAGGTTTTAAAACAACATTGCATCATGTTTGCATGCAATACATATAAGCAGCAACAAAAAACGGGGTAAAAAAATCATGGCCCTTCATGATTATGCTTTTATAATAGGATTTTGTTTTAGTAAAACCACGTAGAAATACCTATATTTATTCAATGAATTAAATCCCCCGGCTTAATTCGCTATATAAATCTAATTTATTATTCTTCACGCTTATTAATTGGTGTACCAAAGATTTTTATAAATATGCTGGGCAACTCAACATTCATCAAAATATTTCAGCAGTTCCCATCGCCAGGCATCGTTTTACTGCCGGATGCACCGGTTTTTACCATAATTGAGGTAAACCGGGCCTATCTTGCCGCGAGCAACGTTACAAGAGAAGATTTGATAGGTAAAGGTTTCTTTGATTTTATAAAAGACCAATCAAACCATGTTGATGACGCCGAAATACAGGCTTTTTGCGATGCGTTGAAAAACAAGCAAAGCTGGAGCACAGCGCCGCGACGTTACCATGTGAAATTCAGGGACAAAAGTGGTTTTGATGAGCGGTATTTTAAATGTGAAAACGAGCCGCTGCTGAACGATGATAACGAAGTTACTCATATTTTACACACTGCTACTGATGTTACCGAAACCGTCCTTATAAAAGAAAAAGAGGCCCGCGCCGAACAAAGCCTGCGGGAAACATCTTTGCTGATGCAACAAGGGCAGGAACTGGCCAATTTTGGCAATTGGCAATGGGATGTAGTTAAAAACAAAGTAAGCTGGAGCGAAACCCTATACGCAATTTATGGGCTGGATAAAACATCATTCAAGGCCACTTTCGAAGGTTATCAGGAACTTCTCCATCCAGACGATAGGGCCTACGTTTATAACACGATAAGCAGCGTATTGCAAACCAAGCAAGACGTGGTATTTGAAGAACGCATCGTAAGGCCAAACGGAGAGCTGCGTTATCTGAAATCGTGGGGGAAAGTGCAAACGGACGAACAAAATAACCCGGTAAAAATGATAGGAGCCTGCCTTGATATTACCGAAACCAAAATTGCCGAGGCGCAATTGACCCAAATGCACAAAGAGCTTGAAGAACATTTGAAAACCCTGGCCATTTCAGAAAAACGATACAGCGACCTTTTTCATCTCAGCCCTTTGCCCATGTGGGTTTTTAACCTCGATTCCCGCAAGTTTTTGAACGTAAACTCTGCTGCAATAAAACATTATGGCTATACGTTGGATGAATTTTTAACAATGGATGTTACCCGTATATGGCCTATTGATTGCCTGCACGATTTTGAGCAAACCGTAAATAGCACAAGCCAAATGTATAGTGGCATATCTACGCAATCAAAAAAGAACGGCGAAAAAATAAAGGTTTTCCTGCAAAGCAACTTTATACAGTTCAGTGGGGATAATACCCACTTGGTGGTGGCCACAGATATCACAGAAAGGCAAAACTACATACAGGCTATAGAACTGCAAAACAAGCATTTGCAGGATATTGCGTGGATGCAATCGCACGTAATACGCGCGCCGCTGGCCAGGATAATGGGTTTGATTGAAGTATTCAAAAATTATGATGCCGCCGAGATAGACAAGAACGGGGTGCTTGCAGATATCGAAATATCGGCTCAGGAGCTTGATGGTATCATCAAGCATATATCCACCAAAACCGATGAGGTGGCTTCTCCCCTTAAAATTTAATGCAAGCGTTTATAGCCTGGCTACCGGTAAATGGTTATAATGAAATAATTGACGGGCAAGTACCGCCCATTAAAACAACCTGGCACGGCGGGCGTAACCAACTATCCCTTCGCTTCCTCCTCCACATTTACTATGATGGAGCGGATCGCAGTATCCAGCTCCCCGCCGGCTTCTTCGAGTTTATCCAGGGCTTCGGGGTCTACCTGGTATTCGGTTAGTTTTATTACGGTGATCAATCCAAGTATAGATGCCAACGGCTTGCGCAGCTCGTGCGATTGGATAAAGGCGATATTCTCCAGAGCCTTATCCTTCCGCAAACTGCTGATGATGCGCAACTGGTTATCCTTACGAATAATACGATACTGCAAAAACAAAATAATACTGAACACAATAAACAGCATGCAACCAGCTACCGTAATGATCAACTGACGGTTACTGCGCGTTTGGCGCTGGTCCATCTCGGCAAGTTCCTTATCTTTTTTTGCGGTTTCGTATTTAATTTGAAGTTCGCTCAGCTTCACTTCGTTCTCTTTTACTTTAAGCTGCTGACGCATGCGCTGCGCGCGCAACATTAAACCAAGTGAGGTTTTGTAATCGCCTTTGGAATAATAGCAGGCTTCTAAATGCTCGTACAGTTCCATCTCGCGGTATGGTTCCTTTATCTCTTTAGCTATCTCGATAGCTTTTTTTATGTAGCCAAGGCCCTTTTCTTCTTCGCCCTTAAAAAAGTAGGCCTGCCCCATCCACGCGTAACCATAGGTCAAGCTCCGCAGTTGATTTAGCTTTTCTGCCAGGGTTGCTCCCTTCCCTGCGTAAAATATGGCTTTGTCGTAATCTTTATTATCCAGGTAATACTGCCCAACGTTGTCGTACAAGGGTATCCGCTGGCGTTCGTATCTATCGCTTTGCTCTGCAATTTTCAAAGCGCGCATTTGTACATTGATAGAAGTATCTGGCGTGGGATCGGTAGTAACTTTTCGAATAGAATGGATAAGCATAGCTTTCTGGCTAAGCGACCCGATGATCATGGCTGTATCTTTATTGGCGATTGCCCATTTCAACGCTTTTTGCTGAGCCTCGAATGCCATTTTGTAATTGGTGTTCTCTTTATGCAAGTTGCTGATCAAACTATAAAGCAAAGGGTAAACTTCGTTTATTTTATATCGTTCGATATCACCGAGGCACTTTACCGCCATGTGCATAGATTCCTCGTGCTTAGACGACATCCAGAAATAATGCGACCTGAACAATTCGCTGTACACCAGCGCTGTTTTATTACCTGTTTTTTGCGAAGCGGCGAATAACTTATCTGCAATAGGCGGAAGCGAGTCGGCATGGGCATTCTGCAGGCTTTTGCCTTTATCTATCAGTTGCAGTATTCCTTTGGAACTTAGTGCTGTAAAGGGTGTATCCGCCGGTTTTTGCCCACATGAAAGCAGGAACACTAAGGCACAAATGAGCGTGAATAAACGTTGTGTGACAGCGGTCATAGGGTATTAGAAAGCATAATATTTGGATGCATCTAAATCTAGGAAAAATCATTAATAAATAATTAAACTTCCTTACGGTTATTTTAACAAAGGAGCGCACAAAGGCAAAAAACATAGAGGCCGCGGAGCATGGCCATCTGTCGTTTAGATACCCAACCAAAAAAATAAATGGTTTGCAAACCTTGGTGCCCTTTGTGTTCATCAATTTGGAAATCCTTTGCGCGCTTTGTGGTAAAATCGTCTCTAGTTCGCCAAATTAATCCTCCCTAACGGTACTTTCCGTATCTTAGCTGCGTTAGCTACTACCTATGTCTAAAAAGAAGAAAAAAGGCAATTCATCCATCAACCAGGTGCTTACGCAAATGGTACTGGATATATTCGAACAAAATGGCAATACGCCGCTCAACCATAAACAGGTTTCGGCCAAACTCAACGTGCGCGATCCTGACGCCCGCGAGGTGATATTTGATGTGTTAAAAGATGAGGCCTTCAAGGGCGTCCTAAAAGAAATCTCACCAGGCAAGTTCCAGTTGCTGGAACTTAAGACCTTCGTGGAGGGTAAGGTTGATTTGACCAACGATGGCTCGGCATTTATCGTTACAGACGACCCTGCCGAAACCGATATCTTTGTGGCACCGCGCAAACTGCGCAACGCGCTTAACGGTGACCGCGTAAAGGTTTACGTGTACGCCATAAGCAAGGGCAAACGCCAGGAGGGCGAAGTGATAGAGATATTGCAACGCAACAAGATGGAGTTTACCGGCGTGGTAAAACTATCAGAACGCTTTGCGTTCTTCGTGCCCGACGACCGGAAGATGATGCACGATATCTTCATCCCCATCCCCGACCTTAACGGAGCCAAGAACGGCATAAAAGCCGTTGCGGAAATTACCGACTGGCCGGCAGGAGCCAAAAACCCGATAGGCCGCATCAAGCATGTGTTGGGTACACAGGGCGAGAACGATACCGAGATGAACGCCATATTGGCGGAGTATGGATTCCCGCTCTCCTTCCCTGCTGAAGTGGAGAAGGATGCTGAGGAGATACCCGCCGAGATTTCTGCTGAAGAAATTGCCAAACGTAAGGATTTCCGCGAGACGCTTACCTTTACCATCGATCCATTCGATGCTAAGGATTTTGATGATGCCATCTCCTACAAAAAGCTGGATAACGGCAACTACGAAATCGGCGTACACATTGCCGATGTATCGCACTATATCATCCCCGATTCGGCCCTGGATAAGGAAGCTTACGAGCGCGGCACCTCCGTTTACCTGGTAGACAGGGTTATACCTATGCTGCCAGAGCGTTTGTCAAACGGGCTATGCTCGCTCCGCCCAAAAGAGGATAAGCTTTGCTTTGCAGCTGTATTCGAGATGGACGAGAACGCCAATGTTATCGAGCAATGGTTCGGCAAAACCGTTATCCATAGCGATAGGCGTTTTACTTACGAGGAAGTGCAGGAAGTTATCGAAACCAAAACCGGCGATTACCCGGAAGAAATAGAAACGCTGAACGCCCTGGCCTATAAGTTGCGCGAGCGTAAGTTCAAAGCAGGCGCCATCAGTTTCGAGACCACGGAAGTAAAATTCAAACTGGATGAAACCGGCAAGCCCACCGGCGTTTATGTTAAAGAACGCAAGGATGCGCATAAACTGATAGAAGACTTTATGCTACTGGCCAATAAAAAAGTGGCCGAACACGTGAGCAAAATGGGCAAAGGCAAGCATAAATACACCTTTGTTTACCGCGCGCACGATTCCCCCAAGCCCGATGCACTGGCCAACTTCGCGCAGTTTGCTGCAAGGTTCGGGTATAAAATCAATACTAAATCTGATAAGGAGATTGCCAAATCGCTCAATTACCTAATGGAAGATGTGGAAGGCAAAAAAGAGCAGAACGTACTTACCCATTTGGCCATCCGCTCTATGGCGAAGGCTATTTATACCACCAAGACTTCAAGCCACTATGGTTTGGCGTTCGATCATTACACGCATTTTACATCACCTATCCGCCGCTACCCGGATGTGATGGTGCATAGGCTGCTGTTCCATTACCTTAATGGCGGCCAAAGCGTAAACGGCGACCATTATGAGGAACTGTGCAAGCACAGCTCGCTGATGGAGAAAAAAGCAGCGGATGCCGAACGCTCCTCGGTTAAATACAAGCAGGCAGAATACCTGAAAGACCAGGTGGGTAATATATTTACCGGTATTATTTCGGGCGTTACCGAATGGGGCATGTATGTGGAGATCATCGAAAACAAATGCGAAGGCATGATACGCCTGCGCGATATCAGCGACGATTTTTATACGCTCGACGAGAAGAACTATGCTATCATTGGCCAGCGCAAAAAGAAGGTTTACCAGCTTGGCGATGAAGTGAACATCCGTGTAAAGAATGTAGACCTGACTAAGAAACAAATAGATTTTAGCTTAGTAACCAATTAATTTTGAGTGGAGAGTGGTTAAGTAGTGAGTGGTTTTAGAACCATTCTCTTAATCAACTACTCACCACTTAACCAAACCCATGAGAAAACTCGAAGACCTGCAATCCCTTATTGCAACCTCCGTAGAAAAACTGAAATACCCGGCTTACCCGGCCGAACTTTACGAGCCGATAAGCTATATCTTATCTATCGGCGGTAAGCGCATGCGCCCTGCCCTGCTACTGATGGCCTGCGACCTGTTTGGCGGCGATGTGGAAGCAGCCCTACCCCCTGCCCTCGCCATCGAGGTGTTCCATAACTTCACGCTGATGCATGATGATATTATGGATAACGCCCCTATCCGCCGTGGCCGCGCTACTGTACACGAAAAATGGAACCAGAATGTGGCTATCTTAAGCGGCGACGTGATGCTGATAGAAGGCTATAAGCTGATGATGCAAGTACGCGATAATATTCTGCGCCGTGTATTGGATATCTTTAACGATACCGCCGTAGGCGTTTGCGAAGGCCAGCAGTTGGACATGACCTTCGAGACAAGCAATAATATCAGCATCAGCGAATACATCAACATGATACGCCTTAAAACTGCTGTGGTATTGGGTGGCGCATTAAAGATAGGGGCATTGATTGGTGAAGCAGATGATAAAGATGCGGACTTACTATCCGATTTCGGCGTAAACCTGGGTATTGCCTTCCAGCTACAGGATGATATTTTAGATGTGTACGGCGACCCGCTGAAATTTGGCAAACAGGTTGGCGGCGACATCATCTCCAACAAAAAAACCTACCTGCTGATAAAAGCACTGGAACTGGTACAAGGCTTCGATGCCGAAGAACTGCAGCGCTGGATTACCTTTACAACCTTTGATGCTGCCGAAAAAGTGGCCGCCGTTACCGAAATTTACAACACGGTAAATGTTCGCCAATACGCCGAAGAGGAAATGCAGGCCTATGCCGAAAAGGCTTTTAAGGCCCTGGAGCAAATAAACCTGCCCGAAGGCAGCAAACAATACCTCCGTGATTTTGCCGACGGCTTGCTGGTGCGGGAATATTAGTATATTTAGAGTATGAAGAAACTCTTACTTTTGCTTTTCGGAGGATTTATAGCAGCTGAATCAAACGCACAATCAAAAAAAGATACGCCAGTTACTGATACAGATAGGGTTACCAGTGTTTTTTATATCGAACCTCAGCCGCAATTCCCAGGCGGCGATAAAGCTTTTAAGAAATTTTTAGCGAAGAACTTAAAATGGCCCGACGGCGATATTGATGCTGAGGGCTCGGTGATTATTACTTTCCTGGTCCGCAAAGACGGCACCACAACCAACTTTAAAGTATTGAGAGGCATCCATCCAATTTTTGACCAGGAAGCAATGCGCGTACTCAAAAAGATGCCAAAATGGAAGCCAAAAATTCAAAACGGCAAGCCAGTTGCTTGTAATTATACGCTGCCCGTTAGATTTGGTGTGTCAAACGAATAACCTACCGGCATCTGTATTATTTATGATATAGCTTGAAATTGACATCTTGTAATGCTTAACTTGCCTAACCTATTCAGCATTAAATGAAAAGAAACCTATATGCTTTTTGGGTGGCGATAGCTATTGCTCCCACTGCCTAAAACTTTTGGCAAAACGTAGCGTACCGGCCAACTATCGAATGACATTATCAATTGTTTTTAGCTTAAATAACGCTCAATTAAGCATAATATAAATATGAAAATAAAACTACTCCCAACCCTCTTTTTCTGCGTGGCAATGTTTGCGGCAAAAGCTCAAACGGTTGATACCGCAAAAAGCGTGAAAGACACCGCCCAAATATCTAAACCTGTAGATGTCCTACCAGAATTTAAAGGGGGGCCGGAAAAACTAATGCGTTTCCTGGCCAGGAATTTAAAATACCCTGCAAAAGCGTTGGATGATAATGTGCGGGGGAAGGTAATTGTAAGTTTTGTTGTGGAAAGAGACGGCAGCTTAACTGATATAAAAGTTGTTAAAAGCCTGTCAGCCGAAACGGATGCCGAAGCTTTACGACTGATTGCGATATTGCCAGCCTGGAAGCCCGGTATACAGGGCGGTCGGCCGGTCAGGGTTCAATATTCACTTCCTGTTTCATTCAATTTTGATAATGACTAAGAACATCTTAAAAACATGCGCTTTTGCATTAACGATAAGCGCAGCATGCTTACAGGCCTCTGCCCAAAACAAAACAACATCCGGCGGTAAACTAAAACCCGAGCAGGCCAATATGGATGTTCGGCATTACACCATTGCACTGGATGTAAATTTCGAGCAGAAAACGATTGATGGCTACGCAACTATCGATATCATCGCCGCAAAGCCAACGCACGTACTGCTGTTTGACTTGCTGGATTCGCTTAACGTCAGTTCGGTTTTGGTAAATGGCAAGAAAGAGCCTTTTACCTACAAAAACAACATGATCACCATCAACACGGTGAAAGAACTGGCAGCAGGCAAAGCCAGCGTAAAAGTGGTGTATGGCGGCAAGCCGCACATAGCCGTGCGCCCGCCATGGGATGATGGGTTTACTTTTACAAAAGATTCTACCGGCCACAACTGGCTGGCCATTACCGCCGAGGGCACGGGCGGCAAGGTGTACTTCCCTTGTAAAGATCACCCGTCTGATGAGCCGAACGAGGGTGCGGATCTGATCATCACGGTGCCGAAGGATTTGGTAGTCGCCGGTCCGGGCTTATTGATAAGCACCAAAAAGAAGGGCGACAAAGCCACCTACCATTGGAAAACCAATTATACCATCAACAACTACAGCATCCTGTTCAACGTGGGCGATTATAAGCTCGTGCAACGCACCTACAAAAGCGTCGCCGGTAATACCGTACCTATCCAATTCTACGTACTGAAAGAGCACGCCGATAAAGCCGATAAGTTGATGGATATGTTCGAGGTAACCATCAACGAAAAGGAAAAATACTTTGGCGAATACCCCTGGGCTAAAGAGAAAGTGGGCCTGGTAGAAACGCCGCACCTGGGCATGGAGCATCAAAGCATGGTGGCCTATGGCAATAAATTCAGGTACGTACGCGTGGGCACGCAGGATTACGATTGGCTGCTGCACCACGAGTTTGGGCACGAGTGGTGGGGTAACAAAATCACCGCTATCGATTGGGCCGACTACTGGATACATGAGGGCATCGGCAGCTACGCCGACGCGCTTTTCACGTTGGAGTTTGCGGGCAAGCCGGCTTATATCAAGCTATTCCAAAAATCGGTAAAGGGCATCCAAAACAAGCAGCCTATTGTACTGGGTAAGGATATCGACGAGGAATCGGCCTACAACGGCGACATCTACAGCAAGGGCGCATTCTTTATGCACACCATCAACTACGTAATGGGTGATAGTCTCTTCTTCCCTACCCTCAAAGGTTTCGCTACCGACCCTAAACACACCTACAGCAATCTGAACAATACCGACGATGTGGAGCAATATTTCAGCGCTGCCTATGGCAAAAGTTTGAAGCCTTTGTTTGATATGTACCTGCGTACCATTGATAAATTGCAGATCAGCGTTATCCCCGCACGCGGCGATAACAAATACCTCATCAAACTGGATAACATCAGCATGCCGCTGCCACTGGATATCACCACTGATGCAGGCACGCAACGCATGGTAGTTGATGCCAAGGGCATCACTATAACCAGCAAAACCATGCCGGTTATAGATGCCGATGGCTGGTATTTTAAGAAGGTGATTTATGAATAAAAGGTAGCCGGCTGGTTACCCATATGCGAGGATCGAAGTGTACAGCATGTTAGTGATGCAAATTCAGAGACTCCTTCGATCCTCGCAATACCGATATTTCCAGACATCCTTTTCTACTTTCTTATCAATCATTACCGGGATCTTACTTTACCTTGTCAAGCGTCATCTCGAAGAATTTGACCCATTTGCCGTCGCGATTCATCTCGCCAGTCTCAAACCATTGGCCTTTATCGTTTAGTTCTATAATATAGCGCATGCCCTCGTACGGATACCAATAGAGCTTACTTCCTATCAGTTCTGCTTTAAATTGGCCCTCGCGGCCGGTTGCCAAATAGGAGCGGAAATTATAACCACCGGGCTTATTAGAAGTAATTATGGCCAGGGCGTTATGAATTATTTGGCCATCGGCTTTTCCAAGCCCATCTATCTGCAGGGCGGTGCTATCCAGCTTAAATTGAACACTCTCTGTTTGGTCGAAGGTTGATTTGCCCCCCTGCATCATCATCCAGCCTTTGCCCGCCCAGTTGCCAACAATAAAAGCAAGCTTGCTCACTTCGGCTTTGGCAGCTTTATCGGTTTCTTTTGATTGTGAATAACAAAGGCCCGACAACAACACGAGTGCAAATGTGATAGTAATTAATTTCTTCATAGTTTTTTCTTTCAAATTTATAGTTAGCTGGTGGTAATGTATTGTACAATTACGACATTCTGCTAAACTAAAATATGTTCTATCTGCCCGATGTGACTGATAAACTTGCGGATATCGTACCCCGCCACCTTCTTAAACGATTTATAATAATGTGCCTGGTCGGCAAACCCACATTCTGCAACCATTTCCGGATAGGTAAGATGCTGTACATGTAGATCGATAATAGCTTTGCGCAACCGCCTCATCTGGCAAAATTGCTTAATGGTAATACCTGTTTCTTTTGTAAACAGGCGCTGCAACTGTCGCGGGCTAAGATGGCTTACATCGGCCACCTCGGTTAAGGTTGCCTGTCCATTTCTGGCTATAACAAAATCGACAGCCTTAACAATACGGGCATCCGGCTCTACATCGCTTTCAGCCTTAACCTTCATTAGTATGTCATCCAGCAGGGCCGTGTTATCAAAACCGAGTTCCATTTGCATTAAAATTTCCTGTTGCCAGTTACTGATATCCTGTGGCGGATATTGAATTACGCCACCCGCAATTGCAGCCGGTGCAGTAGAATTCAGCCACAGGGAACAGCCCGGTTTAACGCGTATACCAAAGGATACGGAGTTTGCAAAAACCGGCACCTCCTTAATCACAGTGGTAGGCCCAACAAACACCACCATTTTGTGATGAAACGATACCATATTGATAAACAAAAGGGAACAACTTCCATCTGGCGGAAAAATGTGATTGATGGGTACATTACTATTGTCTGCAACCGGGTCCACTACAAATTTCCAATAACATTCTACCACGCTGCGCAATTGCGGATGAGGAAGGTATTCTTTATAAAGCATATGCCTTCAAATTGCGTATAATTTCATGTAATTCAAAATTGCGCGCATACAAAAAAACCTGCATCAAACGATACGTTTTTTTTTCGGCCACACACCAGGCCATTGTGCTGGCCGCCTTATCCGGATTAGCCAGCAGCGCTGGTGCTGAAAATAACTTTCTCATAGTGGGTATTGGGGTAAGCCAACTTAACAAAAATGCCTGTGCATCAAGCCCATCCCGTTACAGGTATTTCATTAATATTTATCTGCATTCATAAATTGTGATAATAATAACAGTAGCTTTACCATACCAATTTTAACCTTAATACATTAAATCATCATGCAAACAGCAGGCATCATCGGTGGCTCCGGCTTTATCGGCAGCTACGTAACCAAACTTTTTTTAGAGCAGGGCTACAAGGTAAAGGTATCCTCTACCGATATCGGCAACCACAGCAAATACGAACACCTAAATGCGTTCAATGGTGCGGAAAACCTCGAAATCATTGCGCTGGACCTGATGCAGGCCGACAGCATCAAAGATTTTGCATCGGGTTGCAGCATCATCGTACATGGTGGTACGCCCTTTATTTTGGATGTGCAGGATCCACAGACCCAATTATTCGAGCCAACCGTAAAGGGGACGCAAAACTTTTTAGAAGTAATAAAGGCTACGCCCGGCATAGAAAAGGTGGTGTTCATAGCATCGGTAGCCGCATGGAATACCTCGTATCCGCTGAACCCTGCCACCTACCCGGCCGACCATATATTCTCTGAAAATGATACCCCATATTACGGCGAAGCCGATCACCCATACGCACAAGCAAAATTCCTGGCCGACCAGGCCGTAAGGAAGTTCACAGCCGATAACCCCGATTTGCCCTTCGAAATCGTTAGCGTTTCGCCGGTATTTGTTACGGGCAAGGCCCTATCGGGCCGCGAAGATTCTACCTCCATGGGCCTGCAATTCCTGTTCAAAAACCAGATAAAGCCAAACCCCTTCGTAGAGTTCCTGTTCACCGCCGATGTACCCTTTGCCTTGGTGGATGTTCGCGATGTAGCCGAAGGCATATTCAAGGCTGCCACTATAAAAGGCCTGCATGGCAAAAACTATTTGCTATCCGGCGAAACCTACAAGGTATCAGACATCAGCCTCATGCTTAATCAACAGCCCCCAGTAGCTGAGGCAGTAATTGTTTATGATAATACCTTAGCTAAAACGGATTTGGGGATTGCGTTTATTGCGGCGAAAGAAACCTTGAATAATTGTTGAAAATTGCTCACTAAAACATAGTGGCATTTTAGATTGGCATTTATGAGGAAAACCTAAAAAGGGAAAGTAAAAGAGAAATTTGGGGTAGCCGTTTATTTTACAGCTACCCCATTGCCAAATCCTTATTGTAGCGGCTCCGGTACTCTAAAGGCGAAAGCCCGGTAATCTTCCGGAACACCTCTCTAAAAGCTTTCAAATCGGCATAGCCTACCTCGTACATTACTTCGTTAACCCCTTTGCGGCTGGTTTCGAAGGCTTTTTTTGCTGCCTCTACTTTAACCCGCTGCGCGTACTCTAAGGGCGTATTGCCGGTTGCCTTTATAAATCTGCGATCGAAGTTGCGCCGGCCAACGGCAAAGCTTGCAGCCAGTTCTTCCACGGATATTTTTTCCTCCGGATTGCTCTCTATATACGCCTGAGCCTTTTTCACCAGTTCATCGGCATGCTTGCGCTGCCCTTTAAAAATAATAAAAGCCGATTGACTATGCCTGTCCATCTCAATCTGGAACACCTTTGAGCAAAAAATGGCGGTCTCCCGGTCATAATATTTTTCTACCAGGTAAAGGATGAGGTTAAGGAACGAATAAGCACCTCCGTTGGTGTAAATACCTTGCTCATCTGTAATGAGTTGGTCGGTTTGCAGGTTGATTTTTGGATAAAGCTGTTTCAATTGGTTGGCAGCCGACCAGTGCGTAGAGCAGCTTTTACCATCTAATAAACCCGCGGCCGCCAGCAAATAGGCCCCGGTACAAATGCTGGCTACACAGCTGCCGTTGCGGTATTGCTTGCCAAGCCAATCTATCAATTCGCCATTAGCCGTTATGGCTTGCTGGTAATTATGATTGAGGGAAGGGACAATAACCAAATCGGTTTTGCCTATTACCGATATATGCTTGTGTGGCCTGGCGGTAAATAAGCCGCCGTAAAAGTCCACTTCGTTGGAGATGCCGGCCAGTTCTATCTGAAATACTTCCTTTTTACCAGTTTCTTTGCGATAAGCATTGGCGCGGGTAAAAATCTTATAGGCCCCCACAATACTGCTGAGGTTGTTCTCGCCGTTCGGCACAATGATGGTAAGGTGTTTCATAACGATTGCTTTACTGTAAAGATAATGGTTTGCATCTGTCTAAATCAACCCGTCATGTTGTCTAAATAACACCCTATAACATTCTTATTTGGATGGTATATTTGTGATATCGACCGGTAATATTAAACATATCTGCAAAACAATGAGAAATACAACCCTTTGCCTTTTTATGGCATTGCTTGGCCTTAGTGCCGGCAAAAACGACTATCAGCTCCAAAAAACAAACCAACAAAAACCAACCATGATGACAACGGCATACATTACCACCGAAGTAGACCAGCTCACCCCCCAGGAAAGGGAATATGCTATCACACTATTAACGCAAACAGAAGCAGGCGTTTTTAGCTCCATAAAAGGATTGTCCGAAGCACAACTGCAATACAAACCCGCTGCCGATAAATGGAGCGTAGAAGATTGCGTTAAGCACATCGCCGCAGCCGAAAAAGAACTTTGGGAGATGGCAGATGCCGTATTGAAACAACCGGCAAATCCCGACAAAAGGGACGGAATAAAATTCAACGATGCGCAATTGGTAACAGCCGTGGAAGACCGTTCGCATAAATCGAAAACCTTCGCAGCGCTGGAGCCGGCAAACTCACCTTATAAAACGGTAGCCGAGGCACTAAAAGCATTTAAAGAAAACCGCGAAAAACTAATTGCCTTTGTTAAACACACACAGCAGGATCTGCGCAACCATGTAGCAGTATTACCCCTTGGCACATATGATAGCTACCAGTTTATTTTGCTTGTTGCAGCGCATAGCAACAGGCATACCCAACAAATGGACGAGGTAAAAAACAACACAGATTTCCCGAAGAATTAATTGCAGACTTTTCTTGTTAAACTGGCAAACCCGATAAACATCATGACAGATTTTACAACTTCATTTATCGTTACCCAAACACCGCAGCAGGTGTTCGATGCAGTAACCAATGTACGCGGCTGGTGGTCTGAAAGCCTTGAAGGCGATTCGAAACAATTGGGCGATGAATTCAGTTACCGCCACAAAGAAGTACATTATAGCCGGCACCGCCTAACGGAAGTTATCCCCGCTAAAAAGGTTGTATGGCTAACTACGGATAGCAGCATCAATTTTGTAGACGATACAACCGAATGGACCGGCACCACAGTGGTATTTGATATCGATGAAAAAGACGGGGAGACAATCCTGCGGTTTACCCATATAGGCCTGGTGCCCGCGTTGGCTTGTTACGAAGGTTGCAGTGGCGGTTGGAATTACTATCTGCAAAGCTTGCATAACTTAATAACTACCGGCAAGGGGAATCCGGACGTGTTAGGTGGTTGATTATTAATGGGTCGAAGAAAATTCTGCTTGATCCGGTTTTTCTCGGTAACCTCTTAACCAATTAATTTTTTGCGCTCAAGTCTAAAAGCAAAAAGGCCTGTAAATCATACAATTTACAGGCCTTTTATGTTGTTTGTTATCAAGCTTGGCGGGGAGGGAGAGATTGTAACCCCCTCCCTATTCATTTGATTATCTTTTAGTTACACATTTACCGGACGCTAGTCACCACGAATGCCGCACCGCTCTTTATTAGCTGTAAATTCAACTCTGCCGATTGCCACTCAAAAACTTCTATAACGGTGCTATTGGCGGCTTCTATAATTACTGCTTCACGGCTGGTAACCAGTCCTTCGGCTTTTAAGCGCAGCACGTGAGTTTTGGTAAGTTCTTTCAATGCCGCGGCTTTGCCGGGCTTGGGTTTGTAAGCTATAACGACTATGCGTGTCATGAAATTATTATTAAATACAATAGTATGAACTGATTTTAATTTGCTTATATATCTTGTGTGTCAAATTTTTATTATATGTAAGGTTACTTAATGCCAACTTTACTTAAAAGCAATCGTATAAAAAGCAATATATAGCTAAACCCAACAAAAACCTTTATAGAGTGATGATTAAACCGAGCAGATGGTTTACATATTTGGTTCGCGGGTTTGCTGCGCTTGCGTACCTTTTATACCCCTCAATTGGTAAAACACAAGCGCCCGAAATAAAATTCAAGCAAATCAGCATAGAGCAGGGCCTGTCAAACAGTTATGTATTTGCAATCAGGCAGGATAGCCGGGGCTTTATGTGGTTTGGTACGCGGGATGGTTTAAACCAGTACGACGGGCAGCAAATGAAAATTTACCGCACCATACCAGGCGATAAACATAGTTTGAGTGATAACGTGATCCGGTATATTTATGAAGACAGTAACAAAGTTTTATGGATAGGCACATTAAACGGGCTAAATAGTTTTAATCCATATAGTAATTCATTTACACGTTATAATCACGATCGTAAAAATAGTAATAGCGTTAGCGGGGGGCTGGTAGCCTGTATTTTTGAAGATAGCCAGCATACCTTATGGGTTGCTTTTCAAGATGGTTACCTTGACGTATTTAACCGTCAAACAAAACAATTCACACATTTTATACACCACAAAAAAAATAGCAGCAGCATTAGTGCGGGAGCTGTTAATTACATTTTTGAAGACAGGCAGAATAGGCTTTGGATAGCTACCGACTCGGGTTTAAATTTGTATAACCGCCAAACAAAAAAATTCAGCCTGTTTAAAAATAAATTTGGCAACATAGCCAACCAGATAGAAGGTATACAGCAAGCCCATGATAACAAACTTTGGCTTTCTACCAAAAACGCCGGGGTACTGGTTTTTGACCCGCAATACAATTCTTTTAAACAATATAAACATATCCAGGGATCAGAAGGTAGCCTATCGAGCGACGAGATAACGATTGAGGGTTTGCTTATTGACCACGAGGGCCATGTTTGGATAGGAACTATAAACGGGGGGCTTAACCTTTATAATCCGGAAGACGATAGTTTTTATCATTATAAACATAAATTTTATGATCCAACCAGCTTGGCCCAACTTTCGGCATCGGGCTTGTTTGAGGATAACCAGGGCAACCTATGGGTGGGCACAGGCCGCGGAGGCATCTGCCTTTATACACCTGCGGCCAACAGGTTTAATGTTTACCGGCAGGAAAAAGACGCCAATAGTTTAAGTTTCAGTGATGTTAAATCGTTTTGCGAAGACAGTAAGGGCAATATCTGGATTGGTACCGATGGGGGCGGTCTAAATCTTTTTAACCGAAAAAAAGCAACCTTTAAACACTTTAGGTACAACGAGGCCAACCCGGCCAGTATTGGGTCTGATGCGGTGCTTGATATTACCGAAGACAGGGATAGGAATTTATGGATAAGTACATGGGCCGGTGGGCTAAACCTGCTCCGTCCGGGAAGCAAAAAATTTATCCGTTTTAAAAACAATCCGAATGATAAAACAACAATCAGTTCGGATATGGTATTTAAAACCTTTCAGGATAGCAAAGGGAACATATGGGTGGGTACTTTCGCGGGCGGCCTTAACCTGCTCGATGCTAAAACCCATCAATTCAGGCGCGTTACTAAAGACCCGGATGGGGTTACCAGTTTTTTGGGTAACAACGTATTTATAATTAACGAAGATAAAGCGGGCAACGTTTGGTTTGGCGGCGACGACGGCGGTTTAAACTGCTATAATTTAAAATCCAGGCGCTTCTCGCACTATTTTAATGAATTTGCCAAGAAACCCGATATCAGGGTAATATTTACCGACCATAAAGGACGCCTGTGGATAGGGCAATCAGGCTTGTATCTTTTTGATGCGGCAAAAAAATCGTTTTCGCCCTATAGTAAGAAGGCGGGGCAATTTGACGATATGATTAAAGGTATAACCGAAGATGAGTTTGGCAATCTATGGGTATCGGCTAACGATGGCCTGTCGATGTTCAATCCTGATAAGCATACCTACAAAAAATTTAATATTAACGACGGGCTGCAAGGGATTGAATTTGAATCCAATTCGTTTTTAAGGGCAAAAGATGGCGAAATGTTTTTTGGCGGCACCAAAGGGCTCACCACTTTTTATCCTAAAAATATCAAAATCAACACCTTTCTTCCGCCCGTTTTTATAACCGGGCTCCAAATTTTTAATAAAACCATCGTTCCGGGCCAAAAGGATTCGATATTAAAAATCGATATTTCTTTAACCAGGCAGCTACATTTAAACTACAGGCAAACGTCGCTTACTTTTGAATTTAACGCCCTTAATTATGTAATACCCGAAAATAACAGCTATGCGTACAAGTTGGAAGGATTTGATAAGAGCTGGACAACTGCCGATGCCACAAAAAGAGCTACTTACACCAATCTTGATCCGCGTACTTATACATTTAGGGTAAAAGCATCAAATAACGATGGTTTTTGGAACCCAAAGTATGCGTCGGTTCAAATCACAATTACACCTCCGTACTGGCAAACGCTTTGGTTCCGGATTTTAGCCGGGCTAACCTTTATTGCAGGCATTTATTCCTATTACCGGCACCGTATCAACAGTATCAACAAGCAAAAGATAGAACTTGAAAAGCAGGTAAAAGAACGCACTGCCGATATTGCCAATAAAGCCGAAGAACTGCAAACGCAATCATTAGCGCTACAGGCACAGGCCGGGGAACTGCAGGCACAATCAGAAGAATTACATTCATTGAATACCGAATTAACTACAAAATCAGATAAACTGCTTGAGCAGGCTGATGATCTGAAAGGGCTTAACCAGCAGCTTACCGAACAAAAACACCAGGAACATTTGGCCCGCGAGGAAGCCGAAAAAGCCAACATGGCCAAAAGTACTTTTTTGGCCACCATGAGCCACGAGATACGCACACCAATGAATGGTGTTATCGGAATGGGATCATTACTGGCCGAAACTAACCTTGACAGCGAGCAGCGCGAGTATACCGATACGATTATCAATTGCGGCGAAAGCTTACTGAGCGTGATCAACGATATTCTCGATTTTTCTAAAATAGAATCGGGAAAAATTGAAATTGAACACGAGGATTTTGTGCTTCGTAAAAGCATAGAAAATGTGATGGATGTGTTCTCGACCAAAATTGCCGAAAAACATATTGATTTAATTTATGAAATTGATACAGACGTACCAGCATGCATTGTGGGCGACGAGCTTAGGCTTAAACAGGTATTGATAAACCTGGTAGGTAATGCCATAAAATTTACCGAGAAAGGCGAAATATTTATAAGAGTATTTGCGGCATCCAAAGCTCATGACGGTAATATACTAATAGGTTTTAGTGTGAAAGATACCGGTATTGGTGTTCCGCAAAATAAGTTGTCAAATTTATTTAAGCCATTTAGCCAGGTAGATTCTTCAACCACACGGAAATATGGAGGTACCGGGCTTGGTTTGGTAATCAGTAAAAAATTCGTTGAGTTTATGGGCGGAGAGATATGGGTTCAAAGCCTGCCTTTAGAAGGTTCGGTTTTTAATTTTACTATTAATGCCGGTGTAAGCAATGCCAAAGCTCCCCGTGATGATATTTATACCACCATCGGTTTTGAAGGAATAGAGGTATTAATTGTAGATGATAATAAAACAAACCTTAAAATTTTGAAAAGCCAGCTTGAAAACTGGGGGATGAAGGCTACAGCAACTACTTCGGCCAAAGATGCCCTTAATCAATTGTTAACAGACAGCAGCACACATCTGGTTATTACCGATATGGAGATGCCTGAGATGGACGGTGTGGGCTTAACCAAAGCGGTAAAAAGCATTAACCCGCTAATACCTGTTATTATGCTCAGTTCGATAGGCGATGAGAGCAGGAAGAAGTTTCCGGGATTATTTGCGGCCATTTTAACAAAGCCTGTTAAGCAACAGTACTTATTTAATAGCCTGCAAGCGGCTTTAAATTTGAACAATAATAACCCGCTTTTTGAAGATAAAAGCAAACAAATACTTTCGGTTGATTTTGCAGTGCAAAACCCGCTTAAGATACTGGTTGCCGAAGATAATCCTGTAAATCAAAAATTGATACAGCGCATTTTAAATAAGCTGGGCTATGAGCCAGGGATGGTTCAAAACGGAGTTGAAGCTTTGAATGAGCTGGAGAAAAATGATTTTGATGTGGTGCTAATGGACATACAAATGCCCGAGATGGATGGCCTGGAAACAACTGCCAACATCAGAAAAAGCAGCAGGCCGCAACCCTATATTATTGCCATGACGGCTAATGCGATGTCGGAGGATAAAGAAATATGCCAGCAGGCCGGCATGGATAACTATATAGCCAAACCCATGAAGCTGAAGGAGATCATCGATATGTTAAAAAATGTTTCGGCTACTTATAAACAAAAAGCCTAATTGGGTTGTGAAATATTTTATCTGCAATAGGGGATAAAATAAAAACCCTTGCCCTGTAATTTGGTTAAGCTATACGGAGATAATCAAAATTAACATGGCAAAAAAAGTTGCAGACCAATTGGTAAAGGCGGCAGGCTCTTCTCTTCCAGGTAAATATTACACTGCCCGTTTTCGGAATGGGATACGTCAGTGAGTTCGAAATATTCTAAAATACCTTCAGGCAGGATCAGGCGGACAAGGGTTTCGTGAGCGTTCGGCAAAGCTGTCGGGTGAAATAGTAGTTAATAAAACACAAAGCAACAATTTTTTCCCATTTCCCCCAACTTTTCAGACTGAGCCCATTTTTCTCGGTAACCTCTTAACCAATTTTTTACGAGATCTTGAGAAAATCCCTTAAAACAGGAAAACGGAAGCCTCCTCTTGCGAATCGACTTCCGTTTCCTAACTCTCGTTTGGCCATAGCCGCCCGTGAGCACCAAGTTTTGTGTAGATTTAACCGGCCCGCTCTCCTCTTTGTTAATTGCTAACGCTGATGTATCATTATTCCTGCGAATGCTGATGACTCAAATGTTGACACCTGATGCAGACTTTGTCAGTCTCCTTGCGGAGGCCTCTCCTTCAATGCCGCCCGTAGCGCTGATCTATCCATCGTTCCTTGCGGAATTCCGGTTAGGGCATACTTGCGGACCTTTGAACTCGCCATCCTCCCGAGGGGAAGTCGACGCTGTCGTTATCCGTGCAACGCTGATGTATCTTTATCCTCAGAGAACCAAGATTTACCATTGTTTGCTAACGCTGATTGCTTCGGGACCATTACCTCGTTTGCCGTTCTCCGTAAAGTGTAGCAAAACCCGTAATACCCCTTTTAATCACCTCCGAAGCAGTGTTGCTTTCGCTTCTTTCTTCTTCATGTGACCCAGGCACTTCCCTAATCTTTAGCTCCCCCGAAGGTTCGCCCGATTTAGTTTCTGTAATCCTGTAAGGCTGTCAAAGTACGTCGTTCTTGATATTTACAATATCGGAAGTTTTAGGTATATCTGTCAAGTGTTTTTTGATATTTTTTTACTTTTCTTATTAACACGTTATTAACACAAAATGGATAGTTATTAACATTCGCCAAATATTGATTACTAATCGATTACGCACCTGGCTCACAATCAGCGCTTACGGCGTTATCCACATCCAATTGGCGAAATCCACATTCCTTCGCAAGAATTAACCCGCCGAAAAACGCGTAAAAATGGAAAAGCTCATTTTTTTTTGGTTAAATGCTTCTAATATTTCCTGTGGATTTTGGCACATATTTTAATCTCGCCCCTGCTTTTTTCAGCCTCGCCTTTAATTTCAAGGGCTTGTTTGGTATAATCCGCTAAATTTACCACATGGATAAAACCGAAAAACAGCTATGCCTTTACAGCTCGGCCCTATTGGCCCTGATGCTGAACGCAGGCAAACTGCTCGCCCTGCGCGAGAACGGCATCCTGGCTCAATACTGGCACTTCAACACCGCCGAGTTTGTGTACCAGGTGCTGGTGCAGTTTACTTTCTGTTACCTTATGTTTTACCTCAACCTAAAGCAGCACTGGCTTACTTCGCTGCGTAGCCAGAAGAAATATCTTGCCTATGCAGGCATCAATTTTTTTATAGCTTTCCTGTTCATGGCATTTTTTGGCGGCATACAGCGGCGCGTTTACCACATAGATAGCCTCAGGCAGATATACTGGGCAGCCTACATGGCAAGGTTTGCGCTGGCTGCGTTGCTTACTGGCGTGCTCATCAAAATCATCCTTTTGCTGCGCACATCTAAACAACACCTGCAAGAAAACGAACGCCTGAAGAACGCCTACACCATTGCGGAACTTGAGCTGCTGAAAGAACAGCTGAACCCGCATTTTTTGTTCAATTCGTTAAGCAGCTTATCCGGCATAGTGCGCGAAAACCCCGCGCTGGCGCAACAATACATCAAGCATCTTTCTAAAGTATTCCGCTACAGCCTGGAAATGCCCCGGGGAAATTTAGTGAGCCTTACGGATGAGCTGCAGATGGTAGCCTCCTTTGCAGAGCTATTGAAGATGCGGCTGGAGGATGCTTTTTCCTTAAGTATAGATATACCCGAACGATACTTGCAATACCGCCTGCCGCACCTCTCGCTGCAACCCTTGCTGGAAAATGCCGCAAAGCATAACTCGGCAACACCGGCCGGTCCGCTGAGAGTATTAATCGCCATCAGCGGCGATAAACTGGCCATAAGCAACAACCTGCAGCCGGTAGCCGCCGAAAGCAGCGGCATTGGCCTGGCTAATCTTAGCGAGCGTTTCAGGATACTGATGCATCAGGAAATAGATATCGATAAAACAACCGGAAACTTCACCGTAATGCTCCCGCTGCGCCATGGCTGAATTGAATATAGTGATCGTAGAGGACGAAGCCGTTACGGCCCGTAACCTGGCACACATGCTGCAGAGTATAGATGATGGCATAAACGTTATGGCAAGCCTCCCATCTGTGAAGGAAGCCGTAAGCTGGTTTAACGCCAACAGCAATTACGACCTGATTTTTATGGACATCAGCCTGGCCGATGGCATGAGTTTCGAGATATTCAAAAAAACGGTCATCGCCCGGCCGGTGATATTCGTTACCGCATACAACCAACATGCCCTTACGGCTTTCAAAAATAACGGTATCGATTATATCCTTAAACCCTTCGACGAGCAGGAGCTAACCGCCGCGCTCGGCAAATACAAGAGCCTGGTATCGCAACCTGCGGCCAGGGCAAACACCGCCGTAGAAATGGAACGCTTGCTGGAGCAGTTGCATAAGCTAAGCAACCCGTATAAACGCTCGTTCCTGGTGCATTTCCGCGAGAAGCTGATACCTGTAGAAACCATAAAAATTGCCTGGTTTTACACCGCCAATGAAATTGTTTACGGCCGTACTGCCGACGACCGCCAGTATGTTATGGATTTTACGATGGAGCAATTGGAGCAACAGCTGGACCCGCAGCAATTCTTCCGTGCTAACCGGCAATTCATCATCAACCGCACGGCAGTTACCGAGGTTGATTTTTATTTCAACGGCCGCCTCTCGCTAAAGGTGCTGCCCCAGCCGGGCGAACAGATACTCATCAGCAAAGCCCGCGTGCCCGAGTATAAGGCCTGGATGAATCAGTAGGCATCCATACGGTGCCGCCCCCCTCCGCGTTTGCGCATGGCAGCCGCTTCGCCCCTCAATTTTTCAGCTTCGCCTGTTTTGATTAAACGATGATGGGTAATTCGGCTCAAATTAGCATCAACAAACAAAAAACATCCAATATGAAAAAGATCCTTTTAAGCTTAGCGGTAGCCATTTCGGCCATAGGAGTCCAGGCGCAGACCAGGGTTGTAGTAAGCCATCCGCGCCACCGCGTTGTAGTGGTTACACGCCCTGTTGCGGCAAGGCCGGTAATTGTGGCAAGGCCAATCGTAGTAGCCAGGCCTTTAGTAAGGCCTGTTGTCGTGCGGCCGGTCCGCAGGCGCGCAGTTATCGTTGTTCATTAATACCGTATCATTAAACCCCCAAAAACACAACATAAGCATCATGAAAACAAGCCAAATTACCCTATACGGTGGCAGTATTGCCAAACTATTCACTATAACTGCGCTTGGCTTCGCCATGGCTTTATCCTCCTGCAAAAAAGACAGCGCCACCGGCAACGCCGTTACAGAAGAGGAAGCAGCCGAAGTAATGGTACAAGCAGTAGACCCCGCCAGTGGCGGCCTTGCCCTACAAACCACCGCCGCAACCACCATTACAGTGACCAACAGTGGCAGTGCCAAATGCGGCATAGCAAAAGACAGCACCATTACCGGATCGGGCAGCACCGCAGCGCGCGCCTATAGCTACAACCTTAGCTGGCACCGCCTGCTTACCTGCGGCGTGGGCAACATCCCCTCAAAACTCGATTTTACTTTTACAGGCAGCAGCACCTACTCGGGTCCCAGGATGTCGTCTGACGATAACTCTACCGGCGCATTCACCGTTACCGGGCTTGAGCTTAGCAGCAGCGAATACGTGGTAAACCAAACCTATACACGCAACGGTACGCAGCAATCAAAAGTGCGCAACAACCGCAGCTTTAGCAGCACGGTAAACATCGTAACTACCGACGTAAAAGTAAGCAAAGCAACTCAGCAGATAACATCGGGCACCGGCACGGTTAAGGTAACCGGCACAGCATCAACCGGCGAAACCTTCAGCTACAGCGCTGCAATTACTTTCCTGGGCGGCAAAAAAGCCAGTATCGTGTTCGCCAGCGGCACTACTTACGCGGTTAGCTGGTAAAATATTAAATTGCACCTATGAAAAACACAACAGCAAAGACAGGATACGGGGTAACCCTTATCCTGCTGTTTTTGGCCATACTTTCATCAGCCCCGGTAAAGGCCCAGCAAATGAATGCAGCCGCCATCAAAAAATCTACCCCGCAACAACGGGCCGACTGGCAGAACAATATGATGAAAAAGGATCTGAAGCTTACCGACGTGCAATACCAACAGGTGAGCAAGCTTAACCTGGTGTACGCCAAAAAAATGCAGCCGCTTTTTACTTCAGACGATAGCCGGTTAAGCAAGGGGATGAAAGCCCGTTCTATCATGCAAGAGAAAGACACCAAATTGAAAGCTATTTTAACGGCCGGGCAGTATGATGCCTACCAGCAAATAGTAAAAGCCAAAATGGCCGCCGTAAAAAAAGCCCTTATGGGCGATTGAGCGACGGCCTTTTGATGACCCAATTAACAAGAGGTTCAAACTAAAAACAACTATGAAAAAATACTTCATTTTCGTCGCTGCCTTGCTCCTGCTGGCAGGCAAGGCAAATGCACAGCAAAACTTTGATAAGGTAGAGACCTGGCTAAATGATAACACCCCCGCGATGGGCGGCCGCAGCGTGCTGGTGGTTTATAAAGATGGTAAAGTGGTTTATGATAAGGCGGTAAACGGTTTATCACGCAGGCAAAAAATGGCAAACAAATTTATAGCCCGCAAGCAAAACAAAACCGCCAACCTGGATGATTATAACGCCGATACCAAAATACCGATAGCCAGCTGCAGCAAATGGCTCAGCGCGGCCTTGGTGATGACCTTTGTAGATGAAGGCAAACTAAAACTTACCGATACCGTGGGTAAGTACCTGCCGGTGCTTTCGCAGCATGGCAAGGGCAATATTACCGTGAGCCAGTGCCTGTCGCATATGACTGGTATTAAAACGCCTTCGTTAAAAGAAAGCCTGCAGGAGATGCGCAGCGTTGAAACGATGGACGACGCCATAGCCGATATTGCTGCCCTGCCAATGGAGGGCAAGCCCGGCACGGTGTTCCATTACAGCAATGCAGGTTTGCAGATAGCCGGCGCCATCATCGAAAAAATAAGCGGGAAGGATTTCCACACGCTTTTTGCCGAGCGAATTGCACGCCCCCTGGAAATGAAGAACAGCGATTTCGGCACCAGCAAGGTTGCCTTGCCCGCAGGTGGTGCCAATAGCAGCGCCAATGACTACACCAACTTTTTGGTAATGATACTGAACAAAGGCCTTTATAAAGGCAAACGCATCCTGAGCGAAGCAAGCATTGCCGAGATGCAGATAAACCGTGTAACAACCGACGTAAAGATAGGTTACTCGCCTGCCGAAGCCGGAAGCATGGGTTATGGCTACGGCGAATGGATAATGGGGCCAAATGTAGTAAGTAGTCCGGGCCTTTTTGGCAGTTTCCCGGTGGTGGATAATAAGGGGCATTATACAGCCTTTTTGCTTTGTTATTACATCAAGAACGATGGCCGCGGCGAAAGGTATAAAGAGTTGGTGAGCTTGTTGCAGGAAGCCTTTAAGTAGCACAAAGCAATGCGTGTTGGGCTTTTTTCAGTATGTTTGGTTAACCAAAACCAAACCATGAAAATTCATATAGTAGCTCTACTGTTCGTTATAAGTACGCTTACCGCATCCGCGCAAACGTTAGAGAACTTTAAATTAGATTTTGAAAAGGCTTTAGACACAACTTTTTCGGAAGAGAAACTAAATGAAATGTTCCGCACTTATAACGAACTGCTTACCCCGCATAGCGACATTACACAGCTCACGGCTTCCATCCGTGGCGATGAGTTATCGGTTTATCCTCTTTCAGCTTTTAAAGCAATCGAGCTTTACACGGTCAATATTAAAACGCTTCTCAATTCTGCTAACGCCAACCAGCGGATACTGGCGTACCTGGTGATAGCCAGCTCCGGCGATACTGCAATGGAGCCTCTCCTGCTGCCTAAACTAAAATCCGAAACCCGGAAAGGGAATTTGATGTGGGCGGCCATGGCACTGATGTACCTCAACACCAGCCACACAACAGCACTCTTTGATTATTTGGTGGAAAACGAAAATTTTGGCGATGCGCATATGCTCCCCTTGTTTATAAAACTTAACCCCGATTCGTTGCAACAAACGGCCTATGCCCGCATCAAAAGCAAAACGCCAATTGCAAGGATACTGGCAGCGCAGATACTCTCTGAGACCAGGCCCAATGCTAAAACCGAAGGATTACTTAAGCAAGCGGCTTTAGACTGGGATATAAACGTAAAGGGCTATGCAATCTACTCGATACAGAAACTTAAAATAGGCAAACTGATGCCGGCATTTAAGCCACTACTGAATAGCGAGAAGACCCGCAATATAACATTACAAGCACTCGCCAACAGCCCCACACCCGCCGACCAACAATACCTGCTGAACCTTATACCCAAGCGCGGCGAAGTGCCGGAAGACTTACTGAATTGTTTCCTGAAATCCGAAAACACCGCTCGCGTTAAATACTGGGTACGCTTAATGTACTCCAGGCGTATTCCGCATAATTATTACTTTTCGGTACCAGGCAACACCTTAATTGTAAGCGATAGTTTACTAAAAGATGTACAGCTGGCGCTAACAAAAATCACCGATAAAAAAGTACGCGGCGAGTTGTTGAGGGCACTCGACTACCGAAAAGACGAAGCTTCTACGGCTATCCTCGTCCGCTTTTTAAACGATACGGAATCAGGCGTACGCTATTGGGCGGCAAGGGCTTTAACCGGCAATACATCGCCACTTGTGCTCGCAAAAATACCTGCCCTGTTAAAGATGCCTTCCAAACGTGAACTGGCGCTAACCCAGTTAGCCATAGGCAACAAGATAGATACCCTGCACGATATTTACGATGATATCTACCGTACAACATCAGACAAAGATTGGAAGCGCAGCGCTATCGAATATTATAGTGCCTTTCCAAAAGCGCGTTATAAGTCGGTATTAAAAAACGCACTGACAGATACGCTGGAAGATAGCTTTACCAAACGCTATGCAGCAATGGGATTAGCCAATTTGCACGACGATGCCTCGGTTGATTTGATTATAGCGGCATGCCGTATCGAAAGCGAAAGCAGCGACTTTAACGCCCGGGTATATCTGCAAGCCCTCGGTATATTAAAAGGCGATAAAGCCAAAGCCGAAATAGAACGCTTTAAAAACAGCAGCGACAACGGTGCCCGCGAACTGGCTCTCGGCCTGTTAAAAGAATGGTAACATATCTATAATCTGCAAATCAATGTCGTTTACTTAAACAACCTCGAATGTGCCATGGGCGCAACATATTGTGTTCCCTAATATTGCTTCTTATATTCGGCGTCTGAAGGCACTATCGTTATTTAAGCCTCTTGGGGTGCCGCCGGGGCAAGCTGGAATTTCCTGGAAATTCATAGCTAAAAAGGTGCGATTTATTGGAAAAAGCTGGAAATTTTTTTGCTGCCGCCAGACATGATTTTTAGCTAAAAACAGCCATTCCATGCAAATTTCGCCCTTTTGATGCCTGCAAAGAAAAAACCATAAAAAGCGCGAAAAACTCCGAAAAACGCGGAAAAACACGGATTTTTAATGGTATTTTGATGCGTTTAAGCCGGCATCAGGGGCGAAAACCGGCATGTATGCCTGTCCCGAGCCGGGCCAATTTCACCGGTTTCATCCAGCAATTTCTATAAAATAAAATCGGACAAACACCATGCGCCAAAACCCATGTTTTTCCATGCAAGGTTTTCATGGAATCTGAAATCTGCACATCTATAATCTGCACATCTGAAGCTTACTCGCTTATCAAACTCACGTAACTTACTGCAGGCAGCTTAAATTTGAACGCGCCGTCTTTCAGCTCTACTGTGCGCTCTTCTTTTAGGTTGGTTTTGCGGTTGGTGAGGAAATAGCGAAGCCTGGTCACCTTCGGAGGCAAGCCCTTAAGGCTTACCTGGCGCGTGCTGCCGTTGTTTACCAGTTGCACGGCGTAAACTCCCCTACCGTTATCGCCCAGGGCTGCAGCGGATATACCTGACCGGCTTACGCTGATGGGCATGGACTGCAAGCCTGCGGGCGTATTGGCGAGCTGTTTCAAATTCCAGAAACGCTGGCCGGGGTGCAGCGGCTCGTTGTTGCCAAAGATGCCGCCGCCAATCAGCGGCGAGTAATCGGCCGTTAATTGCCATTGGAGTATAGATACGGGCTGGCAAATGGCCAAAAGGCGCACGTACAGGTTTATCTCTTCCAGCGCGTAGGTTTGCTCCTGGAAAATGTCGGGGTAGTTCCATGCGGCAGCATCTATACTGCCCTCGCCTACTATGAGCGGCAGGTTGGTTTTGGTGGCAGCGTCGGCCCATTTATCCAAAGTCTCCTTGTCCCATCCCCGCCAGGAGTGGAAAGATATGGCACCGATATACGGGCGGGTGGCCGGGTCGGCTATTGCGGGATAAATAAAGCTGTAGGTATTCGCGTCGGAATTATCGCCCAGGAGCAGCTTGGTTTGCAGGCCTTTGGAAGCCATATACGCTCCAAGACCTTTTATAAAATCGCGGTGCTCTTCGCCGGTGAGGCGGATGTTAATGCCCAGATCCGACTCGTTGAACGAGAATAGCTTATACTCAAAGCCGTATTTAGCCTTTACGTACAAGATATAATCGGTAATGGACTTATAGATAGCCTCATCTCGGCTATGGTCGAGCGGATTGCCCCATACCCCATCGGGGCCGGGCCGGAATTTTGGCGGCCCAACAATGGCCCAATTTGGGGCCGACCATGCCGATAGTATCACCGGCACGCCCAGGCTATCTAAGCGCTGCGCCATTTGCATAGATTTCAATACGAAGGGGTTTAACTTGCCATCGTTAGCCGCAGCAATCGGGTCGGTATCCTTATCCGGTTGCCAAAAGCGCCAGGGCATCTCTACCCTACCCCAGGCTACCCGCAGGTTTTGTAAGCTATAATCAATAACCTGCGGGTCGGTTTTAGGATTCTGCAGACGGAAGTTGCCGCCAAGCCCGGCAAACTCACGCCCCGGTTGCGCAGTATTCACCGTAAGGTCAACGGGTATATCATCAACATCACCGCGTACCTTTATGCTGAATGTTTTTTCGATAATATCGCCGCGGTGCACTGCGTCTAATGCCAGCGGCAGATACAACTGCAGGTTTCCGAGCGAATCTTTACGCACAAGGATAAGCTCAGGCGTATCAAAGCTTAGCTTAAGCTTACGCGTTGCCGCCACAAACGCTACGGATTTGACCCGTTTATTCAAAAAACTGTTGGCCAGGGCAGCCGCGTCGCTCCTAACCGAATCTTCTTTTATACCAGATAACACCAACTTGCTCAGGCCATACTCGGCGGCGGGCAGCGTAAGGCAAAAGAAAACACCTTTAAGCGCGGTATCTTTCTTGGCGATAACCTGTAAAGCCACTTTTATTTTACCCGTGCCGTTCTCAGTAACCGTTTGCCCGAAGAACAGGCTATCGATGCGGGTGGATACGATTTGGCTCTCGGCACGACGGTTGTACTTGGGCGACTGCTTTTCCTTAGCGGTGGCAGACATTTTTTTACCGTTGGCGCTTATTACCAGTAAACGACTTTCGAAAGCGTAAAGCTGGCCGTGGCTGCGTATGCCGGTGATGTTGCCCCAAGGCTGTACTTCGGCCTGGGCCGCTGCACGGTTTGCAGTAAAGAGGCAAAGTAATATGACGAGCGGAAGCGCCTGGCAGGCGAGGCGGCAAACGGGACGATGGTTCATGAACGGAATGGTTTTTAACAGAAGCCTAAAATACGGCAATCACGGCTATTGCAGACAATGAAATTTTAACATAAACCTGTAGGAAACCGGCAGTAATTTCGAAGCATCGAAGCAAACATTTAGGTACCGATACAGCCTGCACCAATAAATAATTTACTGTCAATCAACCCCTAAAGCGTCTATGAAGCCTTTTTTAACAATTTATTAATGCTAACCGCATGGTTTTTCTATCTTTGCGCCGGGGTAAGTCTTTTACGGCCAGCTCCTCTCGAACTCCCCCAGGGTGGGAACACAGCAAGGGTAGAGAGTTGAGCGGCGCGATAAAAGTAGCTTACCCTTTTTTGTGCAATCAACTTTTTTAGCAGCCTGAAATATATTAGTTATACGATATTCAGAAACCGATATCGTACTTAATAACTATCCTCTAATCAACCAGTCTCTATTCTCTAATTAATGGCACCCCCTGCGGGCCGGGCTTTACCGGGCTACGCTATGCTTCGGCCACTTTTCCCGCGCAATATCCCTCGAACCGTGGCTTCCCCTTCCAATCCCTGGTGCGGCTTACCGTTATCTACAATAAGCATCTACTTCCAGCCTTTCACTTCGATATTCTTCATTGCAAATTCATTATTCGATATTCCTTTCGTCGCGCAGCAGCTTAACCCCTATCTTCGCGCTATGCTCGATATACTCATCATCGGTGCCGGTCCTATCGGCCTCGCTTGTGGATTGGCCGCACAAAAGGCAGGCCTCAGCTTTACCATCGTGGAGAAAGGCTGCCTGGTAAACTCGTTATACAACTACCCCGCTACCATGACGTTCTTCTCTACCAGCGAGCGGCTGGAGATTGGCGGTGTGCCCTTTATCAGCGTAAATAAGCAACCCAACCGCAACGAGGCCCTGGAGTATTACCGCCGCGTGGCGCTGGATAATAAGTTGCCGATAAACCTGTTCGAAGAAATTACCGGTATTGAAGCCGGCGATGATGGCTATACCATTACCAGCAACAAGCGCACTTACCGGGCAAAAAAGGTTATCCTAAGTACCGGGTTTTACGATATTGCCGTTAACCTGGATATCCCCGGCGAGGATTTGCCTAAAGTAAAACACTACTACAAAGACCCGCATTACTACGCCATGCAAAACGTGGTGGTAGTGGGCAGCAGCAATTCGGCTATAGATGTAGCTTTAGAAACCTATCGTAAAGGTGCGCATGTTACCCTCATCATCCGTGGCGATGAAGTAAGCAGCCGGGTAAAATACTGGGTACGGCCCGATATCATCAACCGTATCAAAGAAGGCAGCATTACGGCACATTTCAATTCCAGCCTGGCGGCCGTCCGCGAAACCGAGGTGGATATACAAACGCCCGGCGGCCTCATTACCATACCTAATGATTTCGTGATGGCCATGACGGGCTATAAACCCAATTTCGACTTCCTTGCCAAACTGGGCATCAACCTTACCAAAGATAAATTCATTCCTCAATACAACGCCGATACCATGGAAACCAACCTGCCCGGCATGTACCTGGCGGGTGTAGTATGCGGCGGGCTTGATACCCACCTGTGGTTCATAGAAAACTCGCGCATACACGCGGAGATGATTATTGCCGATATCGTGGGGAAGGGTTGAAAGGTTTTAAGGTTGAAAAGTTGGAAGGTTAAGGACAATAGGCTTGCCAAAAGGTTACCTCATTGTAACTTTACAACCTTACAACGTTCCAACCTTGCAACAACATAAACTTTCCAACACTTTTCTCTTGCATAAGTAAATTATTATGCAATACTTTGCACAAATTTTAAAAGGAATAAAACTTTTATCGAAATGAATCAAAAAAACTTAAATACAATGGTTAACAGGGCAATATTTGCGCCTGTAGCTGCTGTTTTGGTTTCATTTGTTTTATTCTTCTCCCCCAGCCGACGACGGGTTTTCATCCCCCGTGTGTGAATTGGGCTATAGCCCCTCACCCAGCCCAAAGAAGCGTTTAAACTTCTTCAACCCTAACCCCTCTAATTATTTACGGCTCAAAAGCCAATAATTTAACGGTAATCTTTCTATTATAATGACCATACAAGATTTTGACATACAGGTAGCCTCGGCACAGCACGCCGACTTTGCGCCTTTGATATGCGATGAGATGGCAGAATCGGCAAAAGCGCGTGGCACAGGTATTGCCCAGCGCTCGCCCGAGTACGTTGCCAATAAAATGCTGGAAGGCAAGGCGGTAATAGCCTTGCATAAAGACGGTACCTGGGCCGGTTTCTGCTATATTGAAACCTGGAGCCATGGCGATTTCGTGGCCAACTCGGGGCTTATCGTAAACCCTATTTATCGCAAAGCCGGTTTAGCCAAAGCCATCAAACATAAGATATTCCAGCTTTCGCGCCAGAAATATCCCGATTCCAAGATATTCGGCTTAACTACCGGCCTCGCCGTAATGAAGATAAACTCGGAATTGGGTTATGAGCCGGTAACCTATTCGGAACTTACACAGGACGAGAATTTCTGGAAAGGCTGCACCAGTTGCGTAAACTTCGACATACTGACAGCCAAAGGCCGCAAAAACTGCATGTGCACCGCCATGCTGTTCGACCCGGCCGAAGTGCAAAAACAGTACGAGGAAAAGATGAAAAAAATTACGCATAAGGCAACACTGCTGGAACGTATTGAAGCGGCAATAAAGAAACGTTTGGAACACATCGTTGCTTTCAATTAAAATATCCTGAGACGTAAAATATTGCGTCTCCAACAATAAAATACAAAACGTAGAGACGCAATATTTTGCGTCTCCTCTACAACAAAAAAATGGCAAAGAAAAAAGTAGTTTTAGCATACAGCGGCGGTTTAGATACCTCATTTTGCTGCATTTATTTAACGCGCGACCTCGGTTACGAGGTACACTCGGTAATTGTAAACACCGGCGGTTTCAGCGATGAAGAGTTAAAAGGCGTTGAAGAACGCGCTTACCAGATGGGCGTAACCAGCCACCATGTGGTTGATGAAACTGAGAATTTTTACAATACCTGCGTTCGTTTCCTCATCTACGGCAACGTTTTGAAGAATAACACCTACCCCCTTTCGGTTAGTGCCGAACGGGTGAGCCAGGCCACTGCCATTGCCAACTACGCCAAAGAAATCGGTGCCGAATACGTTGCCCACGGCAGCACCGGTGCCGGTAACGACCAGGTGCGTTTCGATATGATCTTCAATATCCTGGTACCTGATGTACAGATCATCACTCCGATCCGTGATCTGAAACTAAGCCGCGAAGCCGAAATTGAATACCTGAAGAAACACGGTGTGGAGATGAACTTTGAGAAAGCGAAGTACTCCATCAACAAAGGTATCTGGGGGACATCTGTAGGCGGAAAAGAAACTTTAACATCCAATTTAGGCTTGCCAGAAGAAGCCTGGCCTACTCAGGTTACTGAAACCGGCACCCGCGACATCACCCTTATTTTTGAAAACGGAGAACTGGTTGCTATCGACGATCAAAAATACGACCATCCTACTAAAGCAGTCCAGGCCTTGCAGGCTATTGCCCAGCCTTACGGTGTTGGCCGGGACATCCACGTTGGCGATACCATTATCGGTATTAAAGGGCGGGTTGGTTTTGAAGCCGCCGCACCGATGGTGATCATCAAAGCGCACCACACGCTGGAGAAACATGTGCTAACCAAATGGCAGCTCTCCTGGAAAGACCAGCTTTCCATGTTCTACGGTAACTGGCTGCACGAAGGGCAGTTCCACGACCCAATTATGCGCAACATTGAGGCTTTCCTGACTGATACGCAGAAGAACGTAAGCGGCAAAGTATTTGTACAGCTGAACCCTTATCGTTTCCAGGTGGTAGGTATTGAGTCGGATCATGATTTGATGTCGAACAAATTTGGCAGCTACGGCGAGATGAACAACGCCTGGAGCGGCGAAGACGTAAAAGGTTTCTCCAAAATCTTCGGTAATCAGGTAATGATATACCATAAAGTAAACGGCACCAATGAGTAATCCCGTTTTTTCGCGGAGCGAATGCATAAGCCACTACCGCTGGGGCGATGATTGTTACGGCTGGAATTATGTAGATACCGATGCACTATCCATTAAACAGGAACTAATGCCCCCGGACACTGCCGAAGCTTTGCATTTCCACGAAGTAGCGTCGCAGTTCTTTTTTATATTGAAAGGACGGGCAACATTCTCTATCGACGGGGAACTATGCGTTTTAAAACCAGAACAAGGCATCGAAATCAAGCCAGGCCAAAAGCACTTCATAGCCAATAAAGAAAGCAGCGACCTGGAATTTATTTTGTACTCCACACCATCCACAAAAAATGACAGAATCAACCTCTAAAATACGCGCAGGCATTGTCGGCGGTGCGGGATATACCGGCGGCGAAATGCTGCGGATCCTGATCAACCATCCCAATGTGGACATTGTGTTTGTACACAGTACCAGCAGCGCCGGCAAGCATGTGTATGAAGTACATACCGACCTGTTTGGCGACACCGACCTGCAGTTTGCTTCAGAGCTTTCCAACGCTATTGATATACTGTTTCTTTGCGTAGGCCACGGCGATGCAAAGAAGTTTTTAGAGGCTAACGAGATACCGGATAGCGTTAAGGTTATTGACCTGAGCCAGGATTTTAGGTTAAGTCAAAACTCAAAATTAAAAAGCAAGAACTTTGTCTACGGGCTGCCGGAGTTAAACCGTGAGGCTATTAAATCGGCAGATAACATAGCCAACCCGGGTTGTTTTGCTACCTGTTTGCAGTTGGGTTTATTGCCACTGGCATCAAAAGGTTTGCTTACGCATGAGGTGCATATTACGGCTACTACGGGTTCAACCGGTGCGGGGCAAAGTTTATCGCCTACCACGCACTTCACCTGGCGTAATGATAACCTGTCTGTATATAAGGCTTTTAGCCATCAACATTTAAACGAAATCGGGCAATCGCTGAGGCAATTGCAACCGGGCTTTTCTGAGGCCGTGAACTTCGTTCCTTACCGTGGCGACTTTACCCGGGGTATCATCGCTTCTATTTATACCGAAAGCGACCTGTCTGAAGCCGAGGCATTGCAACTGTACAAAGAGTATTACGCCGGGCATGCTTTCACCCATGTAACCAGCAAGGATATCGACCTGAAGCAGATCATCAATACCAACAAATGCTTTGTTCAGGTGAAGAAACATGATAATAAAATATTCATTATCAGTATTATGGATAATTTACTTAAAGGTGCCTCCGGGCAAGCAGTTCAGAATATGAACCTGATGTTTGGCCTGGATGAGCGCGCAGGATTACGACTTAAGGCGATTGGTTTTTAAGCCCGTCGCCGTTTTAAGTACCGTTAATTTTCGGAGGTTTTTCTGTGTTTTTCTTTAATTATCTTTAAAAAAATGAATTTATTCGACGTATATCCTATCAACCCAATCAATATCGTTAAAGGCACCGGCAGCCTCGTTTATGACGACAAAGGCACCGAGTACCTGGACCTGTATGGCGGCCATGCTGTTATCTCTATCGGGCATACCCATCCGCATTATGTAAAGCGTTTGGAAGACCAGCTGCACCAGATTGGCTTTTATTCCAACTCTATCGAAATTCCTTTACAGAAACAACTTGCCGAAAAGCTTGGGCAGGTTTCCGGCAAGGAAGATTACCAGCTTTTCCTTTGCAATTCGGGTGCCGAAGCAAACGAGAACGCTCTAAAGCTTGCCTCATTCTATAATGGCAAAAAGAAAGTTATCGCCTTTACGGGTGCATTCCACGGGCGTACCTCTTTAGCGGTTGCAGTAACCGATAATCCAAAGATTGTTGCCCCGGTAAACGAAACCGACAACGTCATCTTCCTGCCCTGGGCTGATGAAGCTGCATTGGAGCAGGCGTTTGCTGCCAACGAGATTTCATCGGTAATCATAGAGGGCATACAGGGCGTAGGCGGCATACAGGTTGCACCGCTGCCTTTTCTGCAAAAGATCCGTACGCTTTGCGATGAGCATAACGCTGTTTTTATTGCAGACAGTGTCCAGTGCGGGTACGGACGGACAGGCAAATTCTTCTCACACGATTTCGCGGGTATCAACGCTGATATCTATTCTATGGCAAAAGGCATGGGTAACGGCTTCCCGGTGGGTGGTATCATTATCTCGCCAAAAATAAAACCATGGTACGGCGAACTGGGTACTACTTTTGGCGGTAACCATTTAGCTTGTGCAGCAGCTTTAGCGGTATTAGAAACCATTGAGCAGGACAACCTGATGCAAAACGCTGCAGAAGTAGGCGGATACCTGATAGAAGAGCTACAGAAATTCGACAAGGTAAAAGAGGTGCGTGGCCGTGGGCTAATGATCGGCATCGACCTGCCTGCCGAGCTTTCCAACGTTAAAAAGGACCTGCTGTTCAAGCATCAGATATTCACGGGAGAAGCTAAACCAAACGTAGTGAGGCTTTTACCTGCACTTAACTTAACAAAAGCTTATGCCGATAGGTTCCTGGAAGCATTTGATACGACACTGAAGAATTCTTAATCACAATAATAAAATACCTTCTTCAAGTCCCTCTCCTCTGGAGAGGGATTTAGGGTGAGGCTAAAACGAGGCAAAAATGAAACTATTTACTTCTGTTAATGATGTTACTGATGTACAGGCACTGGTTGCCGAAGCATTACAGTTGAAACAAAACCCTTTTGCCCACAAGCATCTGGGCGAAAACAAGACGCTTTGCCTCGTTTTTTTAAACCCAAGCCTGCGTACCCGTATTAGCACCCAGAAAGCCGGGCAAAATTTGGGCATGAACGTGATCGTGCTCAATATCGATAAGGAAGGCTGGGCGCTTGAACTGCAGGACGGCGTTGTGATGAACGGCACCACGGTTGAGCATATCCGCGAAGCCGCCGCTGTAATGGGCGAATATTCGGACATCATTGGTGTACGCTCTTTTCCCGGTTTAAAGAACCGCGAGGAGGATTATAGCGAGTTGATATTCAACAAGTTTGTAGAGTTTTGTAAAGTGCCTATCATAAGTCTGGAATCGGCAACCCGCCACCCCTTGCAAAGCCTTGCCGATTTGGTGACCATTGAAGAACTGAAAACCAATGCACGCCCCAAGGTAGTATTAACCTGGGCGCCGCATATAAAGCCCTTACCACAAGCTGTGCCGAACTCTTTTGCAGAATGGATGTGCAAGGGCGATGTTGATTTCACCATCGCTCAGCCGGCCGGATATGAGCTTTCCGAAGAATTTACCAATGGCGCTACCATCACCCACAACCAGGATGAAGCGTTGAAGGATGCAGATTTTATCTACGTAAAAAACTGGTCGGCCTACGAGCCTTATGGAAAGATACTACCCGGCAACGAGGACTGGATGCTTACCCTGGATAAGCTGAAGGATGCACCAAATGCCAAAGTAATGCATTGCCTGCCCGTAAGGCGCGATCTGGAACTTTCGTCTGAGATATTGGATAGCGAAAGGTCGGTAGTGATACACGAAGCCGGAAACCGCGTTTGGGCCGCACAGGCGGTATTGAAGCAAATGCTGGAGGCGTTGTAGTACAAGCTGCCTTCCTCCTGTCTTGCTTCTTGATTCTTAATGTCTTGATTCTATCCCGCTATGTACACGCCAAAGCATTTCCAATTAACAGATAATCGGGAAGCTATCAGCTTCATGGAGAAGTATAGCTTTGCTACCATTGTTACGAATATCGAGGGTGTACCCCAGGCTACTCACCTGCCTTTCATAGTGGAGCAACGCGATGATCAACTTGTGCTTATCTCCCATTTCGCTAAAGCAAACCCACAATCGGCAGCTGTTTTTAAAGAAACATCCCTGGTGATCTTCACCGAGCCACATGCCTATATCTCCCCGTCGAACTACGAAAAGGAAACAAACGTACCTACCTGGAATTACCTTGCTGTACATGCCTATGGCAAAGCAACGCTGATAGATGATAAAACCGAAGTAGCCAAGCTATTGGAAAAAATGATTGGTTTCTATGAGGCAAATTACTTGAAGCAATGGGCACAACTCCCTGATGATTATAAGATTAAGATGATGAACGGTATCACCGCTTTTGAAATTGTGGTGGATGACCTGCAAGGGAAAAAGAAACTCAGCCAGAACCGCAGCGAGGTGGAACGGAGTAATATTGTTAAATCGTTTACCGGTTCGGCAGATCAGAATGAAGTGGAGATTGCGGCGTATATGAGGGATTTGAAGGGGTAAGCCTCTTAATTTTCTTACCCCATTGTCATTGCGAGCCGCAGCGGCTAGACAAGAGCGAAGGGGCGGCGTGGCAATCTCCAGCAAGCAGGTCGGACCTACAGAGCGGCTCTCCTAATTCGCGATTGCCGCGCTATCGCTCGCAATGACAACCTTAAAAAATTACTTCGCCCTATACGATGCATTAATCACCCTATTCAGCGTAAGCCCTTGCACGATAATGGAGAATATCACAATAAAATAACTTCCCGACAGGATAAAGTGCCGGTATGGCGATGCCGGCAGGGCTAGCGCTAATGCGATGGTGATGCCACCTCTTACCCCTGCCCAGGTTAGGATATTTACGTTACTATAACTCACATTCAATGAACGCCTTAGAAAGGTCAACGGAAGTGCGATACTAAGCCAGCGCGCTATCAATATCACCACTATACCGATTGCGCCGGTAAGGTAATAATTCTTGATGTACGGCAAATTTACCATCTGCAGCCCTATCATCACGATGAGCATCGTATTCAGCATCTCGTCTATCAGGCCCCAGAATTTTTCCAATGCCTCATGCGAATGCTCTTTGTTATCGGCGTTGATAGAGCGCCCTCCTGCCAGCAAGCCTGCCGTAACCACGGATAAGGGTATGGAAAGATGCAGCCATTCGGCCACAACGGAATTGAGCATCACCAGGCCTAAAGAAACCAGTACGATGGTTTGGAAATCGTTGATGGAAAGCATCAGTCGGTAAGCCAGCCAGCCCGTTACCGCCCCAAGCGCAATGCCGCCAAACACTTCCTGCACAAAAAGGAGCACCGCCTTAGCAAAGTCGATGTTCTCTGCTCCGGTACGGGTAATTTCCAGCAGGGTAATGAATAATACAAGCCCGATGCCATCGTTGAATAGCGATTCGCCGGAAATGATAGTTTCCAGGTTCGATGGCAACCTGGAGCCGCGTATAATGGCCCCTACCGCCACCGGATCGGTTGGCGATACCAATGCGCCGAAAAGCAGGCAGTACACATAGGGTATCTTCACATCTATAAAACGGGCCACATAATAAAGTAACGTGCCGAAGATGGCCGTAGATAGGATTACCCCCAAAGTGCTTAATATCAGCACCGGCCGCATTTCGCGCTTCAACTTGCGCACGTTTACCTTAAATGCGCTGGCAAACAGCAGGAAACCCAGCATAATATTGAGCACCGTAGTAGAAAAATTGATGTTTTTGGCAAGTATGGTAAGATAGCGCGCCACGCCGGGGTTAAGGTTATCTACAGCAATAGTGATTATAGATCCGATGATAGCCAATGCCATAATGCCGATGGTACCCGGCAGTTTTAAGAACCGGGCATTGATATAAGAGTACAGCGCACTTACAATTACCAGCAGCGCAATAATGAGGAACAGATGCATAAATTACGGTAAGACTTTATAACCATAGCCCCGCCTAATAGTTTTACCTGGCCACCGGGTCGGTAGCCATAGTTTTGGTGTCGTATGCATGTATTACCAGCCGGTTATCGCTGTTGCGGGTAAAGTAGTTCACTGCCCAGTTGAAAAACACGATAGATTTATTGCTAAACCCCGCCAATGAAAGCAGGTGCACGAACATCCACAGTATCCAGGCAAAAAAGCCCTGGAAATGCAGGTGCTTCAAATCGGCAACGGCTTTATTGCGGCCAACGGTGGCCATGGTACCCAAATCGTTGTATTTAAAGGGCGTAGTGGGTTGGTTATTAATAATACATACCAGATTCTTAGCCAGCTGTTTACCTTGCTGCAGCGCAACCTGCGCTACGCCGGGGAAACCGTTTGGGTTAGCATCGCTAACTACCGAAGATACATCGCCTATGGCGAAAACATTATCATAACCTTTCACCCTGTTTATCTCATCGGCTTGTATGCGGCCGCCTTTGGCAATAGCTTCCGGCAACAGGCCTTCGGGCATCTCTCCGCGCACGCCTGCAGCCCAGAATACGTTGCGGGTTTTAATGTCTACGCCGTTATCTATCTTCAATATATCGCCGTTGTAGCTTTCTACGTGCACGCCGTTATAAATGGAGATGCCCATATCCGTCAGGAATTTTTTCGCTTTTACAGATGCCGGTTCCGACATCGCACCAAGCACCCTGTCCTTACCTTCTACCAGGTACACTTTCATATCATCCTGGCAAAGGCCCGGGTAATCTTTGCAGAGCACAAACTTGCGCAGCTCGGCTATTGCCCCGGAGAGCTCAACTCCCGTAGGCCCGCCCCCCACTACCACGAAGGTAAGCAGGGCTTCGCGCTCGGCAACATCGAAGGTGACCAGCGCTTTTTCCAGGTTCTGAATAATGAGGCTTCGCACGTTCAAGGCTTCGGCAATATTTTTCATGGGTAGCGTATAATGCTCCAGTTCTTTATTGCCGAAATAGTTGGTATTGGCCCCGGTGGCTATCACCAGGTAATCGTAGTGGATATCGCCTATGTTGGCGGTTACTACCTTTGCTGCGGCATCTATCTTTTGCACCTCGGCCAGGTGGAAGGTAAAATTCTTTTGCCTGCCGAATATCCTGCGGATGGGGAAGCCGATAGAATCGCCCTCGAGGGCACCCGTAGCCACCTGGTAAAGCAGTGGCTGAAAGGTGTGATAGTTGTGTTTATCGAGTAGCAAAACCTCAACCGGGGCGTGTTTTAAATTCTTGGCCAACTGTATGCCGGCGAAACCGCCGCCTATAATGAGCACCCGGGGCATTGCTTTTTTATTATTATCCATAGCTATGTATAAGGGCAGCAAATTAACAATTATACCGCCGGAATTCGTTTAGCTAAACAGGATAATAGGAAAATGTGTTTTTTTATGGCAATTTTTTTACAGCAGCATACCATTTGCAAACCCCAAAAAAAGCCGGAAAGCTTAAACTCTCCGGCTTGTGATATTTTGCCTTAATAGCCGCAAACTTTATATTTTTTCATAAAACTTATAAAAATAGTCAGGATTTTTAACGCTGTGATCGCTAGCTCTTTTGCTTAAGGATACCCAATCGTTAACGGTGTACTCCATTGTGCCGGTTTTTGCTTCGTGCACAAAACGGAACCATACGTGGTCGCCTGCGGTAATGTTTTTAACGACTGGTGCCGATGGTTTAAGGTTGAATTTTATCCGGTAACCGCTGGCTACCTGCACAACAGCGCTTTTCCAGTTTCCGTTGGGGTATTTTTGTATGTCGGTTATCTTACCGTCGGTAAACCGCACTTTATTGGCTTCATAGAGGAACGCGTATTTCGGTTGCTCCTCCTTTTCGGCCTGAAAAATGACTTTGCCGCCTTTGGTAACGGTTTCCGGCGCAATAGTCAATGGTGAATTATTACCGTAGAGGCACATAGCTGCTTTTATTACTACTTCATCCCCCGGCTGTAGCAAGCCCTCTATGGCCTTGTATTTCCCTCCTGTTTGCAGCACGTACTCATCGTCACCCTGCATTACCTTATAACCTTTAAGGTGGCCGGCAAACATGTTCTGGTAAGTAGTATCTACCGTGCCCGTTACTTTAAAAGTAAGCGTTTTGCCCGATACCCTTCTTGACGCAGCCATGTCATGTTTTCCCTGTGCAGAGTTATTGTAATCTTCGAAAGCCTTACGGTTTGGTATTTCGCGTTTACCATTGCGGTAAACTTTCTGGCGGTATTGCGTTGTATCCGTCCAAAAATAATAATAGGTGCCATAGGCGCTGTAATCAGCATTAATAAGATGCGGGTCACTTTTAACCGGCCCTGCACTATAGGAGCCGGTAGGGTACTTCCGTAACATCGCTGCTGCCTGATCAATCTGGGTTTCCGGGTATGCCTTTCCTTCAACAAGGAAAACAACCTTCTCACCAACCTTAAACTCGCTGGAAATAGTGCCCTTATTAGGCAGTTTTACAATACCCTCCTCATATAGGGTGCCATCTTCGCGCCTTAATTGGAGCCTGGTAAAAAACTGGCTTTGCGGTATAGCAGCTTTTTTGGCGAGGTTTTCTTTTTCTATAGGGGTCTGATAGGTTATATTGCCGTTGGTGGTGGTAAAAACAACCAGCCCGTCATCCATTTTACCCGCATATTTTTTATACTCTTCCTTGGTAACCGGGGCCTGAAAAGTACTGGTTGTTGCCACACAGTGGCCGCTTATTTTGTAAATAATATCTGAATCGTACTCTTTGCCATCTATCAACACCAGAGGCCTTGCACCTAGTGTGCTCAGGTCGTTGATGATGCTGAATTTTCTATCAGAACGCAGGTTGGCAAAAGCCAGGCAGCTTATAAGCACTACAGGCAAAATAAGCAGGTAAATTATCTTTTTCATATTTGAGGTTGGTTTGTTAAATAACATGGTGATGCGCTTTTTAAGCGGCACTTTACTAAATCCGTGGAACAGGTAACTCTTGCCCGAAACAGCGAGTTTGAATAGTAACTGCGCATAAATGCCCTTTTCGTCGTCGCCGGCGGCAATGCGATCCACCTCAAATTCGTGGTTCTCTTCTATCGAACGGATGTAGAGGTACACAAAGGGGTTAAACCAGAGCGCGACCTGCACCACGCGTGCCACAATCCTATCGGCGGAGTGCAGGAGTTTTACATGGAGTAATTCGTGAGCGATAATTTGCCGGAGTTCATCGGGCAATAGTTCCTCGTCGTTAACGAAAATCACATTCAGGAAGGAACTGTTACCTAACTTTTTGCCACCCCTCAGCACCCTCACCTTACCTATATGCATTAACTCCTTTTTGTTACGTTGTAACAGGAATACAGCAAGTGTAAAAATGAGGTGTGCTATGGATAAGCCTGCCACTACCATATAACCCATTTTAAGCGCGGCCATCCAATCGAAGGGTGGCGGAGATGTTTCGCCCGCCGATGTCATTTGCACTGCTGGCTGCGCTATCCGTTGCATATCCTGTAAGTATACAACAGGTTCCATTACCGGTGATGGCGCAACCGTATCGACAGTAAAGGTCAATAAGGGGATAACCAGGCTGAGCAGCAAAGTAGCCAGCAGGTACCAGCGGTTAAGCGTGAAGAAAGTCAACCTCCTTAAAAACAGGAAGTAAAACGAATAGAAGATACCGGTACATGCCGATACCTGCAGCAGGTAGATGAGTGCTTTCATTTCTTGGTGTTTTTTTCGATCATTTCCTGAATTTTTTTGATATCCCCGTCGCTTAGTTTCTCCTCTTTCACCATGAAGGACAGGAGGCTTTCTACCGAATTATCGAAATAGCCGGTGAACATCTTCTTGAACGACTCCTTGCGGTACTCTGCTTTGCTGATGGCCGGGAAATACTCATAGGTTTTGCCGTAGGCTTTGTAGGCTACATAGCCTTTCTTCTCCAACAGGCGCACAACTGATGATATCGTATTGTAAGGTGGCTTAGGTTCATCGGGCAAGGCATCTATAATATCCTTTACGAAGGCCGTTTTTAGCTTCCATAAAATTTGCATTACGCGTTCTTCGGTACGGGTTAACTCTTCCATAATTCAAATGTATAACTTAGTTTTCAGTTTTACAACTGTATTTTACGTTATATAATTGATTTTGCAGTTTTAATTTGTAATTTGTTGATAATAAGCTAATTAATTTAACCACAAAGGACTCAAAGGAAAAACGCAAAGAGCACAAAGTTTTAATAGCTGATATTTTGTAGTTGATTCAATGCCTCCGTGCGCTTTGTGCTAATAAACAGGCAAATCTTTGTGGCCTTGTGGTTAAATAGTTGAGCAGCGCTAATTACAACTCAATCTCCCCTATCCCCCAAAAATTCCCTATAATTGCCATCGGACTTATATATTATAGCATGCATGCCCTGCACATCATCAAAATAGGCGGAAACGTTATCGATAACTCGGAAAATCTACATCGTTTCCTGAAGGATTTTACCGCGCTGGAGGGTTATAAGATACTGATACATGGCGGCGGCAAAGTAGCCACCCAAATTGGCGAAAGCATGGGTATAGAGGCGCAGATGGTTGATGGCCGCCGAATTACAGATATCGATACGCTACGCATCGTCACCATGGTTTACGGTGGATTAATCAATAAAAATATCGTGGCCCAATTGCAGCGCTACGGCACCAATGCCATCGGCCTTACCGGTGCCGACGGCGATTTCATCCGCGCAAAAAAACGCCCGGTAAAAACGATAGATTACGGCTTCGTGGGCGATTTGTTCGAGGGCTCTATCAACCCGGCCAACATCGCTAAACTGCTCGATGGCGGCTTCACCCCCGTTTTTTGCGCTTTAACGCACGATGGCGAGGGCCAGATGCTGAATACCAATGCCGATACCATTGCCTCTGCACTGGCGGTCGCATTATCCGCCCTCTACGAAACCACGCTGATATACAGCTTTGAGAAAAAGGGCGTTTTAATGGACGTTAACGACGATGACTCGCTGATAAGGGAGATAGACCCCGCCCGCTACGAAAAACTAAAAGACGAAAAAATAATACACAGCGGCATGCTGCCCAAGCTTGATAATGCATTCAATGCGATATCGATGGGCGTAAAAGCCGTTATCATAGGCCACTCCGACGATTTGGGACAACTAAAAAACAAACAAGGCTTCGGCACGCGTTTAAGTAAATAACATGAGCACACAACAACATATTGCCATATTAGGCAGCGGAAACATTGGATTGGCTTTAGCTAAAGGATTGGTAAAAGCAGGCATATTTACCCCGCAACAAATTACCCTTACCCGCCGCAACACGGCCGCCCTTACATCCCTGGCAGCCGAGGGCTACAACGTTACAGCGAACAACGCCGAAGCCGTAAAGCAAGCCGACATTGTAGTACTGGCTATTTTGCCCCAACAGTTGAACAAATTGCTGGATGAAGTAAAGCCTGCCGTCGACGAAACTAAGCACCTGCTTATTTCGGTGGTATCCGGCGTAAGTTGCGCAGATATACGTAAACAACTGGCTTTGGATGTACAGGTAATACGCGCCATGCCTAATACTGCCATTGCCATAGGCCACAGCATGACCTGCATTGCCACCGATACTGCTTCTGATGCCAACGTTAGCCTGGTGAAATCGTTGTTCGATACAGTTGGCGTTACCATACAAATAAACGAAGAGTTGATGACCAGCGCCACGGCGCTTTGCGCCTGCGGCATCGCATTTTTCCTGCGCTCTATCCGCGCAGCATCACAAGGCGGTACCGAAATAGGTTTCCACGCGCACGATGCGTTGAAGATGGCCGCCCAAACCGCCAAAGGCGCTGCGGATTTGCTGTTGCAGCTAGCCTCGCACCCCGAGCAGGAGATAGACAAAGTAACATCCCCAAAAGGCTGCACCATTGCAGGTCTCAATGAGATGGAGCACAACGGCTTTAGTTCCGCTATGATAAAAGGCATCAAAACATCTGCGGAAAAGGCAGGGGTGCTTTATAAGAGCGAGTAGAAAGAGATGCAAGAAATCAAGAGTCAAGAGTCAAGAGACAAGAACCAAGATGCAAGAATCAAGAGATAAGATTCCCTACGGTCGTATCTTGCTTGTTGCTTCTTGTCTCTTAATTTCTGCTTCCTAATTTCTTCGACCTCCGTTTTTATTGCCGCATAAATTTTAAATTGCGGTTCTTATATTTTACAATTGCTAATGACCAAACCCGCGAACCCTATTTATAATATCCACTTTGCGATGGTTTGCTTCAGCTCGCTTTTGTTTTCGGCGAGTTACAATATGCTGATACCCGAGTTGCCTGCCTACCTCAGCAGCATGGGCGGCGGCGAACATAAAGGACTTATCGTGGCTTTATTTACGCTCACGGCCGGTATCTCCCGCCCCTTTAGCGGAAGGCTTACCGATAAGCTTGGCCGGGTGCCGGTAATGGCCGTGGGTTCCATCGTTTGTTTTATATGCGGTTTTTTGTATCCTGTTTTAAGCTCGGTATCGGGTCTTTTGTTCCTGAGGCTGCTGCACGGTTTTTCAACCGGCTTTAAGCCTACGGCTACTTCGGCCTACGTGGCAGATATCGTGCCCCGCGAACGCTGGGGCGAGGCACTGGGCATCCATGGCCTGTTGTTTAGTACCGGTATGGCCGTTGGCCCGGCAATTGGCAGCGCTATCCGCATGTCGCACTCGCTCAATACGCTTTTTTATACGTCCTCTTTCTTCGCGCTGATGTCGATTGTGATATTGATGAACATGCGCGAAACCCTCAAAGACCGTGAACGCTTTAACCTGGGCATGTTCAAAATAGCCCGTAAGGATATTATCGCGGTTGAGGTTTTGCCGGCGGGTATTGTAACGCTGCTATCCTATCTTTCCTATGGCGCCATACTCACCCTCATTCCCGACTGGAGTCATCACCTCGGCATAGCCAACAAAGGCTTGTTTTTTATGGTATTTACCATCGCCTCGCTAATTATACGCTTTGTTGCGGGTAAGGTATCTGATAAACATGGCAGGCTGCTGGTTATCAAAGTCGGGCTGATACTACTGGTGTTCGCGCTAATAATTGTGGCTTATGCGCAAACCGTTGCGGGCCTGATGCTTGGCGCAGTGTTCTATGGAATAGCGCAGGGCGTCCTCTCCCCCGCCCTCAACGCCTGGACGATAGACATGAGCCATCCCGACCATCGTGGCAAAGCCATGGCTACTATGTACATCTCTTTAGAAGCAGGTATTGGGTTAGGCGCCCTGGTGGCAGGCTGGTATTACCAGGACGTAATTACGCAAGTGCCGTATATTATCTACGCCACCGCCGCTTTAACCGTAATTGCATTGGCTTATATGTACATGCGACGGGAGCCGGTTAAAAAGACGGAGGCTGTGGAGATTGAGGTGTTGGGGTAAGTGGCGCTAACCATTCAACCTTCCAACTTTTCAACGCTTCGTAACCTCCACGCTCCAATCGCTGCCGCTGCCTATTTTGTAACTATCGGCGAAACTGCCCATATTGAGGGCGAATGATAATTGCAGCAGGCTATTGAGGTAAGCCAATGGTTTACCCTCGGCTACATCACCAAAGGTTTTGCTATAAGGCGCATCGCCCTCATAAACTTGTGTGCCTTTATTAAATATTTTGAAATGCAACACGTCGCCATACTTGAGGTTGAGCTTGGCAACCAGGTCGTCGTTGATATCCGTCCAAACGTTGCCGTATTGAACGTCGAGCACATCGATGGTGCCTTTCAATACGCCGTTGGTGTAGGTAGCATGCTGGTAAGGTATTGTAACCACTTTATTTGGCAGCACTTTCCCTACCTGCTGATAAGTAATAACACCGGCGGCAAGGCGCGCAGCGGTATAAACATAAACATCACGACCATGGAAGGTGTACGATTTGCCCGATTCTTTACGGCGATTCACAGCCTCATCTATCTCTCGTATCTCGGCCACGCCAAAAGCTTCGGCAACATGGGTAAGCGTACCATTATCCGGTGTAACGATGAACTGGCCCGTCTTCGTCTTCATCACTACCGATTTGCGCGATGTGCCCACGCCGGGATCCACCACCGAAACAAACACCGTACCCTTTGGCCAGTAATTGATGGTTTGGAAAAGGCGGTACGATGCCTCCCAGATATTATAGTTGGGTATCTCGTGCGTTAGGTCGAAGATTTTCAATCCCGGCGATACGCCCATGGCAACGCCTTTCATCGCCGAAACCGCGCCATCTTTTAAACCAAAATCGGTTTGAAGGACGATGATGTTGTTTTGTGCTGACGAACGACTTGCAAAGAATAGTAACGAAAAAAACAGTAGGTATCTAAGTCTGATCATAATTTTTCCTTTTATTCCCGCAAGCGGCACAAAACGAAGCCTTTGATGTTCTGTAAGGTTTTGAACAAACCTCGCAGGGCGGCCCGTATAAAGCAACAAAATGATGCATCACAGCATTTGGGTTAGTTTCCTTAAAGCCGGTAACTTGTTCATAGTAATCCAACAATGGTTGAAACCTATTTTGATGAGCACTTTTGAATGCCACGCTATATAACTCACGTGCCTTAGGTAGTTCGGCATCTTCAAGCATCGCTACTTCGGCTTTGCACCGCCAACACCATAAAAGTTTCATGCTATGAAAATAACATTTTTCTGTTATTTCTGCCTGAGTTTTTTGCGGCTTGGTTTACTCCGATGCTTCCTCGCCTTCTTCGCCGAGTTCTACAATATCGCCTTCCTTAAACAAAATAGCCTGCAGGGTTTTGCGCCAAACGGGTTTCTGGCGCAGCAGGAACTCCAGGTCCATACCGAAGTGCTTGAACTCTTCGTGCTGGGCGTTCTGCATAATGGCTTTGGCTTGCTTGTCTTTTTCTACCGAGATGCGTTGCTCGTACCAATTTATGGCCTCGGCTTCTTCGCCAAGGGATACGATCATGCGGGCAAAAGTGCGGGTCTTGTCCGAAAGTTCTTCGGGTGGTTCGTGGTATTGGTCAAATGCCATAATATTCCTTTTTAGAATATAAAAGGGATATTACGGCAATTTGTTTTTGTGTAAATAAGCTTATTCTATTTCGTTATTAAGGGCTTGTTTTAAAGTATAAACCTTGTAGGTTATACCCAGCCGCTTTGCATTATCCTCAACGGTTTGCTTAAACCCTGCCTCCTTACGCCGTTTATTAACGTTTGCGGCATCGGCAATAGGCCAGATGAAAAATTTAAACTCGTTTACGCGTGTTACCTTGTTCATAATAGATTGCCCGCGAGCTTGCGAACCCCATATCTGCTCTTTTTTGTTGTACATTAACGATCGGTCTTTCATCATCGCGTACAGGTGAAATGGCAGTTCTTTTTCGTTGGCAGCTTTTTCTACCAGCGGCAAATATTTATCAATAACGGAGGAGTGTTGTAAAACATAAAACACGGCCTCGTTAGTCGGCGTATCTACTATGGATTTCCCCGGATACCCGTACTGCGCTATGATTTCCTCCACTCGTTTCAGGTTAGTAGAATCCACCTTAGACTGCAGCGTCATCAGCCCAGAGCTGAGGTTCGTTTTACTAAGATGGTATAACTTTGATATCGAATCAACCTGGTTGCTATCCAGTTTTATGGAGACGAGTTCGCGATATTTTTGGTCGAGTTTATAAATGCTGTCTAATTCGTGCTTAAGCGCCCTGTTGATCTTCCCCTGGGCTTTCCCAACAACTGCCAAACAGCATAGCAATAAACCTAAAACCAACTGCTTCATACCTCTATATCACCTCGTTAATACTCATTTCTCTTATCTCCTTAGAAACATTCGGCCTGCCATTTTTGAAGGCTTTGCGTGGTGTTAAGCCCAACAGTTCAAACATCGCCATATCTTCATCGAAGGATGGGTTTGGTGTGGTAAGCAATTTCTCTCCGGCGAAAATAGAATTAGCGCCTGCCATAAAGCAAAAAGCCTGCTCCAGCGTGCTCATCTCGGTACGGCCTGCCGATAGCCTTACCACAGTTTTAGGCATCACGATGCGGGCGGTAGCTATCATCCTCACCATATCCCAAACAGAAACACGGGGCTGATTGGCCAATGGCGTACCTTGTACGGGTACCAGGGCATTGATTGGCACAGACTCCGGGTGCTTCGGCATATTGGATAATGTTTTCAGCATGGATATCCTGTCGGCTTCGGTTTCGCCCAGGCCAATGATTCCACCGCTGCAAACGGATATTTTGGCTTTGCGCACGTGCTCTAAAGTTTGCAGGCGGTCGTCGTAGGTGCGGGTGGTGATGATGCGTTTATAGTCATCTTCGGATGTATCCAGATTGTGATTATATGCGTAAAGCCCGGCATCTGCAAGCCTTTGCGCCTGCGATTCGGTAAGCATACCCAGCGTACAGCAAACTTCCATATCCAGCGAGTTTACGGCTTTTACCATATCCAGCACCTTATCGAAATCGCGGTTATCGCGTACCTCGCGCCAGGCGGCACCCATGCAAAGGCGACTTGCGCCACCATTCTTAGCTTTCTGCGCAGCAGCCAAAACTTCTTCCTTAGGCATTATGGCGTGTACATCAACCCCGGTATTGTAACGAGCGGCTTGCGGACAATAAGCGCAATCCTCGGGGCAACCACCTGTTTTAATGGAGATGAGGGAACTTATCTGCACCTCGGCGTAGTCCTTATTTTCGCGGTGGATGCTTGCTGCCCGGTAAACCAGGTCGAGCAATGGGGAGTGATATATTTCGGCTATTTCTTCCTGTGTCCAGTTATGTCTTACTTCAGTCATCGTTATCGGTATTTGATGCAAATATTAAAGTTTATTTACTATTATGAATGCTTTAAGTTTTATTTCAAGCAAAGGCGCTAAGGCGCAAAGCTTTGCTGTTTGTTAACGCTGCAGTAAAAAGTGGCTTGCCAGCCACAGCGGCAGTAAAAACCCGGCACAATCGGTAAAGGTAGTAATGATGATAGACGAGGCCACCGCCGGGTCTATCCCTACCCTTTTCAATACCAGCGGGATGGATGCACCGGTTAGCCCGGCTATGACTAAATTACCCGTCATGGCCAAAAACAAAACCAGGCCCAGCTTGGGATCGGCATCGTAAAACATGGCTATGGCAAAAACGATGAGGCCGTTAGCCGCGCCGTTTAGCAAGCCTACTAAAAACTCCTTTAATACGGTGTTATAGGCCTGGGCATCGCTCAGGTCGCTTAAGGATATCCTGCGTACGGTTACCGCCAGCGATTGTGTTGCCGCGTTGCCGCCCATGCCTGCAATAATGGTCATATATGCAGCAATCTGTGGCAATTGCGCTACCGTGGTACCGAAACGCCTGATGATGGATGCCGCAAGATAAGCCGTACCCAGGTTTATCACCAGCCAGGGCAGGCGGCTTTTTACGGCCTCTTTCCAGTTACCACTTAGTTCTTCGTCTTCAGATACACCGGCAATCTTCAATATATCCTCGGTGCTTTCCTGTTCCATTACGTCGATGATGTCATCTACCGTAACCCGGCCCAGCAACTTCATGTTATCGTCTACTACAGGGATAGTCGTCAGGTTATATTGAGAGATAAGTCCCGCTACGTCTTCCTGATCGAGGTCGGCTTTTACATACACAAAGTCTTTCACCACCAAATCGCTCACGTTGGCATCGTGCCGGGCTTTGATGATGGATTTTATAGAGAGTATGCCTTGTAATATATCATGATCATCAACTACGTATATCGTATAAAACTCCTCCATCTCTTCCGACTGGCGGATAATCTCGTCCAACGCGTCTTTTTTATCGAGGTTGATATTCACCTTGATAATTTCGGAGTTCATGATGCCGCCGGCGGTATCTTCGTCGTATTTTAAAAGCGCACGTATATTGGTAGCATCTTCCTGGTCTATATCCTGCAGAATCTCGTGCTGCTCGTGTTCTTCCAGCTGCGAGATAATGTCGGTTGCGTCGTCATAATCCAGCTCTTCTACAATGTCCGACCGTTTGTCGGGATGCATATTCAGCAACAAATCCTCCGGGTGCGATTCCTCCGTCATCTCCGAGAGCACTTCCGATGCAATATCGGCGGGCAGCAAATTGATGATGCGCTCCTTGGCCTCCTGCGGCAATTTTTCGAACAGGATAGCAATCTCAGAGGCGTGGTACTCATCCAGAACAGCCTCTAAACCAGCATCATCACCCTCAAGCGCCGTTTTAAAGCGCAGCAGGTCGGATTTATCGATTTCGAAAGATTGCATATGCATGCAAATTAGGGATTTTTGGGCAAAGGCAGGGCATCATTATTCAATTAAGAAACGTTTTTTACCCTCAGGCAGAGTTGGCACACTTACAGCTATACCAGACAATATCAGCTATAAAGATTACGGGGACGCCTGGCGTCTATTATGCAGGCATTGCGGGGGGATGGCGGCCTATTTTTTCGGGTCGACGAGTCAAAATCGGGAGCAAAAAAAAGCATCTGCCATAACAGCAGATGCTTACGATTAAATTTTATAGTGATTTTGTTAAACTACTTTTACATTTACCGCTGTTAGGCCTTTTTTGCCTTCTTCTACGTCGAATGTAACACTATCGTTTTCACGGATAGTATCGATCAACCCAGTTGAGTGTACAAAAACGTCGCTCCTGTTATCAGTTTGTGATATGAAGCCAAAGCCTTTCGTTACGTTGAAAAACTTTACAGTTCCTTCTTTTGACATTATAATATTGTTTTAATAAGTGTGCAAGGTAGCCATAATATATGGCATTAATTTTTTATTTAAACTTTTACTTCAATTTAATTTAAAAACGCCCTCATTTTCAATAAATAAAGGGTACATTTAAACCATTACCACAATACATCCCTAAAACATCTGCTGCGCTTATGGCGAGGCGGCTATTTATTTCAGTTAATCTATCATACCAAACATCATGAGTAAAGACAAGAAACAGGTTAAGGAAGTCAAGAAAGAAAAAAGCGTTAATGTAAACAAAAAAGTATCCTCATACCAGTCGGGCAAAACCACTTCATCTGCCGACCTTACCTCTAAGAAAAAATAATCAGCATGGACGAAAAGACAATAGAAAACCAAACCCGCCTTTACCTGTACGACCTAATGAACACCGCAAGAGAGCACGGCTTTAAGGCCGATGACGTTTGGGAGTTTAGCCTGGTTGGCGATGCAGAGAAAAACCGCCTGCAGAAAACCTACTACCCTACCATAGCTACCAAAATGCTACCCGAAGCTGTATTGGAAGTGTTCCACCTGATAAAATCGCGACTTAACCAAAGCTTCAGCCGCGACGAGCAGTCGCTTGATAAACGCACCGTAGTTACCGATAATTTGAATTACCTGGTTGCCTACAATTTGAAAAGACCGCGCACCTAGTTATAAGTCCTGAGTCGAAAGTCTTAAGTCAAATATATACTACTTAAGACTTTCGACTATTAAACTTATTCCGGTTCGTCCAAATAGCTTTGGCTTACCGTATTATCCGCGCCCGGCTTCTGTTGCTTTCCGTAAAATTTGGTTTGGTAGGGCTGCCCTTCATCGAATGGGTCCTCCACCTTTGTTGCACGAGCATCGGGTGCCGCAAATACATTATTTAATTGTTGATCCACCTCTTCGGTTATCTCCCTCCCCTTTTCGTATAGTGGAAGAGCCAGCAGTTGGGCTTTGGTAATGCCGGGCATCACCACGTTATCTTTATCCTGTTGAAAAATGGCAAGGCTGATGGGCAGGAACACGCGGCCATCTTCAAGGCCCATGTCGTTGTTCTCCATATGCAGGATGATATAGCGCACCTTACGTGCCTGCGGGTCGAACAAGAGCTCGTCTACCTCGCCTATCTTATTGCCTGCAGAATCCCTTACGTCCCAGCCTTGTATGTCGGGTTGCCCGTCGGCTATTTCATAGCAGCTTTCGCTAAGTTCTTCCAATTTACTGTGATCGTATGTTTTATCTGCTGAAGCCATGTTGTGGTATTGTTTATAGGTAAAACAGGTAATCAATGCGCCGTTGAATCTTTCACGGTGGTATCTGCCGGCGTGGTTTTTAGTTCTGCCGGCTGATAGCTCTTGTTATAGCCGCCGTAAAGCATCAATATCACGCCCACTAAGACAATGAACAGGATAATCCATATCCAGGTAGGGCTCTTTTTTTTGCGTTGCACATCCAGTTGCGCCATAATGAAATATTTAAATCGCTTATTACTAAAAGCATCCGTAATGGATTTGGTTTTAAAATTTTGGATTTTGACAGAAAGGCTTGCGTTAATCGGCTAGGCCGAAAACAAAACAGCCCCGGCCATTTGGCAGGGGCTGTTTGTTTTTTATCGTCTTAAATCTTGATTCCAGATTCTTAACGTCTTAGTAAAGCGTAAACTCAACCCTACGGTTTGCCTGGCGGCCCGCGGCGGTTTTGTTGGTAGCTATAGGCTGGCTTTCGCCGTAACCGGTAGCTTCTATGCGCGATGCATTAGCACCTTGGCTTACCAGGTAAGCTTTGATAGCTTCTGCACGGTCTTTAGACAACCTTAGGTTCAAAGCATCAGACCCGGTGTCATCTGTATGGCCGGCCAGTTTAAGGCTGAAGTTTTTATCAGTCAATAATTTGGCAACCCTATCTAAACTAGGCAATGATTTTGCACGGATAGTTGCCTTACCCAAATCAAATTCCAGGTTATTGATAGCATCTTTCACCACGCGTTTGTCTTCCTCGGTTACGTAAACCTTAACTTCGGGCTTAGCCAACGGACAGCCTGCGCCATCTACTTTTTGACCGGCCGGAGTGTTAGGGCATTTGTCGTAGAAATCGGCAACGCCATCGCCATCGCTATCTACCGTAAATTTGGCCAGGTTGGCGTTAGTTGCATCCAAATCGCTGCGTAATTTAGCATTAGCAGCTTTTTCTGCATCTATCTGCAGCTGCAATTGGTCCCTGGTTTGTTTGTCTTGCAACAGGTATTCGGTACGCATACTGTTTACCGGGTTGTGGGTAGCCATTTGCGGTTTTGAGCTTTTGCCCAAGGCAAATTCTAAACCAATGTGCCCGTACGAGAATTTATCGCTGCCGCCGCCAAAGTTATAGCCATCGAAGTTGTCGCTGGCCACAAAGTTTACAGAGTAACCCATATCCAGGTTTACACCGCTGCCGAGGTTGAATTTTAAACCTAAACCAACCGGGATAAATATCTCGCGGATACTTTCGTCGTTCGCTTTGAAGTTGGTAGAAACACCGGCACCAGTAGTCAATACCGGTTTGTAGTTGATAACACCACCACCAAAGGTTGCATATGGCTGTATTGCGCCTTTTTTATGGCGCCAGTTGATGTTGGCCAGGGTGAGGTTACCACTTAAAGCGGCCGACCATTGCACTTTTGTTTGGAAGCTGCTCAAGCCTGCGCCATTGGGTTGGGCATCTTTGCCCTTTACCTTACCGGCCAGGAAATCGGCCTGGAGGCCAAATGAAGGTAGTATTTGTTTTTTGATGTAGCCGCCGTAGCCAAATTCGGCTTGGGGAGTGGTAAAATCTTGTTTGCCGTTAGTACCAAAAATGGTGAATGGCGTTAAAACGCCGCCATGGATACCGATAGACCAGGTGCGGAACGCATCGCCGCCCGAGAAGGGTTGTACGTAATTTTTTGTTGAGATTGAATCGGGGGACTGGGCAAACAATTTACTGCCAACCATTAAGCCGGTAAGCAGCATCGTCGCTTTTTTTAGATTTGTTTTCATGTTGAATGATTTGGTATCGCCCGTTATAATATACAATGGGCTTGCACCGGGTATCCAACATTAGTGCCAACAAAAAAATAGCGCATGTTAGGCTAAAACTTTAAATGCGCAGCTATGCTAAACTGTTTAGCTAATGCGCTATCCGATAGCAGATTACTAAGAGTCGTATTTTAATACACGAAAACGAAAATTATATTCGTATAAATTAAAAATGGCGGCGTTTATGCATTAAAAACTATACAGTTTCGGGTTTTTTACTTAAAGAGGCAGCAAATTGTAATTGAAGGAATAGAATCCATCTTTGAAAATAAATGACATCACGAATTTCTGTGCAACTGGTTTCCCATCAATGGTGGCCGGTGTTAGCGCAGGCAAAAGCTTCAGCTGGTAGAGTATGCCACGGCCCATTTCTGCACCGCTGTGCATGTTGCTGAACTTCCCTTCGGGGGATATCTCGCCCTCTATCTTAAAGTTCCTGCTGTTATCGCGCAGGTAGGTAATGCTGTTGAAATAAGTGGACACCGCGCGTTGCAGGTCTTCCATAAAAGTATCGGATCCATGGGCAAAATGCGCGTTGGCCGCGATATGCTGGCCAGGGCCGTCATCGCCGATGGCTTCCGGGCATATTTGGAACGATGGCGCCATATTTTCGGCATTCTTGAATGCGAAATAAGTGTACACCAGCGTTATCAGGGTTTTACCTGAGTAGCGTGAATAATCGCTGGTGCCATCCTGAAATTTGCCGTGCTCGAAATACTCGGTGGCAAAAATCCTGTCGCTTTGCGTGTCATAAAGTTTCCAATTGCCGTCGGGCCGGCCGTTCAGTACAGCACCTTTCCAAAAGCTTGCTTTTCCGTCTACCGTAAACTCGCCTTTACCGTTTTCAACGGAATGTGTGCCATCCGGCAGCCATGCGTCCCAAATCTTATAACCATCGCGGCTATCTTCAAATACCAATTGGGGCTTACCGTCGTCGTAAAAAATCTGCCATTTGCCGTCGAAAGAATTGTTCTTGTAATTGCCTTTGGCATAAAGGCTCCCGTTTGGGTAGTAAACAGTAAAGGCCCCATCTTTTTTGCCCGAACTATTATAATTACCCTCTGCTAAAACAACGTTGGCGGCACCTTTAACCACATCCCGGAATTTGCCCGTAAACGTTTTTGTATGGAAATTAAAATGCGCGTACCGTACAATTGCCGCGCAGGTATCCTCGGTTAAATAATAATTATCCGTAAGGCTTAGGGCAACACTGTCTTTGCCAAGGCTGTGGAAGATAATATTCCGCTTAACATCGTTTTGTGCTACAACTGAGCCGACAATAAAAAAGAAGAGAGCGAATAGAAACAGGGACTTCATTGTGTTGGGTTTGGTGCTGAAAAGATAAGGAAATATCCGGCAAGCCGAGAAATAATTTTAGGCCATCACCGCAAGCATCCCAAATATAGGTGCCACAAGCCGGTTATCACCCTCAACAACTGCGGCCGCGCGGGCGGCATCGGGAGTTATGGCTTTGGTGAACAGTTTCCAGGCGTTGTCGGGGTTTAGGGATATAGAAGCACTTGCCCTTTCGGTAGACAGGTCTTTGCTCAATTCCCATCTGTCAGCAATGCGTGTTAAATACCATTCGCCGCCGGCATCGCTGGTAACGATAACCTTCACTAGGGTTCCCTCGTCGGCAAGGCTGTTACGGTAAGTATGCGGTAAAGCGTACATAAAAGTAGCTATCAATGGATAGAAAAGTTCTTTAGACATCAAACCGGTCCTACCCACCGCATCGCGTATCTGCTGCTGGTGGTGCCATTTTTCGGTGTATTCCCTTGCAATGTGGAACCAGTTGAGCGAGGTGTGCTCCCCTGCCCAGGCAACCGAATACATGGCCGGCGCAAAGGGTGGTAGCGTGTGCAGGTATTTGATATAGTGTTCGCCTGTGCTCCCCAGTTGTGCAATCAGGTAAGTGGGACTAACCCTTTTCATGGCTTTTACCCAAACGGCATTCAAGTTGTTTAAGTAAGCAACCAAATCCTGGTAATTGTTTATTTGGGGAGGAGGTTCATTGCTTTGATAGCCGTGAAGCGCAGCAATGGCGCGTATGTTACCATCAAGCAAGTGTGCGGCAATATCCTTAACGCTCCACTGTTTGGCAACGGTAGGCATATGCCATTCTTCGGGAGATAAGGAGGCAAGCAATTCCAGTAACAACTTATCCAACACCGGGAAAAGATGTAGGGTTTGTATGGGAATTGCTTGCTCCATAGATGATTTATGCCAGGCTTTTTTCTAAAGCCTGCACTATGTCGTTTATTACGTCTTCGGCTTTCTCCAAACCCGCCGATATGCGTATCAGACCGGGCGTAATGCCTACCGAAGCTCGTTCTGTATCAGTTAGTTTACTATGTGTAGTACTTGCCGGGTGCGAGGCTATGCTGCGGCTATCGCCCAGGTTGGCCGTTACCGAGAGCAATTCCAAAGCATCTAAAAATTTGCGACCTGCAACAACGCCACCCTTTATTTCGAAGCATAATACGCCGCCGCCTGCTTTCATTTGCTTTTTGGCAATGTCGTACTGTGGGTGCCCTTCTAAAAACGGGTACTTAACCCAGCTAACGTTGGGGTTGCTTTGCAGCGTTTTGGCAATCTTGAGCGCGTTTGCGCAGTGGCGCTCCATGCGCACGTCCAGAGTTTCTAAACTTTTGCTTAACACCCAGGCGTTGAAAGGCGACATGGCTGGGCCAGTGTTGCGGCAAAACATATAAATTTCTTTAATAAGATCCTTTCGGCCTACAATTACGCCGCCAAGTACCCTGCCCTGCCCGTCTATCCATTTGGTAGCCGAGTGTACGATGATATCCGCACCAAAATCAACCGGCCGTTGAAGCAATGGCGTTGCAAAGCAATTATCTACGTTGAAAATCAGGTTATGCTTTTTTGTGAACTGCCCGGCCCATTCCAAATCTATCACCTCCAACTGCGGATTGGTAGGTGTTTCCAGGTAAAGCATTTTGGTGTTTGGCTGCACGGCCGCTTCCCAGGCTTCTTTATCGTTTGCCGGGATAAGCGTGCAGGTGATGCCATACCTTGGCAGGTATTTGTTTACGATGGTAAACGTACTGCCGAAAACCGAGCTGCAGCACAGCAGGTGGTCGCCGCTTTGCAGCAGGCCCATAAAGCTGCTGAAAATAGCGCTCATACCTGTCGAAGTAGCGAAACCATCGTCACAGCCTTCCAAAGCGCACATCTTGGCCACAAATTCGTCAACCGTTGGGTTGCTGAAACGACTGTAAATATTCTCATCGTTCTCATCAGCAAAGGCGGCGCGCATAGTTTCGGCCTCGTTAAAGGTAAAGCTGCTGGTTAAATATAGCGGCGATGAATGCTCGTTCTGAAGTGTTTTTGGTGCGCGTATGCGTATAGCCTTGGTTATCGGATCTAATTCTTGTGACATTTTATTGCAGTAGTATATAATTATTTGGCCGGGTGTACAAACACCTGCCATTTGATATCGGCTTCGGCCTTATAAAGCGTGGCTGCAACCGAACAGTATTTGCCAAGCGACAGTTCAACGGCCTTGTTGGCCTTTTCCTCGTCAACCTCGCCGTATAAATGAAATTCTAAATTGATCGTTTGCCAAAGCGATGGCTCTTTACCAGCCTCGCGTTCGCCGCTAATAACCATCTCATAGTCTGCAACATTCTGGCGCTGCTTGCGCAGGATGGCAATTACATCAATGGCCGAGCATCCGCCTAGTCCCATCAGCAACATTTGCATGGGGCGTACGCCAAAGTTTTCGCCGCCGCTTTCGGGGCTGCTGTCCATCCGCACGGTGTGGCCATATTCGTCATGGGCCTCGAAACCGTATTCGCCGCTTATGCGGGCTAATTTTATAGTAGGCATGGTATTAAAATAATTTTGCTAAGGTAATAATGATATGGACACGAATTTCACCAAAAGGACAAATTTCACGATTTACCGAAAAGTTGAATTTAAATTGACACGAGTTGAGTGAACACGAACCACACGAATTAAGAAGAATTCTCGCTAACAACAGCGGAATATTTGAAAACAAACCTCTTGGTAATAATCCTGTGGTAAGTGATAAACTGTGCTTTTAATTAGTGAAATTCGTGTTCACTCAATATATATCATGAAGAGATTTATCATATCGGCAGTAGCCTTGTTTTTTTGTTTTACTTGCTCCGCCCAAAGCAACCTGGTATCGTACGATGACCTCAGTTACCTGCTACATAACAATATCAACAGGGCCGATACCTTTTTTACCTCCAAGGGTTACACCCTCGCCGAAAAAAACCTCAAGAAAAACACTCGCAAATACACGCTGGCTATCCCCGGTGGTACTTATAATAACATAAACCTGCGTGTAGATGGCAGGCGATTATTTATTGAAATAGAAACCAACGAACTGCAGCAGTACAACCTTATATACAACTCCATAGCCGACTACCTCAACAAAACTACCAGCACTGCCGATGTACAGGCCTACACCGTAAAAGATTTGGGAAGTATTTATGTAATGGTGAATGATGCTGTGCCGTATAACCCTTTGCGCAGGGTGTATGATATACAGATTGTTTCGGACAAGGCAATAACAGCGTATAATTAGCGTCGATATTAAAATTTGGTTAACTCCCTGGCTTAGTGAAATTGCTTCCCCTCTTTACTCACCAAATTCATCTTTTTGTTGAGCCGGGCTTTAGCTTGCCTCACGCTTGCCGGGGTAATATTAAGCAACGCGGCTATCTCTTTGGTAGACAGGTTGATATGATAGTATGCGTACAGCCTTTGTTCGTGCCTGGTGAGCGTTGGGTAGGCGGTTTGCAGGTTATCAAAAAAACTGGGGCGCACTTGCTCAAAGTGTATCTTAAACTTATCCCATCCATCGTCTACATGCTGAGCCCCTTTTAACGATGCGTGTATGTTCTTTATCGCTTCGTTACTTACGCTGGGGTTCATGGCTTGCATATCCTGCATTTGGGTACTCAGATCTGCAAGTACTTTATTTTTTTGATGTATGTACAGGCTATTGCCCACCAACTCGCGCTGGTTGGCCTCCAGACGTTGCTGCAGCTGCTCATTTTTTTCGCGTTCAAGCTCCATAGTAAGCGTAATGTTTTTGTTTTCGCCCTCGACAAGCAAACGTTTGTACTCGGCCACGGTAACATTGGCCTCTAATTGTATAGCCTGTATGGCTTTCGCTTTCAAATCCTCGTTAATGAGCTTTACGCGGGCAACCAGGGCCACGGCAAAGGTAAGTATCTGCGATAGAATTGCAATCTCGGGCAGCAGCGTGCTACCCCTCCCATACATCAGTATAAACGCCGAAGAGCCCGCTACGAACAAAACCGGCAAGAAGTGGGCCGCTAAAAAATGACTGGCCGCAGGCACCTTTTTGCGATAAGCTACGGTGCCCGTTACAAGGCAAGCAACCGCAATAATGATAATAAAAACATTAGCGGCAGGGACTACATTAATGAAATAGATGCCCGAAATAGTAATTGATATGGGGATGGCTTCGAGAAAAAAGTACGTATATGAAAGCCCCCGAAGCACCTTATCGTAAAACGGCATAGTTTGTTTGGTGCGCAGGTAAGCGCGCGTAAACTGTATAAACCCGCAAAAAATAACGATTACCGCAACATGCAAGAGAAAATTGTTCACATCGAAAAAGTACAGTTTTTGATCGGACGTAACGTTTACGTTGTAACCGCGGACAGGTAGCAACACATTGAAAAAAAACTTGTCGGCTGTAAAGAATATCAGCGCACCAAATTGCACAATTACATAATACAAGTATGTTTTATCATGCAGCTGGAAGTAAACATACAGGTTATACCCCGCAAAACTGATAATAACTATGCAACAGGCCAGGTAACATAGTTTGATAAAAAGCTCATCGGCGGCGAAGGCTACTTCCTTTTCCAGTTTAATTTCGGGCTTCGCTACATAACCAAATGGTTTTTCATCGGTAAGCGCTATTTTAATGTAGAAGATGTTTTCTGCGTGTTTTTGCAGCAAGCAGGCTATGGCACCCAGCCGTCGCCGTTTGTCCTTTGCGTTTAAACCGCCTGCGCTCCCCTCCCATTTTTTGCTTGCGGGGTTATATTGGTAAAACGTAAAGTTAAGGCCCCTGTTAGCAAGCGACAACCTGTACATTTCGTTATTGGGATATGGATTTAATATGCTCAGCTTAATCCAGTAGTAACTGGCCACCGGTGCCCGTAGCGAGTCTTGCTTAAATGGCAGGCTGGCATCAGTTGCTACCTTATCTATGCTATAATTCGCATCGGGCAGTACGGTGTATTGGTTGATAATAAAGGGCGATACGTTGTTGAGCGTATCGCGGTTTTGTGCAAAGCCGGCAGAATAAAAAAACAAGAGCATAGCCGATAAGAGGGAAGCGCATTTTCGCGCAGCATATGTGCCGTATAGAAAGTATATCTTCATCGTTAATTGCGATCCTGAATTATTCTGTGCGTATGGCGCCGGGTATTTTGGTTTTTGATAAAAAAATAATCAATACCAAAGATGCGATAAATCCGATTTACTTTTCCAATAGGGACAGCCAGGTTCTGATGATTTGCTGCAATGTACCCTTTTTGGCCACCACATCTTCCAGGCTATAGAAATGTGCAAGGCGGCGGCCATCGGCATAATCGCCCTCCAAAAAGCCGCTGGTGTCGTTAACTTTTGCCCCGCTTGGAAACACCAGACGGATGCAGTCTTTTCTAAAAAAGTTGGATACGATGATATACCGTTTGTATTCCTTAGGGTTAAAGGGGGGCATCTCCCCTATGTAAAGAAAGCTTGGCGCATTCCATTTCACATGTTCGCCTATCTGGCAATCGGCACCCATTATTACCTGGCGAAGCGACTGCAAAACATCTTTAAGCGGGTGATCAAGCTTTTGCAGCAGGGCATCCACGCCGGGCGTATCAGCCAATACTTCGGTTTTGGGTTTGGCGGCTTTCATAATCAAGGCTAATATATTTATTATCAGCTTTTAATCAAAGACATAAGCGGGCCAAATTGCCAAACCTGCAAAACGTAAAAAAGTATTAATTAGAGGCCGCCTTTGTGTAATTAACGTGGGTAGGCACCGGCGCATCTGCCGGGTACGTGGTGTAATTGATGGTGAGCTTGTTATTATCCACTTTAAACGTAGCGTATTCGAAAAGCTTTTGGGTTGATGGGGTAACCACCGGGGTACCGGCATCCTCTTGTACCGACATGGTGCTGATATGGGTAAGCAAGCTGTCGCGCTTCACGGAAAAAGTACCTTTGAAAATTGTGGTAGAGCCTACCGATACTCCTCCGGCACCGTCGGGACGAGGATATGCGACAAATATGGCGCTGAAACTCCCATTGGCACCAAAGGATACACTGCGGCCATAACCTGCCGGGTTTGTGGGTTCGTTCCAGGTACCTATAAGGTTGGTTGGCGTACTACCGGATTTCTTACAGGAATTGATGGCCAGTATGAGCACGGCCAACAGCAGGCAATAACGGATAGCGATGATTGGTTTCATGACGGTGTTTTTTTATATTACGCAAACGCAGCCCCTTTCGCAACAGGCAATTTTATTTGCGGGGGTAATTATTTATTGTAACAGTCTCGTGCCCGCATCGGTATCACCGACCCAAAGTTTATACTGCGTATTGGTTACGAAGTCCTCGATTAATGAATCATCAACTACCCCTACTCGCTCCGCAAAGCCTTCACCGGGTTGGCCAAGGCCGCCTTTATCGATTGATAGCCAACCGTAATAAATGTAATAAGCAAAGCCGAAGCAGCTGATATTACGAATACCCACCATTTAATATCAATGCGGTAAGCAAAGTTTTGCAGGTATTGGCTCATGGCAAACCAGGCAATGGGCGATGCTATAACTACAGCGATAACGATTAGCTTTAAAAAATCTACTGTTAACAGGGAAGTAATATTAGCTACTGAGGCGCCCAGCACCTTTCGGATGCCGATTTCTTTGGTACGTTGCAGCGTTAACAGCGATATAAGGCCCAGCAAGCCAAGGCAGCTGATGAAGATGGCAATCAGTGCGCTGGAGCGAATGAGTTTATTGATCAATTCTTCCTTCTGATAAAAATCGCTTATCTGCTCATCCTGAAAACGGTACTCAAAAACGTTTTCCGGATACACGTGCTGCCAGTTTTGCTTGATGCTTTCGATAGTAGCCGATACGTTTTGCGACCCAATCTTTACCGCCGCAAAACGGTATTCTTTGCGTATGGTGCAAATGGATTCGGGCTGAATTTCACTGTAAAGCGATTTGTTGTGAAAATCCTTCATCACACCTACTATAATTCCGGGGTTGCCGGTGAGGCCGCCCGCAACGAATTTATGCCCGAGTACAGCATCCGGACTTTTCAGGCCAAGCTTTTGCACCATGGTTTCGTTTACAATATACTCGCTTGCGGTATCGGCTTCCATAATGTTTCGGCCGGCAATAAGCTTAACGCCAAAAGTTTTAACAAAATCCGCATCGCCAACTATAGTATAGCCGGTAAAATTCTCCCAGTTTCGGTTATCGTATTTTACCGAGCCGCCGTTATTTTGTATCGAGGCAGCGGGCCTGTCGCAATAGCTCACGCTTTTTATATTGGGCTGTGCCATCAGTTGGTTGCGCAGGTAGTCGGTTTTGCTTTTTGCGGCATCGGGCACGGGCATCACAATTACGGCTTCCTTGTTGAAACCCAAATCTGCAGATTTAAGGAACTTTACCTGCATGGTTATCAATATCGTACCGATGATGAGCACCTGCGCCACTACATTCTGAAAAACGATTAACCCTTTGCGACCGAAGCTTGCGGATTGTGCGCTATCGTTAACCCGGCTCTTCAAAGCCGTCACCGGCTTAAAGCGACTCAATATCATTGCCGGATATGAACCCGCTGCGAGTATTACTATCACCAATAACACGCCTACGAAAAGCGTTAACTGACCATCGCGAAGAAAATTGAAACTCAATTGGGTTTGTAACCACACGTTCAATACCGGTAAAAACAGCCGGGTCCAAACAACGGTTAATAACGCGGCGATAATCACAATACACGCCGTTTCGGTGATAAATTGGATAAATATGGCCCCTGGCGTGCTGCCCAGCACTTTGCGGGTACCAATTTCTTTAGCGCGTTTGAAGCTTTGCGCCGTAGCCATATTGATAAAGTTTACACAGGCAATCACCAGCAGCATCAACCCTACAATACCCAGAGTAACCAACAGCGACCGCTGGATCACGCCCGTATATCGGCCATCAAAATGCACCTCGCTCAGTGGCTGCAGCAAAAACGTAAAGGCCGATTGCGTATCGCCCATATCGGGCTTACTCATATTTTTGATATCGCGTTCCACTCCTTTGGCAGATGCGCCATCAGCCAGCAATAGAAATATACTGTTGCGCGAATCGATATACCCCCAGTTGTTGAGCCACTCCTTCGCGTCATCGGGATGGACGTTTTTGAGAGAAGCGAGCGACAGGAAGATATCCGTCTTGATATCCGTATTAGCGGGATGGTCAGTAACCACACCTGTTACTTTGAAGGTGTTTTTGCTATCGAGCTTCAGCAACTTACCAAGCACGTCCTGGCTGCCGAAATATTTTTGGGCGATGCTATGGCTTAATACAACCGTATTGGGCTCGTTAAGTGCCGTGCTTTTATTGCCCTGCTCCCATTGGTAATCGAAAAGGTTAAAAAAATGCGGGTCGGTAAGTGAAGCAATATCGTTCTCCGCAAAGAGCTTGTTACTGCCATCTGCCTGCGGGATGCCTATCGTAACCTTCCGTAGCCGGTTCATTACCGCAACATCTTTTACCCGGGGTATCTTAGCTTTAGCGTTGGTAGCCAGCGCTATCGAATTGCCCGATTCGTACACCACGCTGCCGTCGCCAACCCTTAGTTCGGTTACCGCCCGGTATATTTGTTTAGCATCGTGATGATAAGTATCGAAACTTAAGTGATAGCTAATGAACTGGAACAGGATAATACTACAGCCAATGCCCAGCGAGAGACCGAAAATATTGATTGCCGCGTATAACTTATGCCGCGACAAAGCACGCAGAGGCAGTTTAAAGTAGTTTTTGATCATGTGATTACCGGTTGGTTAAAAGCCGCCTAATACCGTACAATATCAGCACAATACGCACAAAAACCTAAGCATTTAACATTAGTTAACTTAATTGTCATTGAGTCATTTGCTTCGCGTCATTGGCTCATTATCCCAATAACAACAGCCAATGACTCAATGACCTAATGACTCAATGATTTAACCCTACTCGTTCCTCAAACTCTTCACCGGATTAGCAATTGCAGCCTTTACGGTATGGTAGCTTACTGCGATAACGGCTGTGAGTATTGCTATAATGGCTGCAGATGCAAACAGCGCCCAATCGGGTTTTATCCGGTAGGCAAAATTATCAAGCCATTGGTGCACCAGGTAATAAGCAACGGGCGCGGCAACGGCAAACGAGCACAGCGCCAGTATAAAGGTACCCATGTTAAGCAACAAAAACAGGTTGGCCACCGATGCGCCCAAAACCTTACGGATCCCGATCTCCTTTGTGCGGTTGATCGTACTTAAGCCCGATAGCCCGAACAGCCCCAGGCAGGCAATGATGATTGCAATTACACAAGAAGCTGTAATGGTGAACATCCAGTTAAGGTAGGCTTCGTAGCTTTTTGCCACGTCGTCATCTAAAAATGTATAAGTAAACGGCAGGTTGCCGGTAGCCTCATCCCATGTTGCCTTTATCTTGTCCATCGTTTTAGGGATGCTTTGCCCGGCCTTTATCTTAAGCCAATACAAATAGATAGGGCCGGCATTAACCGTATGATATGCGGGCTCGATTTTTTTGGTGAGGTCGTCAGTGTGGTAATCTTTGCTAACCCCTATTATTATGCCGCCCATCGTCTCGTTAATTTGGTTTAAAGGGGGCTTGCCGAGCATTCTATACAGCGTTTCGTTCACGATAATAGTGTGACGTGCCGAGGAACCCTGATGTGTTTTTTGCGGATCAGGAACAATATATTTACTACTGTCTGTGGTGATATCCCTGGAGAAATTCCTACCGGCAACAATCGGAATCTTGTTAAAATCAAGATAACTATAATCCGCATTGAGTTGCTGCACCATCGTTTTTGCGCCATTAATAAAAAAGTTACTCCTGTTGTGTGCCCCAAAAGCGAATGATGTGCCTGTAGCCGCCTCAATTTCGGGTTCGGTTTCGGCAAAGTGGTAAATTCGCCCTTTTAAGGCATCAGCCTTTTGTTTATCGTTCCAGCCGTAAGGGCTTCGTAAAAGCAGCACCTGGTCTTTATCAAAGCCCATACTGGTTTCGTTTATAAACCGCATTTGCTTATTAACTGCAAGGGCAGAGATAACCAATATGATGCAAATGGTAAATTGTAGTATGACCAGGCTTTTTGACAGTACCGGGTTAATGCGATAGGCAGAAAACCCTCGCATAATATTTAATGGTTTTAAGCCGGACATAGCCAAAGCCGGGTAGATACCCGCCAACAAGCCCAAAACGATAGCGAAAACGAATAGCATAATTGCGATATCGCCAAAAGAGAAGTAAGTTATCGACAAGTCGGTGCCGGTAAGCCGCCCAAAGAAGGGTAGCGCCGTAACTGCTATTAACAAGCCGACCATCGCTGCGACAAAAGCAAGCAGTTGCGTTTCGATGTAGTATTTTAGGATGATTTGCTTCCGGTTGGCTCCAATTGTTTTGCGTATGCCGATATCCTGCGAGCGCGAAAGGGCGCTGGTGAGCGTTAATAACACATAATTTAAGCACGCTATCAGTAATATGATCACAGCAAGCGTACTTAGTTGGTACACGTTCTTCAGATTTGTATAGTGCCCCCATCCGGGGCTCTGATTGTAGTGTGCCTGGTTAAAAGGCCTCAAAAGTAAGCTTGTAGTCACGAGCGGACTTTTAGGATCAAGCGCTTGTATAGTTTTATTGAAGGCACTATAATATTGCTTCGAAAACGCTATTAATTTTGATTTGAACTTGTCAGCATCAACATTCTCTTTCAATTTAACAACAAGCTGCATGCTTGATGAGTTTAACCCTTCGGTAAGCCGTTGTTTGTATTCTGGTTCAGATTCCAGCGGGATAACCATGTCAAACTGGAAACTGGAATTTGCCGGGAAGTTTTTGGCCACACCGGCAACTGTATATAAAGTACTATCCATATTAGGCAAGGCGAATACCTGGCCAACTGCATCATCCTTACCAAAATATTTTTCGGCCAGTTTTTGGCTGATCACCACTTTATTATGCCCCTGCAAAACACTTTGAGGGTTGCCATGCAGCAAGGGGAAGTTAAACACCTCGAAAAAGTCGGCATCTGCATAAGTGAGATTGTCGCTTTTTTCTTTAAAGTTTTGGTTGCCTATGTGTACCACCTGGTCGCCTATGCCGTAAAGGCGCACCGCGTGCTCAATTTCCGGGAAGTTCTTTTTAAGATCTACGGCCAATATGGGAGGAGTTGCCAGCTGTTTTATTTGCTCAGCATCGCGCATTAAAAACGAAAAGAAATTCTTGTTACCGCCCAAACCTGCCGTATCATTGTCCGATACCTCTACCCTAAATAATCGATTTTCGTCGTTGTGAAAATTATCAAATGAGCGTTCGTTTTTTACATACAGAAAAATCAAGATACAAAATGCGCTTGCAACGCCAAGGCCTATCAAATTTATAGTGGTGTACAAGCGGTTTCTGAAAAGATTTCTGAAAGCTAATTTTAGGTTGGCACTAAGCATAGTTTATGTTTTTTGTTTTTAACGTTTTTGGGGGCGATTCCACCGATTGGCTCAGATCACAGCGATTTATTTATTGGCACCGATTCCACCGATTAACTTAGATTACACCGATTTATTTTTAATTCATTAGGTTATAGCAATTAGCCCCCTCTAAATCTCCCCCGGAAGGGGAGACTTTTTTAATGACCTGTAGCCCTCCCTTCCGGGGAGGGTTGGGTGGGGCCTATTCGCTCCTCAAACTCCTAACCGGATTTGCAATAGCGGCTTTTACGGTTTGGAAGCTCAGGGTTATCAATGCTGCTGCCAGCATGCCACCGCCGCTAAGGGCAAATATCCACCAACTAATGGCGGTACGGTCGGCAAAATCTTCCATCCATTTTTGCATGGCGTACCAGGCTAACGGCGTTACCAGCACAAATGCCAGTACAATGAGCCATATCAGCTCGGTAGACAGCAGCGTAACTATTTGCGCTACCGATGCGCCTAGTACTTTACGTACGCCAATCTCTTTGGTGCGCTGGCTGGTGGTATAAATGGCAAGCCCCAGCAAGCCCAGGCAACTGATGAAAATGGATAGCCCGGTTGCCCAGCTGAGCAATTGGGAGGTGTGCTGCTCGGCGGTATAAAACTTGGCAATATCCTCATCATAAAAGGAGTACTCAAAATCGTCTTCCGGGTAAACTTCCTTCCATATTTTCTCGAAACTCGCTATTGCGGTTTTCCATTCGGTACCGCCCGCAGTTTGTGGTTTAAGCGCAATATGGAAAGTGCGGTTGTTCCACTTTCTGTTCCCGGGCTGCAGGATAGCAAGTGGTTTTATAGGTGAATGAAGCGATTTCTGGTAAAAATCTGCGGTTACGCCCACAATTGTTTTCTGCTTATCGTTATAATTGAGTTGTTTGCCAATAGCATCATTAGGGTTACGGAACCCTAACACTTTAGCATAAGTATCATTAATGACAATATTCCCGGCACCCGTTGTGTCCGCAGGGCGCAGGTTACGACCCGCCAGCAATTTTATCCGATAAACATTCAGGTAGTTCTCATCGGCAAACTTCTGTTGCAGGTCGGTTTTTATCTCCTTTTTTCCATCCTTATAAGTAACGGTAGTGGAGTTTGTATTGCCCGATGATGGAGGTGCCCCTCCTATGCTCATCAATTCTATCTGCGAAACTGCGCGGATCTTATTCATAAACACCTGCTGCTTATCGGTATTTATTTGTTTGAATGGAGTGCTGATGTTTACAATAGCGTCCTTTTTAAAGCCTAGGTCTTTATGCAAAGCGTAGTATATCTGCTTACTTACCAACAGCGTAGCCATAATAAAGAACTGGGCTATAACAAACTGCGTAACCGTTAATGATTTGCGCAGCCAGGCATTGCGCGATTTACTGCTATTGGTTGCCGATTGGTTTTTAAGCACCGTAACCGGTTTATAGCCCGATAATACCATTGCAGGGTAAAAACCCGATAGGCCGCTCACCAATAAGGTCAGCAATATTAAAAATACCACCAAATTTGGTTGGGCCAGTATGTTTATGGTAATCCCTTCGGGAATAAAATCGGCAAAGAGTTTCAGTATAACCGGTGCTATTGCAACAGAGATGATGACGGCGAACAGCGTTATCAAAAACGTTTCGCTTAAAAACTGCATAATCAGCTGGCCGCGCCTGCTGCCCATGGTTTTGCGTATGCCTATCTCTTTGGCGCGTTGCGAGGCCTGCGCCGTAGTAAGATTGATAAAGTTGATGCAGCCTAATATCAGCAGGAAGGCGGCAATAACCAGCAGGCCATATAAAGTTGTTTTGCTGGCGGTGCGCACGCCGTCTAAACCTCCATACAACTGATCGAAGTGGATATCGCTGATGGGTTGCAGGTGCAGGCCTTGCGTGTTGCCTTTATCTTCTGGCTTGGGCGGGTTATGCTTGGCCAGCATGGCATTCAGCTGTTTTTCTATTTTTTCGGGCGATGCTGTTGGCAAAAGTTTGATGAACAGCTGCGATGCCGAATTAGTGTTCCCCCATTCTGCCGTTTCGAAATTGCCTTTTATGAAGTGGTCGGTGGTGCCGGTGATAAAGGAAATATAATCGTGTGCTTTAAAATCGGTGTTCTGCGTAAACGGTTCTATGATACCGGTTACAGTTGTTTTCAGCGAATCGTCGTAGATAACCTGCTTGCCCAGCATATCGGCGTAAGCAAGGTTGGGGAAATATATTTTAGCTTGCTTTGTTGTAAGCACCAGCGTATTAGGCTCTTTAAGGGCATTCTTTTTATTACCCGCAACCCATGTATGATCGAATAGGTCGAAATAGTGGTCATCGGCAAAAATAACACCGCCTTGTTTCTTGAATTTACCGTCGGCGTTGGAGCCGTTCGGCACCTGTACGTTCACCTCCCAATAAATATAAAACGGAGCCACCTGTTCAATACCGGTGGCTTCAGCGTCGAGCGCAGGTGCAAGGGCCATGGTTACCCCGCCATTATGCCCAACCTCTCCGGCAAAGGAATAATCGGTGGTAACGCGATATATCCGATCGCTATCCTTGTGGAATTTATCGAACGTAAAATCAAAATGTACAATGAGGTATATCACCAGCGCAGCGCTGATACCGATAGATAGCCCGACAATATTGATGAAGGTAAACAGCTTGTGTCTGCGGAAGCCGCGGAGGGCGATTTTGAAATAATTTTTTATCATAATATTTAAGTCATTGTGTCATTTTGCTTCGCGTCATTGGGTCATTTTAGTATTTGTTAAGCCAGTTAAATCATGCTATTTCAATGACTCAATGACCTGTTATTCGCTCCTTAAATTCCTCACCGGATTGGTTACCGCTGCCTTTATGGCTTGCCAGCTTACGGTTATTAATGTCACCGCAAGGCTGATGAAGATGGTTGCCGCAAAAACCCATATGCTCATATCTGTGCGGTAGGTATAGCTTTGCAGCCATTGCCCCATAAAATACATGCTGAAGGCCGCGCCAGCCACAAAGCCGATCGTAACCAACACGATGAATTCTTTTGACAAATTAAACCACAGGTCGCGTACCGATGCGCCCAGCACCTTGCGGATGCCGATTTCTTTGCGGCGCTGCTCGGCAGAGAAAGATGCCAACCCGAATAGGCCAAGGCAGGATATTACGATAGCCAGCACGGTAAACGAGTTGGTGAGCTTGCCCAGCAACTGCTCGTTGCTGAATTTCTCGTCGTACAGCTCATCAACGAATTTGTAATCGAAGGGGTATTCGGCGTTGTACTTTTTGTAAACGGTTTCCAATTTGGCTAACGCGCTGGATACCGACATGTTTTTATTGAGCCTTAGGCTAGCTGTGCCAGCCCAACCCTTCATAAAGCCGATAATGACCGGTTTTATGGGTTCGGACGCCCTCCCCCAAATAAAATCTTTCACCACGCCTACTACTGTGCGATTGGCTCCTTGCCAAAAGACGATAGTGCTTACGGGGTCTTTAAGGCGCATCAGTTTCACTGCCGATTCGTTCAGCATGATGGCTGTAGTATCTGAAGGGCGGCCGATATCGAAATCGCGTCCCTGCAATACCTTTAAATCGAATGTTTTGGTAAAATGATACGTAGTAACCATCTGGCTGATGGGAAGTTTCTCCTCGCCCGGCAGTTGCCCCGGCCATGTGATGCCCCAGGATGAGCCGCCATCATGAGTAATAGTGTTCGATGTGCTGGATGCCTCGGTAACCGCGCCCGATGCAATAGCATCGTTGCGGAAGCTCTCGAACTGGTCGTATATCTTGCCCACCAGCGAAAGCTCTACAAGGCCATCCTTGTTATAACCTGTAGGTAGGTTTTTGATATAGTTGAGCTGTTTGTAGATAAGTATGGTAGATAAGATTAGTCCCGTGGCAAATACAAACTGCAAGGTAACCAGTACCTGCCGCGGCCTAAGCGTAGCCTTGCCGGCATTATTGATACCCTTGAGCACCTTAACAGGCCTGAACGACGACAAGAACAAAGCCGGATAACTGCCCGCAATAATGCCGGTTATGAGCGTTACACCGAACCCCGCAATCCAGAAGTAGTTGAGGTTGTAAGGGATAGACAGGTTTTTATGCGTCATCCCATTGAAGAAATCGATCGATACATGCATAATCAGCAGCGCCGCCACAAAAGAGATGAAGGACATCAACAGCGATTCGCCCATGAACTGCCAAACTAGCGAGAAGCGGCTTGCCCCTACTACCTTGCGCACACCAACCTCGCGGGCGCGGTTCTCTGATCGGGCAGTAGACAGGTTCATGAAATTGATGCAGGCGATGAGCAGTATGCCTATAGCCAACACCAGGAACAGCCTTACGTAGGCAATCTGTCCGCCAACGCTTACGCCGTTCTTGAACTCCCCGTACAGGTGCCCGTCAGAAAACCTGGACAGGATCAGCTTGTTCTCTTTGTCCTCGGGGTTGTGTTTGCGTATAAGGCCGGCCAACTTTGCGTTAAGTCGCTGCATGTTAGCGCCTTTTTTTACCAGCACATAGGTGCGCAACGAAAAATTGCCCCAGTTGGTGCCGGTTTTCATCCAGGGCAAATCAGCCTCCAGCATCGCCCAGGAACCGAGCGCCTGGAATTTTCGTGAAGAATTGGGCGGAAGATCCTTGATAATGCCGGTAACAGTTACCGTGCGAGAATTATCTATTTTCACCGTCTTACCCATCGGGTCGTCGTTTCCGAAAATGATTTTTGCGCCTTTTTCGGTCAACACGATGGACGAAAGTTCTTTAAATGCGGTGTTTTTATTCCCACGCACAAATTCATAGCTGAAAATATCCAGGATAGATGGATCTGCAGATAGCATTGGTATGTTGATCGATTTTTCCCCGTACTTAAACAGGTGATCGTCGTGCCAGTTGGTGCGGGCTGCTTGCTCTATTTCGGGTAAATCGGCCAGCATCGCTCCCGCAACAGGCGAGGATATCGAGCCGCTGGTTTGTATTTCGCCATCTGCGGGCTGGTTGCGCAAAACCGAGTAGATGCGGTCGTTGTTCGGGTAAAATTTATCGAAGGTAAATTCATTGTAAACATATAGCAGCAGCATAAAGCTTACGGCCATACCTATGCCCAAACCGCCTATATTGATAAGGCTATAGAGCTTATTTTTAAACAGATTGCGAAAAGCAATTTTTAGGTAATTGTTAATCATAAGGTATAAATTCTAAAATCTAAAGCCTAAATTCTAAAATTTAAGCCTTAAATCCCAGATTTTACTTTAAAACCAATACCAAACTATTAAATATCTTATTATCAGATATTTATACAATACAATCAAACCATGCACTGTACGTATGCGTAACAGCTATTGTACGGTTATGATACAGTTGCTGATTAGAGATCGGAGGACGGAGATTAAAGGGTAGGTTTTAAGATCTCATTAAAACACAAAAGGTTAGTTCAACCAAGAACTAACCTCTAATCTTTAACCTCCAATCTCTAATTATTCATTCTTCAAGCTCGTAACCGGATTAGCCAGTGCGGCTTTTATCGATTGGAAACTGATGGTTATAAATGCTATGGCAATGGCACCACCTGCCGCTGCTGCAAAGATCCACCATTTTATCCCATCCTGGTAAGCAAAGCCATTAAGCCATAGTTGCATAAAGTACCAGGCAAGTGGCGTAGCGATGAGAATAGCAATCAATACCAATTTTATAAAATCTTTTGATAACATACCCACTATAATGCCTACGCTGGCGCCCAGCACCTTGCGGATGCCTATCTCTTTGGTACGCTGCTCGGCGGCATACGCTGCCAGGCCAAACAGGCCCAGGCAGGCGATGATGATAGCCATGGAGGTAAAGGCGATGAATATGCTACCGATGCGTTGCTCGGTACGGTAGCTGTTTTCGAAATCTTCATCCATAAAAGAGTACCCAAATTGCTGATTTGGCGATATAGACTGCCACTTTGCTTTTATTTGTGCCAATACAGCGGTAGCATTGGAGGGGTTTAAACGCACGCTTAAAGCACCCGAGTTTTGACCGTATAAAAACGCAAGCGGCGATATATTCTCGCGCAACGAACTGAAGTTGAAATCTTTTACCACGCCTATTACATGCAGTTTTTTCAGTTTCTTCGCCATGTTATCCACCGGCATATAAAGCTCGTTATTCAGGGCATCTTTGTAGCCTAGTATCTTAACGGCTGCTTCATTGAGTATCACTGCCGATGAATCGGTCTTCATCTCTGCAGAAAAATCGCGGCCATATTTTATCTTCATGCCCATGGTGCTTATATAATCTTCATCAACATCCCATACACCGGTAGATACCGCATGCTTAGTATCTAATGTGGGGCTCTGGAACATCGATGTGTTGTTACGCCAGCCGCCGGTTGGTATATAGCCCGTTAAGGTTGCGTTTTTTACACCCGGCAGGCGTTGTATCTCCTGTTTGAATACTTTGGCCTGCTTATCTAAAACTTCTGTATTGTTTACGATGAGCACTTGCTCGCGATCGTAGCCAAGGTCTTTACTTTGGATAAACTTAAGCTGGTGGTAAATTACCAGCGTGCCTATAATGAGCAAAATAGAAATGGCAAACTGGAACACCACCAAAAAGCTGCGCAGCATGCCGCCCTTAAAGCCGGAAGATAATTTACCTTTTAACACGTCTATCGGTTGGAATGCCGATAAAAAGAAAGCCGGGTAAGAGCCCGCCAGGCAGCCAATCACAACTACGATAACAAGTAATGCGGGTAACAGCCAAACAAACGTGGCGCTTGTAAATGCCAGTTGCTTATCGGCCATTTGGTTGAATACGGGCAAAAGCAGCCATGCCCCTGCAAGGGCTATAACGGTGGCAGCAAAGGTAACCAAAATTGATTCTGACAGGAATTGCGCGATAAGCGAACTACGCGCCGAACCCAACACCTTACGTACGCCAACCTCGCGGGCGCGATTGGATGAGCGGGCGGTAGAAAGGTTCATAAAGTTTACGCATGCTATGAGCAATATGAAAATAGCCGCTGCCGAAAAAATATACACGTACTGGATATTGCCATTAGCGCCCAGTTCAACTTGCGCGTTGGAGCGGAGATGGATATCCCGTAGCGCAACCAAACTAAGTTTAAAGTAGCTGCCATCCTTTTCAAAGTCGCTAAAACTCATGTGGGTGGCGGCTTGTAGTTGCCCGCCAACGTATTTTTCCACAAACGGAGGGAATTTAGCTTGAAGCGCCTGCGCATCGGCTCCCTTTTTCAATACGATATATGTATTGAAATTATTGCTGAGCCAAGCGTTTTCCTTGCTTTCATCGAGCCCGCTCATCGCTAGCAAGAAATCGTAATTGAAATGCGATTGCTTAGGGATATCCTTGATAACACCGGTAACTTTGTACAAAATGCTATCATTAAAGGTAAGCATTTTGCCCACTACGTTTGTGCTATTGAAATATTTCATCGCTGTGGTTTCGTTTATTACCACGCTTTTAGATTCGGTGAGTGCTGTTTTGGGGTTGCCTTGTATCATGGGCAGGGTGAATACATCAAATACGGTGGAGTCCACGTAAATCATGCGCTCTTCCTGGATGTTCTGTCCGTCTTTTCTAACCTTGAAGCCGCCACGCCCCCTAAAGCGCACAGTTTGCTCCACTTCGGGGAAATCGCTCTTTACGGTTTGCGCAAGCGGCGCCGGCGAAACAGCGTACTGGCTGGTTTTACCGCCGAATTTAATATCGTTATTTACACGGTATATCCGCTGGGCCTTAGTATTGTAGGTATCGTACCCCAATTCGTCGATAACATAAAAAACAATAAGCATGCACACACAAAGCCCCAAGGCCAGGCCAAGTATGTTGATGGCCGTGAAGCCCTTATTTTTCATCAAGCTCCTGAAAGCCGTTTTAACGTAGTTTTTAAACATATTTTTTTGATTTCACCGATTTTAAAATTGATTCACCGATTACACAGATTCTTTGTTCTTGATTCTTGTTGTCTTGAATCTATATCTTATGAGCATTACAACCACTAAACCATTTACCCCTATCCTATCGATTGATATAAATGGCTTTTATTTATGACTACATTTTTACAACCCAGGTTACTCGTTTTTTAAACTTTTTACCGGGTTGGCCAACGCCGCCTTTACCGACTGAAAACTTACGGTTACAAAGGCAACCAATATGGCTATAAGACCGGCCAGCGCAAACACCCACCACGATATATCAATGCGGTAAGCAAAATCCTGCAGCCATTTGTGCATGGCGTACCAGGTTACCGGTACCGATAGCACTACGGCAATACCAACAAGCTTTAAAAACTCTGCCGATAGCATGCCTGTTATAGTGCCCGATGAGGCGCCTAACACCTTGCGGATGCCGATTTCTTTTACCCTTTGCCGTATGCTGAAAGCTGCCAGGCCGAACAAACCGAGGCTGGCTATCAAAACTGCGATAAGAGCAAAAGCGGTAAATATCTGGCCCGTGCGCTGCTCTGAACTGTATAGCGCGGCGTATTGCTCATCTAAAAATGAGTAACTGAAAGGCGCGGTTGCACGGAACTCGTCCCATTGTTTCTTAATATCGGTTAAAACGCCGGATACATCTGCCGAGTGCACTTTTACCGCCATCAGCATATTGCTGCGCCCGGGAATAAACATCAGCGGTCCGATTTTTTCTTTGGCCGATTTGTAGTAGAAATCTTTCACCACGCCTACTACCTTAAACTCGCGCTGACCAGATCGTACGATGGTTTTGCCTATCGGGTCGGTATTGGCCCAGCCTAAATCGCGTACCAATGCCTCGTTAACCACCACTGCCGATGAATCTGCCGGTTCTGTTGACGAGAAGTTACGGCCCAAAGCCATTTTTATACCAAGGGTAGTGAGATAACTATCTTCTACATGGAAAATGTTGGTGTGTATCTCTTTATGTTCTTGCTTATCGGTAAATTCCTTCGCGTATATCTGGGTGCCATCCATATTGCTGCTACCAGGCACACTGCCGGTTACGGTGGCGTGGGTAACCCGCGGGTCGCGCAGGAGTTGCTGCTTAAAGGCATCTATGTTATTGCCAAGCGAATAGGCATCATTTATCACCAAAACCTGCTCTTTATCGTAACCGAGCTTAATATTCTGCATATAGCCCAGTTGACGGTACACCACCATAGTAGCGATGATTAACGAGGTGGAGATGAAGAACTGGAACACCACTAAACCGCTACGAAGGAAATTACGTTTAGCCGGCCCTGCAGAAGTATTGCCCTTTAAAACACTCAAAACCTTGAACGATGAAAGGAAGAACGCGGGGTAGATACCCGCCAACACGCCTACGAACAGTACCAGCAATACTTCTGCCGCAATGGATGTTTTACTGAGGAACAAATTAATCTGGAATTGCTTGCCCGCCAGGTTATTGAAATACGGCAGGGCGAAGTACACCAGCATCAGGCCTATAGCCATTGCCAGAGCAGTAATAACTACCGACTCGGTAAGGAATTGAGATATAAGCGAGCTTTTCAACGAGCCCATCACCTTGCGAATGCCCACTTCTTTGGCGCGCTTTACCGAATTAGCAGTTGAAAGGTTCATGAAGTTGATGCAGGCCAACAGCAGAATGAAAGCCGCCAGCGCACTGAAGATATACACGTACTGGATATCCCTATTCGGTTCAATCTCGAATTTTGTAGCCGAATGCAGGTGTATATCGGTAAGCGGCATCAAAAAGAAACGGAACGTATTTACCGATTTTTGCGCTTCGGCAAGGCTTATGCCCATATCATGTTGAATTTCGGGCGCGGCGTACTTTAAGGTTAAAGCGGGCAACTGTGCTTCTATTTTTTTAGGATCGGCACCATCATTCAACTGCAAATAGGTGTAAGAGCTGATATTGCTCCATGTTTCATGTTTTGCGGGATAAGTAGACTTACTGATAAAGGCATCGAAATGGAAATGCGAATTGGCGGGGATGGCATCTATAACGCCGGTCACCTTTAAATCGCGCTCGCCCTGCATAGTGAGCGTTTTGCCGATGGCTTGCTCGCTGCCAAAGTATTTTTTGGCAGTTTGGCTGGTGATAACCACGCTATTGGGTTCTGTCAATGCATTGTGTCCATCGCCTTGTATCAGCGGCAGCGAAAACATCGCCAGGAAATTGGAATCGGCAATGCTGAAATGCTCTTCCTTAAAAAGCTTTTCCTCGTACTTTACATAGACCGAGCCCCTGGCTTGGATACGGGTAGAAGCCCGCACGCCGGCAACATTGTTTTTGATGCCCTGCCCCACAGCTTCGTCTACCAGCGCAAAATCGGTAACACCGCCATTCTCGGTTAAATGAAGGCCTACGCGGTAGATACTTTTTGCTTTGGCGGGGTAGGTATCGTAGGTAACTTCCTGGTAAATATAGGCGCTGATAAGCATGCAGCAAGCCAGGCCAACAGCCAGGCCGAATATATTGATGAAAGAGAAAACCTTGTTCTTGGTAAGGCTCCTCCAGGCGATGGTCAAATAGTTTTTTATCATGAGGCTGGTAAATTCTAAGGCCTAAATCCTAAAAAGAATACCAAATAAATAAATAACTGATTATCAATTTATTATAAAGGTATTATATTGGCGTAGTGTTCGCCTGCGTAACAATGATTGTTCGGAAATGATACAGTTAGGGAGTGGTAAGTGGCGAGTAGTGTTAACGGGCTAAAAGCAAAAAATGGAGAGCAGTCCTAAACCACTCCCCATTAACTATTAATGGTTCATGGCAAAACTATCCGCCATGAGCCATCAGCTATCATCTAAGAGCTACTTAGTAGCTCACGGTAACATTGCCGTCGCCGCGCACTTCAACGGGCGAACCGCCGCCGTTTACTTTGCCCACAACGTGCTCTTTATCTTTCTGGCCTTCGAATGTACCCGTGCTGGCCAGGCTTACGCGGTCGCCGCGCACATCCAGGTTAAAGCCTTGTTTGCCGGGTAATTGAAGGTCTACATGACCCGCGTCGCCGTCTATTTTTACATATTTATCAACACGGGTCATCTGCACGTGTATGCTGCCTGCGCTGGTTGTAGCGTTTACGCTGCCGGCTATGTTAACCAGGTTAACGCTGCCGCCGCTGGTGCCTGCAATCAGTTCGCCATCTATATTGTTGCCGCTTACGCTGCCGCCGCTCGTTTCGGCTTTTACGTAGCCTTTAAGGTCCTGGAGTTTCACCGAGCCGCCACTGGTTTCCAGTTTAAGGTGGCCCTGGCAGTTACTTGCAGTGATGCTGCCACCGCTGGTTTGCAGGTCGATATCTTTGCTGGAGTTGGTCACGCTGATGCTACCGCCGCTGGTTTCGCCTTTTATAACGCCTGCAACGCCATTGATGCTAAGGCTGCCGCCACTGGTTTCGAACTCTTGATTGCCGGTTAGGTTAGCTATACTGATGCTACCGCCGCTGGTATTGAGGTTGGTTGATGTGGCTTTGTTTACATAAACCCTAAAACCAATGCTCAGGCTTTTGCGCCAGTTGCTTATGTTGTGCTTCTGTTTGGCAGTGGCATGCAGTTCGCCGTCGTGAACGCTGATATCGAGCGTGTAATCTTCATCAAGGCGTTTTTTGATTTCGTCTTTGCTCAGATTCCGGTTATTGTTGTCTACGATATACACTTCTATACGGGGCTCTTCGCCACCTTTTACAGAAATGCTGCCGCCGCTGGTGTTAACGAACACGTTTTTCACGTTATCGGCCGCCAGCGATTTGGTGAGATAAGGCGTTTTGTAATCCTGTGCCGATGCCAGGTAAGCCGGTGAAGCCAGCAGTAAAAGGATGAGATATTTTTTCATGATGTTTAGTTTGTATAATAGATGGTTATTGATATTGATTAGTTGCACGGGTTTGAAAAAGAGTCAAGAATCAAGAGTTAAGAAACAAGACTTAGGAATCTGCAATGGCGCTTTCTTGCTGTCTTGTCTCTTGAGTCTTAACTCTTGATTCTCACTTCCCCTACTCGCTCTTCAAACTTTTTATCGGGTTGGTTATAGCTGCTTTTATTGATTGTATGCTGATGGTTGCCAGTGCTACCAGGCATGCGCCACCACCTGCCAGCGCAAATACCCACCAGTTTATGGTTATTTTGTATTCAAAATCCTGCAGCCAGCGGCTCATGGCAAAATACGCTATGGGGCAGGCTATTATGGTAGCTACTATTACCAGCTTCATCAAATCGGTGCTTAGCAGGCTTACAATGCTGCTTACGCTGGCTCCTAACACTTTGCGTATGCCGATCTCTTTGATGCGCTGCTCGGCGGTAAAGGTTACCAGGCCAAACAAACCCAGGCAGGCTATGCTGACGGCCAGCACCGTAAATATTAGCAGTATACTGCCCTGCTTTTGCTCGGTTTGGTACTGCGCAGCAAAGTTTTGATCCAGAAAGTGGAACTCCGGTTTTTCTTCGATATCGAAATCGGCGTAAACTTTGGTGATGTAAGCTAATGAAGCTTTGATATCGTTTTTGCCAACCCGTACATAAAGGTTATCCTTATCGTTCGCGTCCTGCGGCAGGCCCATTACCAGGGGTAATATTTTATGTTGGAGCGAGTAAGTGTTGAAATCTTTCACCACCCCTACTATCGTGCGCATGATGGGTTTGTGCTGATCGTCTTCGCCTAATTTTACGCGTTTGCCTATGGGTGTTTTCCACCCTAACCTATTCACCAGCGTTTGGTTAACGATGATGCTTTCGTTAACGTCGCTGGTGATGTCTTTTGAAAAATTACGACCTTTATCCATTTTGATTTGCATGGCGGGGATAAAGCCCTCGTCGATAACCAATTTTTGCACAATGAAAGATTCGGATGCGGATTTCCCGTCGGATTCGGTAGTGAAACCGCCGCTGTTAAGATTGTTGTTACCAATAGGGTTGCCGGCTGTAGCCACATCCTCGATATTGGGGTTCTGCATCAGCTGCTGCCTCAACGCATCTACCTTTGCTCTTACCTGTTTACTGTGGATATGGAAGGTAAGCGTTTGGGCCTTGTTAAAGCCCAGGTCCTTATTCATGGCGTAGCTCAGTTGCTGATAAATAATGCAGGAACCCACGATCATTACAATGGTTATAACGAACTGAAACACCACCAGCGATTTACGGAAGAAGATGGTTGCCATTTGGTTGCCCAACTGACCCTTCATGGCGTTGATGGTGCCGAAGCCTGACAGGAACATGGCGGGGTAAATGCCGCTTAAAATTCCGGTGAATAACGAGAAGCCGGCGAATATGGCAACCGTTTGCGCTGTGCCGAACTGCATCAGCAACAAGGTTTTGCCGGATAGCTGATTGAAATACGGCAGCGCGAACTGGATGATGGCCGCGGCAATAAGCGTGGCGATAAAGGTAAGCAGGATAGATTCGGCAAAGAACATGGTGATGAGCTGCCCCCTGTCTGACCCGATTACCTTGCGCACGCCAATCTCTTTGATGCGGATAGACGAGCGCGCCGTAGCCAGGTTTACGTAGTTGATAACTGCAATGATTAATATAAGCAATGCAGCAATGGTAAACACGTAGATGTAAACGATATTGCCGTTGCTGCCCAGTTCGTAACCCAAATTAGAGTGCAGGTGTATGGAAGTAAGCGGCTGAAGTTCGAGATTGAATTTCATCTCGCCCATGCCCTTCTTTAAGTATTTGGTGAAGAAAGTACCGCTTGCCGCTTCTATTTTATTTTTTGCATCTGCATCTTTCAAAAGCAGGTAGGTGTACACGCTCGAATCATCCCAGGCGCTGGTGAAGCCTTCGGGCATGGCGCGCAGGGCCTTGAAAGTAAAGTGCGAGTTAACGGGTACATCGGCAATAACACCTGTAACATAGGCTGGTTGACCTTCGATATTAACGGTGTTATTCATGGCCGATTCCGCATCGCCGAAGAGGGTTTTGGCCAAAGTTTCGGTAAGTACGATGCTTTTCGGTTTGCTCAACGCGGTTTCGGCATCGCCCTGTATAAATTGGTAACTGAATACCTTGAAGATAGCGGCATCGGTGAACACCATGCTACCCTCGTTGATGGTTTTTTCGCCAACTGTAATCTTACCGCCGCCTTCCGGATCTATCCTGATGGCTTGCTCTACCTGTGCAAAATCTGATTTTAAAGCGGGTGCATAAGGAGCCGATGTTACGGCAAAATCGAACTTGCCGCCACTCCAGGTAGCATGCTGCGTAACGCGGAAGATGCGGTCGGCTTTGGTGTTGTAGCGGTCGTAACTCAATTCATCGGTTACGTACAGGGCAATCAGCCAAAAGGCCGCTATGCCAACAGCAAGGCCAAAAATATTGATGAACGAAAAAGCTTTGTGCTTCTTCAGGTTCCTCCAGGCAATGGTAAAGTAATTCCTAAGCATGATGTGGTAGTTTGGTATAGCTATAGTAAAAGATATACCAAACATACAAAACACTGTTTATAAGTGCGTTATGATATCATTGCAATTATACTCTGTACGCATGTGTTACAATGAAGTGTTCGGTTATGATACAGGTGGGTGGGGATAGAATCAAGATTATTAGAATCAGGAGACAAGAAATAAGATTGTTAGAATCAAGAGTCAAGAAATAAGAAAATTGCCCTGGCTTTTCATTCTTATATCCTGAATCTTGATTCTTATAGTCTTGCCTCTAACTCGAGCTATTCGCTCCTCAAACTCTTCACCGGATTGGCCATGGCCGCTTTGATGGCCTGGAAGCTTATGGTGATAAAGGCTATGGCAACGGCTATGATGCCTGCAGAGGCATAAATCCACCAGGCCATATCTATGCGGTAGGCAAAGTCATCCAGCCATTTGCTCATCAGCCAACCGGCAAGCGGGGCGGCAATTACCAGTGCGCCAATTACCAGCGCAATGAAGTCTTTAGACAACAGGGTAACCAAACCAGCTACGGTTGCGCCCAGCACTTTGCGTATGCCTATTTCTTTACCGCGCTGCTCGGCCGTAAATGCGGCGAGACCGAACAGCCCCAAGGATGATATGATGACGGCTACGATCGCAAATACCGACATCAGCCCCGAAGATTTGGCGTCGTTCTGATACAATTTGTCGAACTCCTGATCCAGGAATGTGTATTCAAGCGGTTCATTATTGAAATATTGGCCCCAAACTGCCTGTATCTTTTTGATAGCTTCAGCCTGCTTGCCCGGCGCAACGTTCACTAAAAAAGTGTTAACGTAACTCTGGTCGTTTTTGAATATCGCCGGGCTTATCTTCTCGTGCATGCTCTTGAAATTAAAATCCTGTACAATGCCAATCACCTGCCCGCTATCTCGCCGCGATATAAAACGCTGCCCTACGTATGGCTTATGCAGGTTAAGTTCCCTGGCGGCAGTTTCGGTAAGTACCACGTTGCGTTTATCGTCCTTGTCGCCGGGGATGAACCAGCGGCCCTGCAGTATCTGTAGCTTGACTATTTTTGCGTAATCGGCATCAATGTTGAAAAAGGCTATCGAAGGTCTGAAATCTTTGGGGCGGCCTTCCCAATCGGCATTGCCAGAAGATAGGTTCTGGTTGTTTTGTATCGAATGCGTACCCATCAAAGATACCGCGCTAATGCCCGATTGTGATAATAACGATTGTTTAACGCTTCCACACAATGCTTCGCGCGCATCGGCTTTGTATTTGTAAAACGTATTGATGGGCAGCGATATGGTAAGCACCTGCTCGCGTTTGTAACCCGGGTTTTGCGAATTGATAAACTTAAGCTGTCGGTAAATGGTGATGACGCCTATGATGAGGAATATGGAAAACGTAAACTGCACCACCACCAGGCCTTTGCGCAGCGAGGTATCTTTAAGATGTAATACACTCGTGCCCCTGAAAATACTCATGGGTTTAAAGGAAGAAAGCAACAAAGCGGGATAGATGCTGTTGAGCAGCACGGCCACCAGCAAGGTGCCCAGCAATATCAAACCGATATAGCCCGAACCGAACGACAACACGAAGTTGCGCCCCGTAAACTGGTTGAACGCAGGCAGGGCCAACCAGATGATAACGATTGTCAAAATCAGCGACAGCAAGCTCACCAGACCCGATTCGGCAATAAACTGCATAAACAATTGCAGCCGCCCCGCCCCTACTATTTTTTTTACGCTGACCTCTTTGGCCCGCAGGCTTGCGCGGGCTGTAGTTAGGTTTACATAATTGATACAGGCAATAACCAGCAGCAATATTCCCAATGCAACGAAAATGTACACCACTTTTTTATCGCCATGGGCTAAAGCGGAGTTTTGCAAATCGTTTTCAAAATGGAGTGCAGCCAGCGGGGTAAGCCCTATCTTCAGGTTATCTTCCTTGCGGTTTTTGTGCAGTATCTCCTTTATCTTTTGCGAAAGCGGTGCCAGCTTAGCGCCGGGGTGCAGCTTTACGAAGGTCATGTAATTGAAGTTGCCCCAGTCCAGGTCGTTATCCTTCTCGCTTTTGTTGCTTTGTTTGGCGGCAACGGGTATCAGCACATCGAATGCGAAGCTGGAATTTGCGGGGTTATCCTTTACCACGCCCTGTACCTGGTAATTGACAGAATCTATACGGATGGTTTTGCCCACCGCATCCTGGTTGTTGAAATACTTTTTGGCCTTGCTCTCGCTCAGGATAAGGCTGAACGGATTCAGGGCGAAGGCCTTCGGGCCGCCGCTGATGAAATCGTACTTAAACACGTCGAACCAATGGTTATCTACATAGGCAGTTGTTTTTTCAGGGAAGAACTCACCGTTCACGTTCAGGTAAACCGAGCCGTAAGTATTCGGCGATATGCGGGCAACATCCTCCACCTCGGGCAATTCGCTCTTCATAGCATCGCCCAACACGTATGGCGAATGCTCCCATATCCACACGCTGGTTTTGTCTACGGCCAGGTAGCTTTTTATACGGTAGATATTTGCGCCCTCGGGCTGGTTGGTATCGAAATTAAACTCATTCTGCACCCAAATGAATATCAGCACCGCAGCAGCCATGCCAACCGCCAGGCCGCCTATGTTGATCAAACTGGTTGCCTTATGGCTGCGCAAATTGCGCCAGGCTGTTTTGAAATAAATCTTTATCATACTTTCACCGATTACGTTGATTTAATTGATTACACAGATTTTTTTGGCACTGATTCCACTGATTAAAATGATTTCACTGATTGATCCAAGACTTGGCCCAACCCATTTTATTTTTTTATTTTAGATTTTAGGCTTTAGAATTTATACCGTGAATTCTTATTCTGAACGTAAACTTTTAACCGGATTGGCCAGCGCGGCTTTTACCGACTGAAAACTGATGGTTACAAACGCTACGATGAGGGCTACCACCCCTGCCATGGCCAATACCCACCAACTGATGCTGATGCGGAACTCAAAATCGAGCAGCCATTTGTTCATGGCGTACCAGGCAACGGGCAGGGCAATTATTGCCGCCAGAACCACCAGCTTTAAAAAATCGCGGGATAGTTCGCCTACAATTTGAGGCACGCTCGCACCTAACACCTTGCGGACGCCAATTTCTTTAACACGCTGCGTAATGGTGAATGCCGATAAGCCGAACAAGCCCAAGCATGCTATGAAAATTGCGATGAACGAGAATATGGTGAACAGGCTGCTTTGCTGTTGCTCGCTCTGATAAAGTTTGCCGAAACGTTCATCCAAAAAGGTATAATCAAATGGTGTTTCCGGCAGGTATTTGTGCCACGTGGCTTCCACAACGGCAATAGCTGCCTGCGGGTTTGTACCGCTTATTTTAATCGACGTGCGGTTAAGGCCATCGCGGTTAGGTAGTTTAAATATCATGGGGAGGATTTTTTGATGCAGCGATTCGAAATGGAAATTTTTAACCACGCCAATCACTCTGCCCTCGATACCGCCGTAGGTTAAATTTTTTCCGATTGCGTTTTCCGGTGTTTTCCATCCAAGTTCCTTAACTGCCTGCTCATTAATAATGCAATTAACTCTATCGGTTTTAAAGGCCTCCGAAAAATTGCGCCCGGCGGCCATTTGCATGCCGAAAGTGGGTATAAAACCGTAATCAACCGTAATGTTTTTAAGGTCGAATTTTACCGGCTGCGCCGTGCCATTTTCCATCACCGACGCTCCCTGCATATCCAGCAGCCTGCCCGAAGGTATGCGCGATGAACGGCCTATTTCTTTAACCAACCCGGTTTTCAGCAGATCAGCTTTAAAAGCGTTGTATTGCGGCGTTAAACCGTTGTAATACCCCGTTGTGATGATATTATCTTTGTTAAATCCGAGGGCTTTATTTTGGATATACTGCAATTGCTGAAATACCACCGCAGTGGCAACAATCAGGATAATAGAGATAGAAAACTGCAATACTACCAAAACCTGCCTAAACGATACATTACCCGTACCCACTTTAAGCATGCCCTTTAATACTTTGGCGGGGATGAAGGACGACATAAACAATGCCGGGTATATACCACTGATCAAACCGATAATAAACGGCAATGCCAATACAGGCAGCAATATTTTGAACTGCAGCAGGCTGCTTACAGATAAGCCCAGGCCCGACAACTTATTTATCCACGGCAACGCTAGCGCAGTTAAGACAACAGCCAAAATAAGCGCTACCCACGTTATAAGTACCGACTCGCTCAAAAACTGGGAGATGATCTCTCTACGCTGTGCCCCTATCACCTTACGTATGCCGATCTCTTTAGCCCGTAAAACAGAGCGGGCCGTAGCCAAATTCATGTAATTGATACACGCTATCAGCAATATGAAAAGCGCTATTGCCGAGAAGATATACACGCGTTTGATATCGCCGTTTTGTTCTAACTCATCATCCAGATGAGAGCGGAGGTGGATATCTGTTAATTTTTGAAGCTCAAGTTTGGTTTGCAAATGGGTTTTTACAGTACCACCAAGGTTAACGTACTTATCTAAAAACGCAGGCAATTGCGCTTCTATGCTGGCTGTATTATACCCTTTGGGGAACAACAGGTAGGTATCGAACGCATTATTGCCAAAATTGGTTTGCAGGTTTTTCTCTCCATAAACAACGCTGTCTTTTAAGGTATTAAATGATAACAGCATTTCAGGGTGCATGTGCGCATTCGAGGGGAAAGGCTTAAAAATACCGGTAACCTTAAATTCGTGCGTATTATCATCCAGCCTAACGGTTTTATTGATAGGGTCTTCCTTGTCAAAGTACTTCTTTGCCAACTCTTCGGTCAGCATAATACTATATGGATTGGTTAAAGCCGTGCGAGGATTGCCTTTTGTAACCGACACATCAAAAACACTAAAGAAATTTTCATCGGCAAAGGCGGTTCCTTTTTCGTTAAACAGCTTTTCTTTATAATGCAGGGCGCTGGTGCCGGTGTACAAAACCCGCGTCATCTTTTTAATATCGGGGAAAGCGTTTTGCAGCAGCGGCCCAAAGGGCGGCGCAACAGCGCTTAAGTGCAGGCTCTGTACCCCCGGTTGCGAATAAAAGGTGCGGGTTACGCGGTAGGTATCATCGGCATTGGCGTTGTACTTATCGTAACTGTTCTCATTGACGATGTAGGTTAAGATAAGCAGGCAGCAAGTAAGCCCCACCGTTAAGCCGAATATATTAATGAACGAGATAAACTTGTGCCGGGTAATGTTACGCAGGGCACTTTTTAAGTAATTTCTTATCATTTTATTTCTTGATTACACCGATTAAATTGATTACACCGATTATTTTACGATTCTTTCCGATTTTCTCGAATTTTCTTCGATTTCTTCGGATTTCAATGATTTGTTATTTCTTGATTCTTGACTCTTTTATCTTGATTCTATTCCGAACGTAAACTCTTCACCGGATTGGCTATGGCTGCCTTTAGCGCATGGTAGCTGATGGTGACGGCTGCAGTAAGTACTGTCGCAATGCCGGCCGCTGCAAATACCCACCATGGGATATCTATGCGATAGGCAAAGTTTTGCAACCAGTTGTGCATGGCCCACCAGGCTACCGGCGAAGCAATTATTGCGGATATTACTACGAGCTTTATAAAATCTATGGATAGCAACGAGGCTATGGTGCTGAGGCTTGCGCCCAATATCTTACGGATGCCAATTTCTTTATTGCGCTGCTCTATGGTAAAAGCTGTAAGGCCAAACAGCCCCATAGTGGCCAAAACGATGGTGATGCAGGTGAATATGCTGAAGATGGAAGATAGCCTGTCCTCCGCTTTGTATTGCTCGTTAAAAGCATCATCCATAAAAGTGTAGCTGAACGGGGTACCATTACCGTACTTTTTGTATATGCTTTGGATGTTCTCCATCAATGTTGGCAAATTGGTGTTCGGTTTTATTTTGGCGAACAAGCTGCAACCAATTTTAGCCCAGCTTGCGGTGGTGTCGGGCGCTATGAACAAGCCCAATGGCTCTATGGTGGATTGCATCGAACTAAAATTGAAATTCTTCAATACGCCCGCTATCTCAAACTTTTGGTCGCCCGATTGGATGTAAGTGCCCACAGGGTTCGCCTTCAGGTGCAGTTTATCTATCGCTTCTTCGTTGATGACTACTTTGTTTATGCCTATGGCACTTTCTTCTGATACAGGTGGTATCTTCCACTTTAAATTAAGGGTGTTAATGTAATGGTTATCAACTGATAAAGCGGCTAATGCTACGCTCTCCTCCTTGGTTTTACCGTTGATGAAATTCATATCATAACCTTTAAACATGGCGTAATGCGATGTTGCGGTGCTGGCTATGCCCGCAAGCGAGTTTACATCCTGCTTAAAGGCTGCATAATTATTGCCAAAGCTGTTGCCCACCGGTATCATTACAATGTTTTCCCTATCCATCCCGGTGTCGGCATGGCGGAAGAAGTACAGTTGCCTATCGATGATGATGCCGCAGATAATCAAGCCAACCGATATCGCAAACTGTAGTGTGGTGAACACCTTACGCACGGCAATACCGCCGGTTTGTTTGCTCATTTTACCTTTAAGGGTGGCAATAGGTTTAAATGCTGATAGAACCAAAGACGGGTAACTCCCTGCTATTAAAGCGGTTAAAGCAAACAGCGAAAGGAATAATCCAATCACCAATGGGCTGTATAAAAAGGAATTATCTATCTGTAATTGCAGCGTATTGGTAAACCATGGCTTAAAGGCGTAGCAAAGTACATAGCCCAGCACAAAGGAGAGCAACGTAAATATACCCGACTCTACATAAAATTGCATGGCAATGGTTTTGCGGCTCGCGCCGGATACCTTGCGCACCCCAACCTCTTTAGCGCGTAGCGTGGCGCGGGCGGTAGATAAGCTCATGTAATTCACCAGCGCCAGCAACAAAATCAATACGGCAACCAATGGGAATATCTTGAGGTATTTGGTGTTAGACGAATCGCCGTAGTTGTTCTTAAGGTGCATATCTGCCAGTGGCGAAAGACTGAATTTTATTTCCTCGAAATTCTTGTTGTTTTTGGCCAATTGCTCCAGCCCGCTTTTCACTTTGGCGTTATCTGTGGCGTTCTTCAGCATCAGGTAAACATCGAACGACCCGGGGCCTACGCCCTGGTCGCCGGTGTATTTTTTCCCTTCTTTCATAGCGATAAGGCTTTGACCCGATACGATGAAATTGTATTTGATAGATGAGTTGGAAGGGCTGTTCTCGGCCACGCCGGTAACCTGATACGTATAAGCACTATCTGTTTTTATGGTAATGGTTTTACCGATTGGATTTTCGGTGCCGAAGTATTTGTCGGCCATGGCTTGCGAAAGCACTACCGAATATGGCCTGGTTAAAACATCTTCCTTGCTGCCGGATTTTAGCTTGAATGAAAAGAAATCGAAGAAATTGGCATCGGCGAACAGCAAATCCTGCTCGGTAAATTTTTGCTCTGGCGATGCAGCGTTGTTCACAACCAGCGGCTTAAAGTACTTCATGGTACGCATATAGCCATCTACACCCGGCTGGGTTTGTTTGGCAATGGGGCCTGTGGCATAGCTCATATAAGCCATGTTCATTTGGTTGCCGCCGATCTTAAGCGTGGCGTGTATGCCGAAGGTTTTGTCGCCGTTTTTGTGGAAACTATCGTAGCTCATCTCATGCGAAACATACATCAGTATCGTCATGCAAACAGCAAGCCCTATCGCCAGGCCGCCGATGTTGATGAGGCTGTACATTTTTTGCTTGGTAAGATTGCGCATGGCAATTTTGATGTAGTTCCGTATCATGATTATTTAGTCATTAAGTCATTCTGCTTCGCGTCATTGAGTCATTATAAAGATCATTAAGTCAGCATTAAAATGACTCAATGACCTAATGACTCAATGACAATTATTCGCTCTTCAAACTCTTCACCGGGTTTACCAGCGCCGCTTTTATGGCCTGGAAACTAACAGTAAGTATAGTTATAAGGATAATGGATGCCGCCGCGATAACGAACACCAGCGGACCGATATCTATACGATAAACGAAGCCCAGCAGCCATTGGTGCATCATGTACCAGGCCAGCGGGAACGCTATTAGCACCGCTATGAGCACCAGTTTCAGGAAATCGGCCGTAAGCATCACCGTGATGCTGTCTACCGATGCGCCAACCACCTTGCGGATGCCTATTTCCTTGCGCCTTTTCTGTGCGGTAAAAGCTACCAGACCAAACAAGCCCAGGCAGGAAATAATGATGGCCAGTGCCGAAAAATAATTGGCTAATACTGATACCCTGGTTTCGGTTTCATATTGTTTTTGGTATGCCTCATCTAAAAAATTATAGGAGAACGGAAAGCCCGGGTTAAATCGTTCGTAAACGTTCTGTATCTGCGCCAGGGTTTCTTTTTGATGGTCGGCCTTTACGCGTACCATTATCTTAAAATACGGACTGACACCCTGCGCCAACAAGATAAATGAGGGCTTAACTGCTTCGTGCAACGATTCGAAATGGAAATCTTTTACCACGCCAACAACCTGCGCTTTTCCATTGAATATTTGGATGCTATCGCCTATGGGACTCTTTTTCAGGTGCATGGCCTTAACAGCGGTTTCGTTCAGCATCACCTTGCCCCCTTCAGACGGGCCGTAGCTTTTGTTGAATGCACGTCCATCCACCACCTGCATATTCATGGTTTCGATGAAGTTGTATCCACCAAAAAAACCTTCAAAGTAAACGTCCTGGTTAGGCATCTTGCCGTCCCAACTTACCATTGCTGTACCGTAGTTGCGGCCAACGATGTTATGCTGTGTAAAGCTCGCATTCGCCACGCCGGGTATCTTGCGCAGCTCGGCAGTAAAGGCTTCCTCGTTGCCGGCAAGCTTACCTTCCGAATCGAACCGCACCACGTTATCTTTGTTATACCCCAGCGCGGTAGATTGTATAAATTTCACCTGTTTATACACCACCAGCACCGATATAATCAACACTACCGAAAGCGTAAACTGGAACACCACGAGCCCTTTACGGGCAACCAATTCGGCAAAGGAAGTGTTAAGCTTCCCTTTCAATATTGCCAGTGGTTTAAATTTAGAAAGGTACAAAGCCGGATAACTGCCCGATACGATGCCTGTACCCAAAGCGATGCCAAGCAGTACGGCGATCATCTGAAAATCGAATACCAGTTTGATATCCTTGCCGGTAAGCTGATTGAATTGCGGCAACAGCAGCAAGGTAATTCCCAGCGCAAATACCATGGTGATGAGGGATAGTAGCAATGATTCGGACAGGAACTGGATAACCAATTGGCTACGCTCGGCCCCTATCACTTTCTTTATGCCCACCTCTTTCATGCGGCCTGCTGCCTTTGCGGTAGAAAGGTTCATAAAATTGATGCAGGCAATGAGCAATATAAACACCGCGATAAGCGAAAAAAGCTTCACGTACTCTTCCCTGCCGCCCACGCGCGAGCCATGGTTGAAGGTATTGGCAAGGTAGTTTTTGGAGAATTGCATGGCCACCAATTGCCGTGTAGTATCGCCGCTGTTTTTCTTCACCACATCACTTATGCGCTTGTTGAAGGCTTTCAGGTCGGCATCTTTTTTTAGTAACACGAAGTTATGCGGGCCGCCGTTGTTCCAGGTTTTAACCCATGGCTGCACATCGCCCAGGTAATCGAACGATAAAACGAAATCGAACTGCTGCGACGAATGCACCGGCACTTTCTCAAACACGCCCGACACGAAAAAGTCCCGCTCATGTTGAAAACGGATTACTTTGCCTACGGCCCCCTCGCGGGTGGTGAACAGCCGCCTGGCCAAGTCATCAGATATCACGATGGAGTTTTTGGCCTCCAGTACTTTGCTGCGGTCGCCATCCAGCATTTTAAAAGAAAAGATATTGAAATACTCCTTGCCTACGTACTGGCCAACGGCTTTGATGTTCTTCTCGCCGCTGGTAAGCGTAAACTTCTGGAACCAATCTGCCGGCGCAACGGGTGCGGCGTACTCAATTTCGGGGTTACCTATTTTGATGGTTTCGCTCACCAGGCCCGAAGATTCATCCGTAAGGCCCATGTTTTCGCCGGCACCACGCAATTCCATCACCTGGAAAACCTGGTTATCCTTATCAAAGATCTTATCGTAGCTCATCTCATCGTGCACCCACAGATAAATGAGCAAGGTACAAGCAATCCCTGCCGAGAGGCCCAGCACGTTCAACAATGTGAACTGCTTATCCTTGACTAAGTTGCGCCATGCAATTTTGATGTAGTTCCGTATCATTGACCGCTGATTTTAATGATTAAAGGATTTCGTTGATTTAAAAAAGTCCATTGACTATTCTGAACGTAAACTCTTCACCGGATTGGCCAGTGCAGCTTTCATGGTGTTGAGGCTCACTACCACAAGGGTAAGCAGCAATATAAGTGCCCCTACCGTTGCAAATACCCAGGCGCTTACGTCGACATGGTAGGTGTACTTCTTAAGCCAATTACTCATGAGGTACCAGGTTAAAGGCACGGCTATTACGAAGGCAACGGCTACCAGTTTCAAAAACTCGGTGGCTATCAGCATCAGCAACTGCTGTACCGATGCGCCCATTACTTTGCGCACGCCGATTTCCCTGAAGCGTTTCTCTATGGTGAACGATGCCAAACCGGCCAAACCAATACAGCAGATAAATATGGCCAGCCCCGCAAAAATGTTGGTAATTCGGCTAATCAGCTCTTCTGTAAGGAATTTCTTGCCGAATTCCTGATCTACGAACTGGTATTCGAATATATTCTGCGGGTTATATTTCTTGAAGATGGTTTCCATTGCCTTCACGCCCGCCTGCGGCTGCACGCCATTTTTAAGGCGCACGTTCACCACGCTGGAGCTTTTGCCGTCATAGTAAATCATTAGCGGCTCAACCGGGTCGTACGGTGATGCCATTACCACGTTATCAATAACACCGGCAACGGTGAATTTACGGCCATATTTCATCACCATCCCTATCGGATTCTTCAACTTCATGGCCTCCACAGCGGCTTTGTTCAATAACATTACCGAAGTATCCCCCGGCGTATTATTAAAATCGCGGCCCTGTAATACCTTAATGCCCATAGTTTTGGTGAAATCTACATCGGCTTGCAAGCCAGAGAAAATGATATCGCCATTGGCGGCCTTGCCATCATAATCAGGCGAGCCCGATTTCCACCATATCTCGGTGATGGGTGATGAGGTGCGCGTAGTAGCGGCTACTAGGCCGGTATTCTCCAAATCTTGCTTTAGGGCTGCGTAATTTTTATCAATATCGCCGGATGAGGGCACCATGATGAGGTTATTGGGGTTGTAGCCGATGCTTTTATCCTTAATGTGCTGTATCTGCTGGTAAACGATAATGGTAGCCGATATCAGCAGTATCGACATAACAAACTGCCCCACCACCAATATCCGCCTTGGCAATACTGCGCTTTTACCCGCCGCAAAAGTGCCTTTCAGCACCTTTACCGGGTTAAACGATGAAAGGTACAATGCAGGGTAACTGCCTGCAACTACGCCTGTAAATAGGATAATGATCAAAGCACCGACGAGGAAAAACGGATCCAGTATGCTGAGTTGCAAGGATTTGCTCACCAGCAGGTTGAACGAAGGCATCAGTATAAAAACGCAACCTACCGCCAGCACAAATGCTATGAGCGCAAGTATGATGGATTCGAAGAAGAACTGCGTAAGCAGCTGCCTTTTATCGGAGCCTAAAGTTTTGCGGATACCTACCTCTTTTGCCCGTTTCTCCGACCGTGCGGTAGACAGGTTCATGAAGTTTACGCAGGCAATCAGCAGGATTATGATGGCGATAACGGTAAACATGCGCACGTATTCAATCATGCCGCCCACGTTCTTGCCATCTTTAAACTCGCTGTACAGGTGCCATTTGTTCATGGGAAAAGTCCAGTAGGTGCTTATTTTGTCGCCTTGGGCATGATCATGCTTCACCTTATCGATGTATTTATCTACGGCGGCCATATCGGCATTGGGCATAGTTTGGATAAACACACTATGCGAAGAACTGTTCCACTCTTTCATCCTGCCTTTGATATAATCAGACGAATAATCGAATGGCGCGATAAAATCGAACTTGAACGTAGAGTTACCCGGAGGGTCGGCAAGAACGGCAACTACCTTAAAGTTATCCTGGTTATCAACCTTTACTACTTTGTTTATTGGATCGTCGTTACCGAAGAATGCCTTTGCGGCCGATTCGGTAATAGCGATGGACTTAGGATCGCTTAAAACCGTAGCGGCGTTGCCTTTGATGAATTTCCAGCTGAAGATGTTGAAGAATTGGTCGCTTACCTGGTACCAGTCTTTCTTCAGCTTGGTGTTGTTGTACTCAAACTGGTGACTTTCCTGGTGCGTAGTAACCACGGTACGTAGTACCTGCGGGTTGCCGCCTTCCAGTGTTTTGGCTAGTGGCAGTACCATGTTAGGGTCGGTAAAAATGGTCGGCTTAAAGTCGCGCGTGGCCATTACCTGGTAAATATTATCGTGGTTTTGATGGAACTTGTCGTAAGCGACCTCATCCTTCACCCATAAAAAGATGAAGATAGTGCAAATCATCCCGATGGTAAGCCCCAGGATGTTTGTAAGCGAGAACCCCTTGTTCCGGATAAGGTTCCGCCAGGCGATTTTGAAATAGTTCTTTATCAAGACTTTTTGTGATTACACCGATTGAAATGATTTCACCGATTAGGGCGATTTCATTGATTTTAAAGATTTTAACAGATTGTCTACAAGGTTTTAATTTGCATATCCGCACATCTGTAATCTGCACATCTATCACTCCCCATTTTTCAAACTCTTTACCGGGTTGGCTATCGCAGCTTTTACCGATTGTATGCTGATGGTTGCCAGCGCTATCAAGGTAGCGCCACCGCCGGCGAGCACGAACACTACCCAGGTGATGTTTACCTTGTAGGCAAAATCCTGCAGCCAGGCGTTCATGGCGTACCAGCCAACGGGTATAGCTATTACGATGGCTATTACTATAAGCACCATAAACTCGGTAGCCAGCAAGCCGATGATACGGCCAACGCTTGCGCCCAATACCTTGCGGATACCTATTTCTCTTGTTTTTACCTGCGCCGAATAAGTGGCCAAACCGAACAGCCCGAGGCAGGAAATAACGATGGCGATAGCCGAGAACATGTTGAATAAGGAACCGGTACGCTGGTCGTCAGTATAAAGTTTCTTAAAGCTTTCATCAAGGAAGGCATAGTTAAACGGCAAATCGTTGTTATACTGTTTCCATATCGCCTGGGCCGATGTTATGGCACTTTGTGCGCCCGCACCTGTGGTTTTGATATACACTTTCCAGCAATCATTGGGTTTATACTGGAACACGGCCGGCTCAATTTTATGATGAATGGTAGTGAAGTGAAAATCTTTCACCACGCCAATGATGGTACCGTTTACCGTTTGCACGCGCAGGCGTTTGCCTATGGGGTTAGTGAGGCCCATTTCTTTCATAGCGGTTTCGTTGATGATGAAATGCGATGAATCTGCCACAGCACCGGTAAAACCCGCGCCTTCTTTGATATTCATCTTAAAGAAACCAATCAGGTCTTTATCGGCGTACACCTGGTTAAACCACATATTGGAGTTGGCCGGTTTGCCGTCCCAATCGTTATCGCCGGTAGAACTGCCGCCTGTTATGATGTCGCGGCCGGCACGGGTAACACCCAATACGGCGGGGTTCTTTTGCAGTTCGTTCTTTATTACATCATACTGGCTTATCATTTTGTTGCGCATGCTGAAAGACAGCACGTTCTCTTTATCGTAGCCCAGGTTTTTCTCCCTGATGTATTTTAGTTGACCGCCGATGATAAGCGTGCCGATAATGAGCACGATAGATACCGAAAATTGCAGCACCACCAACACACGGCGGAAAGCCGCGTTGCCTATGCCTAGGGTAACACGGCCCTTAAGCGCCTTCAACGGTTCGAACGATGAAAGTAGTAGTGCCGGGTAAATGCTCGATGCAGTAAGCGTACCCAGCAGGGTAAGCCCAATGCAGGCCCATATATTATAATTGGATAAGCCAAGCGACAGCTCCTTGCCCGAAAACTGGTTATAATAAGGCAACAGCACAAACATCAGCGCGAAAGCAAATACCGCAGCAATAGCAAACAGCAACGTAGTTTCTGCCATAAACTGTATAAACAGCTGCAACTTGCCCGCTCCTATTACCTTGCGCATGCTTACCTCTTTGGCACGCAGCATGCTGCGTGCGGTAGACAGGTTTACATAGTTGATGCAGGCAATAACCAAAATCATCAACGCCACTATACCAAATGTGCGCACGGTAGAAAAGCCGCCATCGGTACCATCTGCCTGGTACAAGTGCATTTTCAGCAATGGCTGAGACAGGTATGGTACAGGGGCATCCTCGGGCTTGTTGCGCTCGTGTATGGCCTGTAATTTTTTCTCTAAAGCGGCAACATCAACCTTACTACCCGGTTTTAAAAGCAGGTAAGTTTGGAACCCAAACATGCTCCAGTCTGCGTCCATGGAGGAAATGAAATGTTTGTTATCGTAAGTCTTTTTGTTTTTGATGTAAGCCAAATCGTTAAAGCGCGATAATGGCATCAGTATGCGGTATTTGAAGCTGGAGTTTTCGGGATAATTGGGGATAACGCCGGTTACCTTCAATTGCTCGTCCTGTCCAAGGGTAACAACCTTGCCAATAGGGTCCTCAGTGCCGAAGTATTTGTTGGCCATATCCTCCGTAATTACCACCGAGTTGTTATCCGGAAAAGGGTTGTGTTTATCTCCTTTTATGAGGTTAAAATCGAAAACGGAGAAATACGATGGGTCGGCAAAGGCAAAATTGTCTTCATAAAAAACCTTATCCTTATAACGGAACGGTGCACTACCCAAAGTCATGATGCGCACTGCATCCTGTACCTGTGGCACTTCATTTTTGGCGAATGTTGCCACGGGTGCAATGATATTATTGAAAATCTGCTTACTGATGCCCGTACCGCCCACGATGCCTATCTTGTAGATATTATCGGCTTTGGAGTTGAATTTATCGTAGCTAAGCTCATCCTGCACCCAAAGCAGCATAAACATACCCACCACCAGGCCAACCGTAAGGCCGGCAACATTAATAGAGGCGTAAAACTTGTTCCCAAGGATGTTGCGCCAGGCTGTTTTTAAATAATTTCTTATCATGATTTTTTATGATTGCACCGATTAACGCTGATTTCCCCGATTTCACAGATTAGTTCCGATTAATCGTTTTTTTCCTTTTTAGAATTTAGATTTTATTCTTCTACCCTTTTATTCATTCTTCAAACTATCCACCGGGTTTGCTAGTGCTGCTTTTAGCGACTGGAAGCTTACCGTGGCTATTGCAATTACGATGGCCGAAAGACCCGCTACCGCTACTACCCACCATTGCACGTCTATCCGGTAGGCAAAATCCTGCAGCCACAGGTGCATGCAATACCAGGCCAGTGGAGAGGCCACCACAATAGATATCGCCACCAGTTTCACAAAATCTTTGGAAAGCATGGCCACTATGGCACTTACATCTGCGCCCAGTACCTTGCGGATGCCTATCTCTTTAGTGCGTTGCTCGGCTGCGTAAGCCGCAAGGCCAAACAGGCCTAAACAGGCTATGATAATAGCCAACGTAGTAAATATGATGAAGATGGTGCCCACCTGTTGCTCGGAGCGGTACGACGCATCGAAATCCTGATCCATAAAGGAGAAGTTCATTTGCACGGGTGAGAATGCAGCCCATTTGGCTTTAATTTGCGACATCAGGGCTGGCAAATCTTTAGTGTTTACCCGCACGCTTACCGCGCCGTTATTTTCGGCCAGGCGGATGATTAGGGGTTCGATTTTCTCGTGCAGCGAGCTGTAATGAAAATCTTTCATCACGCCTATTACTTCGTATTTTACCGTATTGGAAAGCTCTGTTTTGCCACCCAGCGAGCGATACAGGGTTTGGCCCGAAGCATTCTTATAGCCAAGGAATTTGGCGGCGGCTTCATTGATGATTACTGCCGAAGAATCACTCGGCCTGTCCTTAGCGAAATTGCGACCCGAGGCCATCTTGATTTCAAGTGTGGGTATCCAGTCGGCATCTACTTCCCAGCTTTGCGGGAATACCGAGTTTTTCTGGTTGAGCGTGGCATCCTTAAAATAAATGGATGTGCTTCTATTGTTGCCAGATACCGGTAAGAAACCCGTCATGGTGGCGCTGGTGACGCCCGGCAACTGCTTCAGCTCTTCTTTAAAGATTTTGGTTGATTGGTTAAGCTCATAAGCGTTTTGGATAACCAGCACCTGGTTGCGGTCGAAACCAAGGTTTATGGTTTGGATAAAGTTGAGCTGATTTTTGATAACCAGCGTGCCGATAATAAGGAATACTGATATCCCGAACTGGAAAACCACCAAAAAGCTGCGTAGTCCTCCGCCTTTAAAACCTGTAGATAGCTTGCCTTTCAGCACATCAATGGGTTGGAAAGCCGACAGGAAAAACGCCGGGTAAGAGCCGGCTAGCGAGCCAACAAGCAATACTATTAACACGGATACAGGTATTAACCAAAGCAGCGTCGCCGTAGTAATGGCTATGTCTTTCCCGGCCAGCTGGTTAAACAAAGGCAGCACGGCTATTGCCGCAACCAAGGCAATAACCGTGGCAAAGAAAGTAATCATAATAGATTCTGACAGGAACTGCGCGATAAGGTATTTGCGCGGCGAACCTAAAACCTTGCGTACCCCGACCTCGCGGGCGCGGTTTGATGAGCGCGCTGTCGAAAGGTTCATGAAATTGATGCAGGCTATCAGCAAAATAAATATGGCAATGGCCGAAAATATGTACACGTATTGCATGGTGCCGTTTGCGCCCAATTCGCCAATGCGTTTTGATTTCAGGTGGATATCGGTAAGCGGGGTAAGATTAAGACGGAAGTAGCTGCCGCTCTTTTCAAAATCGGCGTAGCTCATGCCTATTTCGCTTTTCATTTGGTCGCCGCTCATTTTCAATAAAAAGGCGTCTAAACTACCTGCAAGTTTTTTGGCATCGGCGGCATCCTTAAGCAATACATAAGTGCTATAGTCGTTGCGTAGCCAGGCGTTTGAACGGCTATCGGCCCAGGTGGCCATCGATAAAAAGAAATCGAAGTTGAAGTGCGAGTTTTGGGGCACATCTTTTATCACCCCGGTAATCTTAAAATTTTGGTTGTCGTTAATAACCATCGTTTTGCCCACCACATCCGTTTTATCGAAATACCTTTTCGCAGTACTTTCGGTTAACACTACCGAATTGGGTTCGGCAAGGGCAGTTTTGGCATCACCGTTTATCAGAGGCAACGTAAACACGTTGAACAACGACGCATCAGCAAAGGCGACCTTGTTTTCTATCATGTTCGCCTCCCCTTTTTTAACGTGCATGGTGTAGGCGTTTTTCAGGCGCACCGCATCTTCCACATAAGGAAATTCGGCAACGATGGTTTTTGCCAGCGGAGGCATCACAACGGCGTAATCCTTGCGGTTTTCGCCTAGTTTCAAATCGGCATTTACGCGGAAAATGCGCTCGCTTTTGGTGTTGTACCGGTCGTAGCTCAGTTCGTCGGTAACGTAAAATACAATAAGCAGGCAGGCGCCCAGGCCAAGGGCCAGCCCCAATATATTTATAGCCGTAAAGCCCTTGTTTTTCAAGAGGCTACGGAAGGCTGTTTTTATATAATTTCTGAACATGATCATTAATCATTAAGTCATTTGCTTCGCGTCATTGAGTCATTGTAAAAGCCTCCGAGCCTATTTTAATGACTCAATGACCTAATATGACTCAATGACAAATTACTCGCTTCTCAAACTCTTCACGGGGTTTGCCAGCGCGGCTTTTACCGCCTGGAAACTCACCGTTATAATTGAAATGACAATAGTTACGGCAGCGGCGGTTACAAATACCCAGATGCTGATAGGCACCCGATAGGTATAGCCTTGCAACCAGGTGTGCATACCCCACCAAGCTAATGGCGTTGCTACTAAAAACGCAATGCCTACCAGTTTTAAAAAGTCTTTTGATAGCATAGAACTAACACCAAACACCGATGCGCCAAGCACTTTACGCACGCCGATTTCTTTAATGCGGTTTTGTGCCATATAAGTGGCCAGGCCAAACAAGCCCAGGCAGGATATAAATATGGTTAACCCTGCAAAAAGCGAGGCCAGGGTGCCGGTACGCTGCTCGTCTTTAAACTTCTTAGCATACTCATCATCCACAAAGTGGTAGTCGAAAGGGTACTCGGAGTTAAATTTCTTAAATATGCCTTCGGCCAATGCCAGATTTTGGGTGGTGGTGTTTTTTTCATTGAGCTTATAATGGATAACATTGAACCACGATTTTGGGCCCTGTATAATCATTGGCCGCACCGGCTCATAAGGCGATTGAAGGATAAAATCTTTCACCACGCCCACTACGGTTAGCTTGTTATCGCCATTCTTTACAATCTGGCCAATGGGATGTTTAAAGCCCATTATTTTTACCGATGCCTCGTTCAGCATAACGGCAAGCGAATCTGAGGGATATTTTTCCGCATCGATATCGCGGCCTTCTATAATTTTCAGGCCCATGGTTTTGGTGAAAGAGCCATCGGTGTTATACATATTAAAGTCTATTTTTGCGCCTTCCTGTTTACCATCCCAGGTGTAATCCCAGGTATCGCTCCAGCCTTCCGTCATGGGCGCGCTGGTTTTGCTTACCGCAACAGCTGCGCCGCTGGTTAATAATTCATTGCGGATAAGCCTGTAATTTTTATCGACGTTACCCGACATAAAGGTGTACACCAGGTTGTTCTTTTTGTAACCTGTATCTCGGTTTTGGGCGTACTCCAGTTGTTCGCGTACGATTATGGTAGAAATGATGAGCACAATAGCAAAGGTAAATTGCACCACTACCAATATTTTGCGGGGTGATAAAGCTGCATTGGCTGCCTTGAAAGTCCCTTTTAATACTTTTACAGGAATAAAGGACGACAAGTATAGCGCCGGATAGCTACCAGACAACACCCCTGTGAAAAGAATAAAAGACAGGGATATCAGCCAGAATACCGGGCTGCCATAAGGAATAATTAAGTGCTTATCGGTAAGATTATTGAAGCCCGAAAGGGATAGCTGAACAATGATAAGCGCCAATATACCGGAGAAGAACGCGATCATGATACTTTCGCCAAGGAACTGTCCGATTAGACTACCTTTTGATGCACCAACAACTTTGCGGATGCCTACCTCTTTAGCGCGTTTCTCGCTTCGGGCGGTGCTCAGGTTCATAAAGTTAATGCATGCAATCAGCAAAATAAATGCAGCAATGATGCTGAATAATCTAATGGTTTCGATACGGCCACCTACAATTTTGCCGTTTTCGAATTTTGAGTATAAATGCCATTTGGTGGCGGGATGCATAAACACATCGATATCTTTTATTTCAGAATTCTTGCGCGTGATGTTTTTTACCTGGGCGTTTATGGCGGCTTCGGTTACGCCGGGCTTTAGCATGGCCCAGGTTTGTACCGAATTGTTGCCCCAGTTCTTTTCAACACGTCCGTCCGTTTTTTCCAGGTACGTCCATGGCATCAGGTATTCAAAATCAAACTGGGTATTATTGGGAAGGTCTTTCATAATACCGGTTACGGTAAAATAATCAACACTATCTATCTTAATGGTTTTGCCCATTGCATCCTCGTCGCCAAACAGCTTTTTAGCCGTTTTCTCGGTGAGGACAATATTTTTCATTTCGTTCAGCGCTGTTTTAGGGTTACCCTTTATAAGCGGGAAGCTGAACATCGTCAGGAAATCGGGGTCGGTATGGTTGCCAGCAAGCGTAAGGTGCTTCTCACCTACGATAAACAAAAAGTTGGCCCGTGTAGTGCGTGCCACTTGCTCTATCTGCGGGTAATCCTGTTTAAGCGCGCTGCGCATTATTTTTGGCGTAGTGCCCCAGCACCACATTTTACCGTCAAAAACCGAGCGGTTGTACATCTGGTAAAGGCGGTCTTTATCCTGGTGGAACTGGTCGTAGCTTACCTCGTTTTGCACCCAAAACAAAATAAGGGCGGCACTAGCCATCCCAATTGCCAAACCGGCAATATTAATTGCAGTAAACCCCTTGTTTTTTAACAAGTTACGCCAGGTAATCTTTAGGTAATTCTTAAACATATTTTTAGGATTGCACCGATGGAGATTGATTTCACCGATTTTATTTTACCGATTTAACCGATTGAGAGTGATTTCACCGATTAAAACTCTTAACTACTCACCATTCACAACTCACCACTCACAAAAAAATTGACAAAACTCAAGCCCTCCCACCGCCAAATTGTATTGGCGGTGGGCATAGCCGGAGGCACACTTAACTATATATTAATCAAATAGGTTTAACCCAGCCTCACCTAAATCCTCTCCAAAGGAGAGGACTTCTGAATCATCAATCCTTCTCCTTTGGAGAAGGTGCCCGAAGGGCGGATGAGGCTATTAAAAGTTATTATACCATGATGTTTTCCATCACGGTTTGGCCGTCTAACAGGCGAATGATGCGGTGGCTGTAACGGGCATCGTGCTCCGAGTGCGTAACCATGATGATGGTTGTACCCTGCTCGTTCAGGTCTGTAAGCAACTCCATTACATCATTACCGTTGCTGCTATCCAGGTTACCGGTAGGCTCATCCGCAAGTATCAGTTTTGGTTTGTTTACAACCGCACGGGCAATAGCCACACGCTGTTGCTGGCCACCCGATAATTGCTGCGGGTAGTGGTTGCGGCGGTGCATAATCTGCATTTTATCCAGCACTTCCTCTACGCGTTTTACGCGGTCGGCGCTGCTTACGCCGGTATAGATCAACGGCAATTCTACGTTTTCGAACACGGTAAGCTCATCGATCAGGTTGAAGCTCTGGAAAACAAAACCGATGTTGTGCTTGCGCAGGTCGGCACGTTTGCGTTCATTGAAATGGGCAATTTCCACGCCGTTGAATACGTAGCTGCCAGCATCCGGATCATCAAGCATGCCCAGGATGTTCAACAATGTCGATTTGCCGCAACCCGATGGGCCCATGATGGCCACGAACTCGCCGGTGTTCACTTCCATCGATAACTTGTTTAATGCGATGGTTTCTACCTCTTCCGTGCGGTAAAATTTCTCAAGATTTGTAATTTTTATCATTTGGCCTCCCTTAAACCCTCCCGCCGGCTAAAGCGGAAGGGCTATTTTGATTTTTAATTGTGATTTATATTTTTTGTTGTTGTCTTATTCATCTGCTGTCCGTCCGTCCGCAGCCCTCTTCCCACTTGTGACACCGCTAAACTGAAGGCGACACTCGGTGAGAAGCCCTTAAGGCTTCTTCAGCACCAGTTCCTGTATTCCGTCGTAGTTCTCGTAGCTTGAGGTTATCACCTTGTCGCCCGGTTTTAGGCCCTGCAGCACTTCGTAATAATCGGGATTTTGCCTGTCTATACGTATATCAACCTTGTACGCGGACTTGCCATCTTCGGCAACTTTAAATATCCAGTTGCCACCGGTTTGCTGATAAAAGCCACCTTTAGGCACCAGTATAGCGGTAGTTTCGTCGCTAAGAGCAAGGCGTATCTGTAAAGTTTGGCCCTTGCGTATGCCTTTTGGCACCTCGCCTACAAATTGCATATCTACCTGGAAACGGCCACTAACAATCTGCGTAAACACTTTCTTTATCACCAGCTTATACGTTTTACCAGCAAAGGAGAAATCGCCCATCAGGCCGTTGTAAATACGGCTCAGGTAATGTTCTTCTACATCAACCCTTACCTTAAAGCCGTTCTGGGCATCTATCTGCCCAAGGTGCTCACCCTTGTTCTTGTTCTGGCCAACTTCGGCATCCATAGAAGTAAGCTGCCCGTCTATAGGTGCACGTACGGTAAGGTCGGCCACTTTCTTGCGCATCAGCTCCAGCGTGTTTTTCATGTGAGCGTATTGCTCTCGGGCCTGTATCTCTTCCTGGCGGGTTAGGGTGGTATCCTGCTTCAATATTTGGATAGTCAGTTTTTTGCGCCTTATCTGGTAGTTGTAGGCATTTTCAGCCGCCTTGAATTCCTGCAGACCAATGGCTTTCTGGTCGTAAAGTTTTTTATCGAGTAAGTAAATGCGCTCGGCTTCCTTATATGCATTATCAACATCGGCCATCTGGTTAAGCTTGGTAATGGTGTTTTGCTGTGCGCTGTTATGCGATATCTGCATCTGTGTTTGTGCTGCGTACACCTGTGTTTCCTGGTTAGCCAGGTTCAGTTCCAGGTCGGTATTAGCTAGTTTCAGTATCGGGTCGCCTTTTTTCAGGTTCGCACCGTCTTCAACATATTTCTCTTCTACGCGGCCGCCTTCTACTGCATCCAGGTAAATGGTGGTGTAAGGCATTACCACGCCATTAACCGGTATAAAATCCTGGAACGGGCCCTTCTTAACTTCGCTGACGGTGATACGTTCGGTATCCACGTTCAGTTTCCTTTTTCCGGATGCTGCGCCTACGATGAGGTAAGCGCCAAATAGTACGGCTGCGGTGATACCTGCTATAGTTGCAATTCTTTTGGTACCCCAGGTCTTTTTTTGTATTACTCTGTCCACTGTATAATTCTTAATATTTTGTTGATAGATACAAAAACATGTGCCACAAATTAATTTGCTGTATTTCAGCCAATTAACGCCATTTAGCTAAATTGCACCGTACGCTATTGTTACAGCATGTGTTCGGTATTGATACAATGCTTTTTTAAAGGTAATAGTTGCCGGTTTATAGTTCATAGTTGATTATCAATACTATAGCTATTATACTATAAATGGTATGATATTTAACATGCAAATACTAAATTGCATGGTGCATTTTATGCGTACACTTACGTACGAATAAACTAATGAACCATTCAACTACCGAACTGACATGATATTAAAAAAAGCGACCGTTTTAATTGTTGACGACGACCCAGACGTACTAACGGCTGTTAAGTTATTGCTTAAGACCGAAACCCAGGAAATAATTACCGAAAAAAATCCCGAGAACCTTAACTGGCTGCTGCAACGCAACCAGGTTGATTTGGTACTGCTGGATATGAACTTCAACAGTGCTATAAATACCGGCAACGAGGGCATCTACTGGCTGCGCAAGATAAAAGAATGGAAGCCTAACGTATGCGTTATCATGATAACTGCTTATGGCGACATCGATTTGGCGGTGCGTTCGCTTAAAGAGGGCGCCAACGATTTTGTGGTGAAGCCATGGCACAACGAGAAACTGATAGAGACGATAAAGGACCTGCTGGATAAAAGAGAAGGCACCAGCAAAGCCGGCAAGCCATCGGGCAAGAGCAACGCTGGCACTTCAATCCTAGGCGAATCGGAAGTGATGGAGGATATCTTCCACAAGGTGAACAAAATAGCCCCTACCGATGCCAATATTTTGATACTGGGGGAGAACGGAACCGGCAAGGATTTGATGGCGAAAGCCATACACGAGCGTTCGCTGCGTGCCGATAAACCCTTCATCAAAGTAGATGTAGGTGCATTAACAGATAGCCTTTTCGAGAGCGAACTCTTCGGCCATAAAAAAGGGGCCTATACCGATGCACGGGAAGACCGCATGGGCCGTTTTGAGGAAGCTGAGGGCGGCACCCTTTTCCTGGACGAAATTGGCAACATCAGCCTGCAGCAACAAGCTAAACTGCTCACTATACTGCAAAACAGGCAGGTAACGCGCCTGGGCACCAATAAGGCTATAGATATCAATATCCGCCTGATATGCGCCACCAACGTGCCTCTCTCCGAACTGGCCAACGAGAACAAGTTCCGCAAGGATTTGATTTACCGGATAAACACCGTTGAGATAAACATGCCGCCCCTGCGCCGCCGTGCCGAGGATATTGTGATACTGGCGCGCCATTTTGCCAAACTGTACGCCACCAAATACCTAAAACCGAGCGTAGATTTCGACAACACCGCTTTGAACAAGCTGAGGTCGTACAACTTCCCGGGCAACGTGCGCGAACTGCAATACACCATAGAGCGGGCGGTAATTATGGCCGACGAGCATATCTTACGTGCAGATGACCTCATCTTCTCGATACTGGAAACGCCCGGCGAAACCCTTACGGAGGACGACAGCAACATCCCGCTGAGCGCCATGGAGAAGAACGCCATCCTCCGCGTGATAGAAAAGCATAACGGCAACATTACCCGCGCCGCAAAAGAACTGGGTTTAACACGCACCGCACTTTACCGCCGACTGAGCAAGTATGACATTTAACCGTTACGAATGGCGGCTTACGCTGCGGGTAATTTTCCTTTTCATATCCATTACGGCTACCTCTATGGTAGTTGTAGCGGGCAGGGCCAATTATATTTATGGCGTGCTTACCATCCCGATGGTGGTTTTCTCGGTGCTCGATCTGATACGTTTCCAGCGCAAGGCGCAGGATGAGGTGAACCAATTCGTAGAATCTATCCACTACCGCGATTTTAGCCGCCATTTTGATGTGCGCCGGGCACCTAACGAACTAAAACCGCTGCGCAAGGGCTTCAACGAAATCAATACCACCTTTAAGCTCATCAGCCGCGAGCGCGAAACCCAATACCATTACCTGCAAAAGATTTTGGAACTGGTAGATACCGGCCTGATGAGCTACGAGCAGGAAACGGGCGAAACCGGCTGGATAAACGAGGCATTCAAAAACCTCATCGGCGTGCCGTACTTAAAAACCATCCACTCCCTGGAGAAACGCGAACCCGAACTGTACAACAACATCATCGGCCTTAAGCCCGGCGATGCCCAGGTTTTCAGCGTTACGCGCAACCAGCAGCAGGTAAAAATGCTGGTTTCGGCCAGTATTATGCGTAGCGACGATAAAATGTATAAGCTGGTGGCCTTCCAAAACGTAAGCGAGGCTTTGGACGAAACGGAGTCGAAGGCATGGAGTAAACTATTGAACGTAATGACGCATGAGATCATGAACTCGGTTGCGCCTATTTCGTCCCTTGCCGACACCCTCAAGAACCGCCTGAAAAGCCCCGAGATAACCGGCGGCATAGATGCATCGGATTTGGAAGACATTGAGCTTGGCATAGATACCATCAAACGCCGCAGCGAGGGCCTGCTTAAATTTACAGAAAGCTACCGCAGTCTCAACAAAATTACCCGGCTGGATTTGACCAAAATACTGGTGCGCAACATGTTCGAGAACCTCAACAGCCTGATGCGCCCTACTTTAGAGAAAAAACACATCGAGCTGGATATCATCCTGCGCGACCCTGCCCTGGCTATAGAGGCCGATATCAACCTGCTTGACCAGGTGATGATAAACCTGCTGGTAAACGCCATAGAAGCCGTAAAAGACCGCCCCGAACCACGCATTACCCTTGCCGCCGAAGTACAAGGCAGCAACAAAATCATCGTAAAAGTGATGGATAACGGCGCAGGCATGCCGCCCGAACTGCTGGATAAGATTTTCATCCCCTTCTTTAGTACCCGCAAAACCGGCAGCGGCATTGGCCTCAGCCTTTGCAAGCAGATAATGTTGCTGCACAAAGGGAATATACAGGTACAATCAACCGAGGGAAAAGGTTCGTCGTTTTTATTGACGCTGAGCCCGCCGGCAACGGCCCCTTCCGCCTGATGCCACTTACCCCAATGTCATTGCGAGGAGCAGCACGGGGTAACGCACTGGGGCGACGTGGCAACCTCATAGGACAAGCACCGTTGCTGAGCTAATTCGCTAAATGTCCTATGAGGTTGCCGCGCTATCGCTCGCAATGACAAGTTTTATAAATCAATGACCAAGAAATCCATCTTCGCCATATCCGGCAGCCTGCGGGCGGGCTCATCCAACCACGCGATATTAAACCACATCAGGAAGCTGCTGCCTGCTGATGTAAACTACTTCGTCTATGACAACCTTGCCGCCATTCCTCCTTTCGACCCGGGATTAGATAACGAACACCCGCCTGAAGCAGTAACCGAATTAAGGGGCTACCTCGCCGGTGCCGATGCCATCATCATCTGCACGCCCGAGTATGCTTTTGGCGTACCCGGTCAGCTTAAAAACGCGCTGGACTGGATGGTGAGCAGCAGTAGCTTTGTTGATAAACCTGTGGCGCTTATTACCGCATCCCTTGGCGGGGAAACGGCGCATGCGGCTATGCAGCTGATATTAGGGGCATTGTCTGCCAACGTTATGCCCGAAGCTACTTTGCTGATACCATTTATCAGGTCGAAAATTAATGGGGATGGTGTGATAACGGATAAGGAAACGGAGGATGAGGTTAAGAGGGTTGTGGAAGGTTTGGTTAAGGCGGTTGGTTAAGGATTTGAGTTTGCAGTTACTGAACGTTTTGTGCTTTGTTAGGTTTGTGCAGTAAGTTATGCCAGGCCTGTGGATGTCACTTTTCTTTTTCCGCAAAAGAAAAGTAACCAAAAAAAAACTCTCGGCTGCGCCCTGTTCTTTTAGCGTCAGTGCTTTTTCAGTGCCTGTGGTTGCCGAACAGGTCAAGGCCGATAAGGAGCGGGCTTGTTGGGCTGGTGCATCCGGATTTACTATGTTCGTAAAAATTCTGGTTCCGAAAAGCGCACAGACCCAACCAACCTAAACCCGATTGGACGGAAAGCTGCTTCTACCGGCAGCTTGGAGGGAATGCGGGGCTACCGGGAGATAGTAGCACAGGAACTGCTTTACAACAATCGCAGCTATTTTTGCTATAAATTTCCAGTTCTGGTTCGCCGTTTCGTTCGTCGTAAAAATACAACCCTCCGCATATCAGCATAAAAATTTAATAAAGCGTTTACGTTTGGCGGTATGTTATATGTAACTATAATAATATATTTACCTGTATTAATATAAACCCTGTTAACTTATTCAATTAAACACAATGAAAACAAATCCCTCAAAATTCTTTGCCGAATTTTTCGGCACGCTGGTGTTGGTATTAATGGGCTGCGGTAGCGCAGTATTAGCTGGAGCAAGCGGTACAACCGCAGTGGGTGGCGTTGGCCTGCTGGGTATATCCTTTGCTTTTGGCCTGTCGGTTGTTGCAATGGCCTATGCGATAGGGCACATATCGGGTTGCCATATCAATCCGGCTATATCAATAGGCATGGTGGTTGCCGGTCGTATGACGCTGACCGAGGCTATAATTTACATCATCGCCCAAATACTGGGCGCCATTGCAGGTGCGGCTATCCTGTTGTTTATCGCCTCCGGTAAAGCTGGTTACAGCATCGACACGGGTGGACTTGGGCAAAACGGTTTTGGCGCAGGCTCGCCAGCTGGTTATAGCTTGCAGGCGGGCTTTGTGGCAGAGTTGGTGTTCACCTTTATATTCCTGTTCGTTATTTTTGGTTCAACATCTACAAAAAATATACATGGCGGCTTCGCGGGCTTATCCATTGGTTTAAGCCTGGTGCTTATCCATATCGTGGGCATATCGGTAACCGGCGTATCGGTAAACCCTGCCCGCAGCATCGGCCCGGCATTGCTGGTTGGCGGGCAGGCCCTCAGCCAGGTATGGGTGTTTATCGCTGCACCTATCGTAGGCAGTATATTGAGTGCCCTAACCTGGCGCTATCTGCTTGAGCGGAAGTAAGGAAATGGATTTTTCAGCAGCCCTCCGGTGATGAGCCGGGGGGCTTTGTGTTTGCGGTAGTTTGGCTTTGCCGGTGCAGTTTGTACGGTTGACGGCTAGCGCGGAAAGAGTAATAACGGATGGGGAGAGCGAAATTATGAGGGCTGTGAAGTAGTTGGCGCAAGCGGTTGACTTAGTGCTTTGTTGATTCGGGTAGAAGTGATTTTTATCTCTAAAAGCAGAAGTCCGGAGAATATGACGCAAATCAATAACATTGTCAGCAGCGCATCAATACTTGCTTCACCAGTGGAAGTTTGAAATAGCGCAAACGCCAAAACTAATGCGAGCACTATAGATATAACAGCTGATAGCCCTTTTAGCCGTAACTGATAGTAGCATTCGTCCGTATCCAGCGGTAATTTTATGATAACTTTAGGTAGAAAGTTTTCTAAAGAGGTATGGAGCCGGGTAAGGAACAACGCGGATTTCCCATTATAACCTAGAAATAGTTTATCGCTCCCCACATCGCTACTGGCAGACGTCAAATCTAATGAATTTACTCTCTTTAACGAGGCTTTCCTAAGCAAACCTTCTACTTCCGTTTTCGAGAGATTTGTAATGTAAACTTTCTTGAAATAAAACATTGGTTATATTTTCTTAGCTATTTGATAAGGCCCTTAAAAATAACAAATAAAAATCATCTGCACGCCTGCTCGTCAATGCGACCACTTCCATTAGTTACTGGGCACTTATGGCACCGTGTACTTTGCCTTCAGAATCTGCTTGGTTTTGAATTTACCCGACTTATCAATAACCGTTTGAAACAGGTTTGAATCGACCGGGGAAGGCCGTTTTAAAGAATCTGCAAAATCAGTTTGGGTAACCTCTTTGGTAATTATCACATTGCCTTTTAAAATGGACTCCCTAACGGTGGGCAAGATCATTATAGAATCTCCTTGCTCGGTAGGCCCGGGTTCAAAGCCCTCAGTCAATTTAAAGCTGCTGACAACTTTGTTATTCTTATCCAATAGAACCATTACCATCGCACCGTAATCGTCGCCTTGCAGCGAAACAATAATAGGTTGCAGTCCGCCTATTTGGGGCTGCTTAGCTATAAACCAGGCTTGCATACCTTTTTTAAGATATTCGGGACTGGCAGCACCAATATCCTTTGAAAAGAATTTCATTAATAATGCAACCTTTTGGCTGCCATTTAGCATTACGTACTTTCTTTTAAAAGTAGAATCGGTATATGCATTATAGTCAACGGTATCTCCTTCAAAATGCCTGTCGACCATTCTTACATCCTCGGTATTTTTAAGATTTAAGTAAACGAAATTTTTATCGGCCAAAAAAGAAGTATCGGCAACTGCAACGCTATCCTTAAGTTTTGGTTTTTCGGCAGATGTTGGTTTAGGATGAGTGCAGGCGGTGGCTAAAACGGCAAGCAACAGCAGGTATATTATCTTCTTCATTTGCTTTTATGATAAGGCGTTTAAAAGTAGTAAATAAAAGTTTATCTGTACCAGGAAATACGAAAACCTCACCCACGGCTACTGTCCACCCTGTCCGCGCAATTCCGCTCCCGAAAACGGACGGACGGAAGTAACCTAAACCCGATTGGACGGAAAGCTGCTTCTACCGGCAGCTTGGAGGGAATGCGGGGCTAGCGGAAGATAGCAGCACAGGCCCTGTTTTACAAGTAATTTGCATATCCGCAATCCCGGTTAATAGAGAGCGGCTCTGCCTGCGTAGAGATTGCTTCGTTCCTCGCAATGACGCGGTGGTGAAGCGCCGTAGCGATGCACAGCAGCTCTGCCCGTGTAGGGATTGCTTCGTTCCTCAATGACGCGGTGGTTTTTGCACATCCGCCCCTCTGCCAATTCGTCACTCCTACCCTTTTTGGAACGGCTGTTGTTAACTCCCTATCGTAAACTATACTGTAATTCTAAAATCATAAAACAATGCAAGAAAAAGGATCTATTTCGATACACACCGAAAACATTTTCCCTATCATCAAGAAGTTTTTATACTCTGATAACGAGATATTCCTGCGCGAGCTGGTTTCTAACGCCGTGGATGCTACGCAAAAAATAAAACGTTTAGCGTCATTAGGGCAGTACAACGGCGAACTGGGCAACCTGCGTGTGGAAGTAGCTTTTGATGCAGACAAAAAGACCATCACCATATCTGATAACGGTTTGGGGATGACAGCCGAAGAAATAAAAAAATACATCAACCAAATCGCTTTCTCGGGTGCTACCGAATTCGTTGAGAAATTTAAGGAAGCTAAAGATGCCAATGAGATCATTGGCCGTTTCGGGCTTGGTTTTTACTCGGCATTTATGGTGGCCGACCGTGTAGACATTGAAACCCTAAGCTACCAGGAAGGCGCAGAACCTGCCCGCTGGACCTGCGACGGTAGCACCGAATTCGAGATAAGCGAAGGCAGCCTGGCTGAACGCGGTACCGAAATTACCCTGCACATCAACGCCGAAAGCGAAGAGTTTCTGGATAAACACAAATTGCAGGGTATATTGGATAAGTACGCTAAGTTCTTACCAGTGCCTATCAAGTTTGGTACTACCACACAAGAGCAAGAAGACGGCGAGGACGAAGAAGGCAAACCAAAATACAAATCGGTTGAAACGGATAACATCATCAACGATACCACGCCTATCTGGACAAAATCGCCAAGCGAACTGAAGGATGAAGATTACCTGAAGTTTTACAAAGAGCTTTACCCTTACAGCGAGGACCCTTTATTCTGGATCCACCTGAATGTGGACTACCCGTTCAACTTAACAGGTGTATTGTACTTCCCTAAACTGAAGAACGATTTCGAGATCACCAAAAACAAGATCAAATTGTTCAGTCGCCAGGTGTTTATTACCGATGAGGTGAAAGATATCGTGCCTGAATTCCTGATGTTGCTGCACGGTGTTATCGATTCACCGGATATCCCGTTGAACGTGTCGCGTAGCTTTTTGCAGGCTGATAGCGCCGTTAAGAAGATAAACACCTACATCACCAAAAAAGTAGCTGATAAGCTTGCCGACCTGTTTAAAGCAGACCGTAAAGGCTTCGAAGAAAAATGGGGCGATATTGGCCTGTTTGTGAAGTACGGCATGATCAGCGAAGATAAATTCTACGATAAGGCGAAAGACTATGTTTTGGTGAGCAACACCAAGAAAGAAAACTTCACCCTTGCCGAGTACAGGGATAAAGTTGAAGCTACCCAAACCGATAAAGACGGCCAGGTAGTGTACATTTACACCAACGACCCTGAGAAGCAGGACGCGTTCATCCAGTCGGCCACTAAAAAAGGTTACGATGTAATGGTGATGAACTCGCCGATAGATACGCACTTCATTAGTCAGTTGGAACAGAAATTAGAGAAAACACAATTAAAACGTGTAGACGCTGATGTTGCTGATAAGCTAATTAAGAAAGACGAGAATCCAGAATCGGTACTGACAGAAGAGCAATCGACCAAAGTAAAAGAGATATTCGATAAGGCTATCAACAAGCCCGCGTATAAGGTGAAGCTGGAAAGCCTTAGCCCGGATGAGTTGCCGGTAACCGTTACTATGGACGAGTTTATGCGCCGTATGAAAGATATGGCAGCCATGGGCGGCGGTATGAGTTTCTACGGCAGCATGCCCGATAATTACAACGTTATCGTAAACGGCAACCACAAGCTGATTTCTAAAATCCTTTCCGACGAGAACACTGATGTACAGGCCCAGTTAGCTAAACAAGCATTCGATTTGGCTTTGCTTTCGCAAGGTTTATTAACCGGTGCAGAACTGACCGAGTTTGTGAACAGGAGCGTAAGTCTTATCTAAGCCCCCCAACCCCCTGAAGGGGGAGCTTTTGAAAAGCACTAGCCGTCCTCAAAAAGGGCGGCTTTTTTGTTACCCGTAAAATTGTTTTCCGGTTTGCTTATGGAATCTACTCTCCCCGTGCATCCTACGTATATAAAAAAGGAAACGATGAACAGAACAATCAAACTAAAGGTGTACGGCCCGGCGGGCTTAAACCAACCGGCAGCCCGGCAGTCTAAAATAACCGGCTTGCCTATAATATTTAAACTTATAGACAACTATACGGTTATACAACAAACAAGCGTTACATTTATACCATAATTGATTAGCAATGAAAACTTTAATCAAAATATGTTTCGGGCTGGCAATAGTTGCCTCGATTACCCAAACAGGCCTGGCGCAAGATAAAAAAGCCGAAAAGCTGGCGGCAGTAAAGCAGCTCATCGAATCGAAAAACTACATTTTTAAGGCCGAATTTATGTACCCCATGGGCGGTGCACAACAATACCTCACCAGCGATTACGATTTGAAGGTAGCGCAAGATACCCTGGTATCGTACCTGCCTTACTTCGGCGTAGTATATTTCAACGCGGCTTATAACAACAGCGCCGATGCGGGCATACAGTTCACCTCTACCAGGTTCGACTACAAACTGGAAGAAAAGAAGAAAGGCGGCTACGTTGTGTACATCAAGCCGAAGGACAACAAAAACACACAACAAATGATACTGGATGTATCTGCAAACGGCGGTGCCGGCTTAACCGTGCAAAGCGTAAACCGGCAAATGATACGTTTTACGGGCTATATAAAAGAAGTGCCCAAACCCAAAATATAAAACCATGATAAGAATCGACATCCCGGCTGGGGAAGAAAAAATAACGCAGGAAACTTTCGAACTCTACGGAATTCCTCATCCACCGAACGGTACGGACATAGAAATCAACGGCGATATTATATTGTTATTTGATGACGAGGCACAGGCGATAAGTTACCTGGATAAGCTGGAGGATAATTCAACCTCGGTTGCGAACGACGCGCCTGCGAGGAAAATATTAAGCCTTATCATAGGTGCCATCAGCAACGACAAATTCGTGCAAGACTATTTACGATAAAAATATCAAGCCCTTCTCTTTTTTCGGAGAAGGGCTTAATATTTGCGCATCCAAGCATCTTTTGAGGATTACTTCGTGAGGGATTTCCCGTTAAGTAATGCTGTTAAGCAATCAGGTTCTTAGTCAGGTAGCTAAAGCTACTGGCCATGCTGGCAAAAGGGTCTTTAGGCATATCGTGCTCTACGAAGAAGTGCTGCATACCTGCTGATTTTGCTGCCGCGAAGATGGGTTTGAAGTCGATTGTGCCACTACCTACGGGCAAAATTTCTACACGCGCTGCGTCTAAATCTTTCACATGCCACAGCGGGAAACGGCCCGGATGCTGTGCAAACATATCAACCGGATTTTTACCGCCTTTAATAGCCCAGGCCAGATCCAGTTCGAACTTCAGGTATTTGGGGTCTGTTTCCGTAAGGAAAAGATCGTAAGGCACCTTGCCTTCCACCTCGTGGAACTCTGCATCGTGATTATGGTAACAAAACTGCAAACCGGCTTTGCTAGCCAGTTCGGCGCTCTTGTTCAAGGTGTCGATAGAAAGTCTAATTTCGTCAAGGGAAGTAATGGGCGTACTTGCGCACACCAGGTACTTTACACCGCCTTCGGCGGCTTCGTCTACCAGTTGCTGCATGTTATCGCGCAGGTTCAGCATAGGCGGCAACGTCATGGGTTTACCATCGGGCATAGTAGGCATTTTTGCACCCGGAGGCAATTTAAACGGCGCACCCAGCACGTGGTGGCTTTTCCATGAAAGGCCTTCGCCATTTACCATCGCTTTGAATTCTTTTGGCTTTAAGCCATAGTAACCGCCTTTTTTACTGAAGGCCGATTCTATCTCCTTGTACCCTACTGCAGATATTTTAGACAGCGTGCCTTTAACATCGGCATCCATCACATTGAAGAATGTGAACAGCTGTATGCCCACAGCGTGCTTGCTTTTAAAGTTTAAAAGAGAAGCTGCCTTGCCCGATAAGGCTATGCCGCCAAGCACCAGCGTACCTGTGCTTTTTAAGAAATTGCGCCTGTTTGAATTCATCTTAATTGGTTTTGTTTAGTTGGTAAGTAAATCTAAATCAATTAAATCGAATAAAAAAAATTATTGTGTCTTTTATACGCAATCGTATTTTTAGATGATAGATATGAGACGTGAGGTTTGAGATGGGATATCTATCATGCAAAAAGCCCCGTATCTTTCGATACAGGGCTTCCTGATATTATGCTTTGCTAAAACTGATTACTCAGCTGATGCTTCTTCAGCGTCTGCAGCTTCTTCTTTTTTAGCTTTAGGCGCTTTTTTTGCTTTTGGTGCTTCTTCGGCAACCTCTACCTCTGCAACAGGTGCAGCAGCAACAGGTGCAGCAGCAACAGGTGCTAAATCTTCAGCTACAGGTATAGCTTCGAAAGGGATAACAGATACGTATGAGCGGTTATCTGCTTTCTTTTTGAATACTACGTGCCCTGCGGTTAAAGCGAATAAGGTATGGTCTTTACCGATACCTACGTTTAAACCCGGGTTGTGCTTGGTACCACGCTGACGAACGATGATGTTACCAGCAATTGCAGGCTGGCCACCAAAAATTTTGATACCTAAACGCTTGCTATGTGATTCGCGGCCGTTTCTTGAACTACCGGCCCCTTTTTTGTGTGCCATTTCTTAATTTCTTTTGTGAGTCGATTACCGGCTCGGTTAAAATTTAATTATAATGTGATACCGGTGATCTCGATCTTGGTAAACTGCTGGCGGTGGCCATTCCTTTTCTGGTAACCTTTTCTTCTTTTCTTTTTGAAGACGATTACTTTATCACCTTTTAAATGAGACACGATCTTAGCCGATACTTTAGCGCCTGCCAGGTCTGAACCTAGTTTAAAGCTGCCTTCGTTTTCTGCTAACAACACATTGTCAAATTCAATACTAGCGCCTTCATCTCCTTGTAAACGGTGTACAAAGATCTGCTGGTCTTTCGCAACTTTAAACTGTTGCCCGGCTATACTTACTATTGCGTACATTGTTGATTAATTATTATTTTAAATTTTGAGGTGCAAATATAGGGTTTATATTTAAAAAAAGCAATACTTACCAAATACTATTTACACTGGCTGTTGAGTGCCGCGGTATATTGGCTGGTTATAGGCGTTCCGCCTAATTTATTACAAACATCATAAAACTTACGTGCGTTTTTGCAATCGCCGGTCAAAAAGTAGCAAACAGAAAGTTTAAATGCTGTATTCTCGCTATTGGGGTCTATTGCGAATGATTTATTTAGCAAGGCAAGCGCGGTACCTAATTTACTTTCGTCGGCAACTTGCTCATGCTGGAAACTCACAAAATAGATCGTTGCCTTGTCAGTGAGCAATATCGCGCTGTTTGGGTTGATTTTCAAGCCCTTATCATATTGCTCCAAAGCGACCGCATAATCGCCAAATGTACCATAGACAGCACCAAAACCCCAGTAGATATTTTCGTTGTTTGGGTCTAGCAGGTACGCTTGGTTAAAACGATACATCGCCGTTTTCAAGTCGCCCTTATATAAATAAGAAAAGCCTACTTTTATCAGGGCATCTGAGGCTTTCCGTGGAGTGCCGTTTTCTCTTAGCTCGGTGGCTATAAGTTCTTTATCAGCAGCTATTTGTCCGGGGGTTTTTACGGCGTGCCCATACTCTGGCAGCAACCTTATATCTTGCAATGCTTGTTGTTTCCAATCGTCATAGCTTATTTGCTGCGCAAAACAAGCGCCGCCTAACAATAGGAAAAATATCACCAAGATGCCTTTCATGTTATTGTTTTTTCTGCTTCTGTTCTGCATCGTTAAGGCGCCCTTTTATTTCTTTTATCAGGCGTTGGTTAGCATCTACAAGTTTTTCGGGGCCATCGAAATTGGCATCGAAAACAATCCTTTTAGTTTTACGCTTATAATTAAACGTAATAATATAGCGTGGCGCATGCACCGTGCTGTCTTTACTGGTTTCGTTTTCGGGGAAATCCCAGAAACCGAGGTCGGCGGCTTTGCGGTGCAGGTACAGCAAATCATCGTTGCTTAGGTGCATGTTCATTTTCACTACAGAATCCCTGCGGTTGATGTACTGGTAATCGCCGGTTTTAGAGTCGTATTTGTTCAGCAGGCTATCGCGAAACCCATATTGTATCTGCATCGACTGGAATTCGGCATATTTATACGGGGCGTTTTTAATCATCATGCCATAATAATATAAGCAGTATACCATAAAAGGCACAGTAACGCTGAGGATGATGAATATTTTTTTGGACTTGAGCGAATTCATTCGAGAGGATAAATAATTAAGCGGGCAAAGTTGCCTATTTTATTTTCAATAAACCACACACAAATCTAATCTTTTAGCTCGCCCTCCCACTTACTTACCACAGCGGTAGCCATAGCGTTGCCAAGCACGTTTGTAGCGGAGCGGCCCATGTCTAATAAAGGATCTATACCTATCAGCAAAGCCAAGCCCGCCTCCGGGATGTTGAAAAGCGAAATAGTTCCCGCTATTACCACCAAAGATGCGCGCGGCACTCCGGCTATGCCTTTGCTGGTGAGCATCAGCACCAGCAGCATAGATAATTGCTGGCTAAAAGCCAGATGTATGCCGTAGGATTGCGCCAAAAACAAAGAGGCAAAGGTCATGTACATCATAGAACCATCGAGGTTAAAAGAATACCCCAGCGGCAATACAAAGCTTACGATCTTGTTGTTGCAACCGAAACGTTCCAACTCCAAAAGTACCTTGGGGTATGCGGCCTCACTGGTAGACGTACTGAAAGCGATGAGCATTGCATCCTTAATCCGGGCCACCAGGTTGAAGGCTCGTTTCTGCAGTACAGCGAACCCTGCCAGTACGATTACCAGCCACAATATGAGCAAGGAAAAATAAAACTCACCGATGAATATGGCGTAAGTAGACAAGATGCCTAAACCTTGTTTAGCTATAATGGCTGTAATGGCTCCAAACACGGCTAGTGGCGCCAACTGCATTACATAGCCGGTTATCTTCAATATCACGTGGGCAATAGCATCCAGTGCTTTTATCACCACTTCGCCTTTTTCGCCGATTGCGGCCGTGGCTACGCCGAAGAAGAGCGAGAACACCACGATTTGCAATATCTCGTTATTCGCCATGGCCTCTACGAAACTCTTGGGGAATACGTGGCCGATAAAATCGCGCAGCGAAAGGGCCGTTTTTTGAATGCCGGTACTCAAATGGCTATCGGGCAAGGGCAAATGCATGGCTTCGCCGGGTTTAAAAAAGTTCACCAGTATCATACCCAAAGCCAGGGATACCAACGTGGCGCTCAAAAACCAAAGCAAGGTTTTGCCGCCTATACGCCCTACGGATTTGATGTCGCCAACCTTGGCAACGCCCACCACCAGCGTGGTGAACACCAGCGGGGCCACAATCATTTTAATCAGTCGCAAAAATATATCGCTCAAAACGGTAAAGCCAACCAGCTTATCCTCCCTTGCGGTATCGCTTTCTTTGCGAACTTTTGCCTGCTCTGTGCGTTGTATTTTTAGCGCCTTAAAATCGGCGGTGGTGGTATCTTTGGTGGCGGCTATCCGCAGGTCGATAGATTTTATCTGTGCTTCGGCGGCGCTCATTTTTGTATTAATGGCGTTTATTACCGTAGCATTGTAAATATAGCCGGCTATAACACCCAATACAAGTGCTATAAAAATATACAGGGTAAGTTTGTTTTTTTGCATTTAATTAAGATCAGTGCCGCTAAACTACGAAATTTACTATGTTGCAGAAAGTTTAATATGAGCATTCCCACCTACGGATTACAACAGATAAAGAAAGAATTACAGCACCTGCCGCAGGAGCAGCTTGCCGATTTGGCCCTGCGCCTCATCCGCTATAAAAAAGAGAACAAAGAGTTGCTTGCTTACCTCCTCTTCGATGCGCATAACGAGCAGGATTTTATAGAGAGCATAAAAGCCGAAGCCGGCTTTATGTTTAGCCAATTACCGTCGCAGGCATATTTTGCAGCCAAGGCACTGCGCAAGATATTGAAGATGCTAAGCAAATACACCAAATTCATCGGTTCCAAACCCGCCGAGATTGAATTATTGCTCAACTTTTGCCAAAACTACCTGCAATATGTTATTCGCCTAACATCGCATAAACCCATCCGGTTGATACTCACCCGCCAGTTAGACAAACTTAAAACAGCGATAGGCAAGCTGCATGAAGATTTGCAGTTTGATTATAGCCAGGATTACAATGCACTTTTGGAGGAGGCCGACAGCAAACTGCCATGGCTGAATAAAAAAAGTTACCTGTTGTAACATTTACCACATACCCTAGTCAAACACGTAAAATCTACTAAAACTATTAACAGGTGGCCGATAACAAAGAAGAAGCTTTCAGGAAAGTATATGAAGCCAATTCGAAGAAGATTTTCCATTTGTGCTACGGTTACACCGGCGACGATGATGCCGCCAACGACCTGCTGCAGGAAACCTTTTTAAAGGTTTGGCAAAACCTGCACAAGTTTCGTAACCAGGCCCTGATATCAACCTGGATCTACCGCATTGCGGTGAACACTTGCTTAACCTACCTCCGTTCGGAAAAACGGCAGGCCAAAGACGAGCTGACCCCACAAATTGCTGAAAACAAACGGGAAGAGTTCTCTGAAAAGAACGAACAGGTTGCTTTGCTGTACAAGTGTATATCTAAGCTGGAAGAGTCTGAAAGAATAATAATAACGCTGGTGCTGGACGAAGTGCCGTACCCCGAAATTGCAGATGTTTCGGGTATATCAGAAGGGAATTTAAGAGTGAAGATATATCGTATTAAACAAAAATTAACAGAATTATATAACCATTATGAAAGACTTTGATCATTTATTGATGGTTTGGCAGGGACAGCCAAAACTGGAGCCGGCTGCGGTAGACGAGGTGTTGAAGCAGGTAAAAAAGGGCATGAAGAGCCTCACTACCAATTTATTCTGGAGCATAACGGGCATGCTGCTGGCCTTAGTCGGCATTGCTATGGTGATGCTATTCTTCGTATTCCAATCGTGGGTAACGTATGCCGGGATAACCTTGATATTATCTACCATGGTTATTTATGTACTGATGATGATACGCGATTACCGCCTCATCAACAAACAGGATTTCACCATAAACCCCACCGCCTACCTCGAAAGCCTTAAAGAATACCAAAAAAGCCGCGCCACTATCTACGGCTGGATGTATTATTTATATGTATTGTTACTGAGCATCGGTCTAAGCCTATACTTTTACGAAGTACTGCAAAGCGCATCGCGGGTGTTCAAATTTTGCGCCTATGGCCTAACCGCCGCCTGGTTATTGTTTTGTACGTTTTACCTCAAGGGCCGCATATTTGCCAGCGAACAGGAGAAATTGAATCTGATGATTGATAGGCTGGTACGTTTGCAGAACCAGTTTGATTGAGCCCGGATGTGTCCCGAAACTTCGGGATGCAAATTTCAGATGTGCGGATGAATCATTTTTGATGTTGGATATTCCGCGTTCGATATTATCTTCACGGCGAATATTGAAGATAGTTTATGCCAATGCCTCCAATCGACATAAAAAGAGTACAACCAAACGATGCCGCCCGCTTACTGGAGCTAAGCCGCCGCACTTTTTTTGATGCCTTTGCGCACCTGAATAACCCGGCAGATATGGATGCCTTTGCTGCAAATGCATTTACTTTGCCCAGCTTCGAGGCGCAGTTGAACAACCCCGACTCCCACTTTTATTATGCCATGGTAGGTGGCCAGTCGGCCGGCTATATCAAACTAAACTACAATCTCGCCCAAACGGAATTCAAGGATGCTGATGCTTTGGAGGTGGAGCGTATTTACGTTTTAACAGCATACCAGGGGCAACAAATAGGCAAGCAACTGATTGATTTTGCCATCCAAAAGGCAACAGACGCTAAATTCAGCTACATCTGGCTGGGCGTATGGGAACATAACGCGGGAGCTATCCGTTTTTACGAAAGCAAAGGTTTTAGCATATTCGGTAAACATACGTTTATGCTGGGCAGCGATGAACAGACGGATTTGCTGATGAAGAAAGAGCTGTGAAGATGTGCAGATTTCAGATTACAAATGTGCAGATTAACTTCAATTTATAGCTATCGCGAAATTAACGACGAACCCATGAACGCGACAAGTTAAAAACCCACAGCACCTTTTAGCAAATCAAAATCCTGTAAATCGCAAAAATCCGCTTAATCCCGGTTCAGCCTTTCATAAACGGATTGAACATCCTCGTCCCAATTTCCATCCCTGCTGCCCTACAAACAGTTTTATCGCCGAACCTGAAGTTAATGTTATCCATAGCCTGGTACAGGCGTATGCGTTCTTCGTTGTCTTCGAACAGGTTTATCTGGTAGCTGCCGGTGCAGAGGTCGCTCAGGCGCACGCCGATGAGCCTGATGGGGCGATGCTGGTTCCAGGCTTTTTTGAGCAGGTTTTTGATGCCCGGGATGAGGATATGCTCGGCCGCCGTAAGGGGGATTTTTTGCTGCAAGGTATGCGTTTCAAAGTTTGCATAGCGCAGCTTGATGGCCAGGCAACTGCTCACTTTGTTTTCGCGGCGCAGCTTGCCTGCAAGTTCCTCGGTCATGCTTACCAGTGTGTTCTCCAGCGTGCGTATATCTTTTACATCGTTATGGTAAGTGGTTTCGGTAGAGATTGATTTGCGGCCCGTGCTCGCGACTATCTCGCTTTCATCTATCCCATGGGCCTTGTTATAAATGGCGGTACCCGATTTACCGAACACCGCCTCCAGGAATTTAATGTTCACCTTTTGCAAGTCGCCTATTTTTTCTATACCGTACTGGTAAAGCTTTTGGCAGGTATGCTCGCCCAGGCCGGGTATCTTGCGGATGTTGAGGGGTGCCAAAAAGGCCAGCTCCTCGCCTGCCTTAACCCACAGCTGGCCATTCGGCTTGGCCTGGTTGGTGGCCATTTTGGCAACGGTACGGCCCGATGCCATACCGAAAGATATAGGCAAACCAGTTTCACGGATTACGCGCTGCCGCAGTTCGGTTGCCATTTGGTAGGGATCGTAAAAACGTTCCATCCCGCTCAGGTCGATATAGAACTCGTCTACCGAGGTTTTCTGATAAAGTGGCACAGATTGATGGATGATATCGGTAACCTGGCGCGAGGCTTCCGAATAGCGCCCGTAGGTGCCATGCACAATGATAGCATGCGGGCAAAGCTTAAGCGCCTGCCGCGTGGGCATAGCCGAATGCACTCCGAATGCCCTTGCCTCGTAACTGCAGGATGCTACCACGCCCCTATCCGCCGAACCGCCGATAATAACCGGCTTGCCGATGAGCGCCGAGTTGAACTTACGTTCCACCGATACGAAGAAAGAATCCAGGTCGATATGTACGATGTGCCGCTGTGCATCCATATACAAATATGTAAATTTTAGTTTGAAATACTAAAATAATTAGCAAATTTGTATGATAAAATCAGCACGCATGACCGGCTACTCCGACTACCTCTTCCTTCTTACACCGCCCGAAAATATCGGGCAGGAGATAGCGCGGTATAAAAAAGCGTCGGTTAAGCACATCGGCGAATTCGGCAGCATGAACTCCCCTGCCCACATCACCCTAAACCAATTGGAGAGGCAGAAGCCTTATATGATGGATACCGCATTCGAGCGCATACAAAGCAGCCTGCAAGCCATGCCGCCCGTGCTGCTGCATATGGATGGCTTTAAATACTTCGAACATCTGCATAGCAAAAACACCATTTACGCCTACATCCGCAGCACGCCTGCAATGGAGAGCTGGTTTGGCCTGCTGCGCAAAACCCTCAACATAAAAAAGGCGGTGTTGCCGCACATCACGGTAGTACGCAACGTACCCGAAACAGATTTCAAGAAGTTATGGCCACATTTCCACCACAAAAAACTACTGGAGCCTTTCTGGATACACGAACTCAAGATACTGCAGCGCGAAACCTTCGGTACCACCGCCGGTAAATGGGAAGCTTATAAAACCATCCCCTTTAAAAATACCGCGGGCCTGGCCGGCAAGCCCAACTGGAAAGAGCAGCAACAGGCTAAAACAGAAATAGCGGCAAGGAAGCAGATAAAATTATTTTGAACCGATAAATTAACTTACTATGCATGAGAGACAGTTCTTGCATTTATTATCGTTACCCCTAATTAACGATAATAAAATCCAAAGATATAAACGTGCTTGCCAGAAGCATATCGGTGTATTCCCGAGTATGTCTGCACGGGCACATATCTCACTTTCGAACGTCAGGGATATTGTAGACGAATACACTGGCATTCCACAAATATTAAATTCGTACCATCAGACGTACACGAAAATCTTTCAATGGGTTCCGCCACCAACAATTTGCCTCAACGGTTTCGATTTTTTTATGCATGGATCTAATTACCGCACCATCTATGCGAAAATAGTAATGACCGGAGAAATAGGGTATTGGTTCAATTACGTTAAACCTATTTTTTTGCTCAATAATAACTTCAACCCTCACGTTACCATCGCCAGAAATATAACTACAGAAGCTTTTAACAAACTATGGCCTTATTTTAGCCAGCTTGATTTTACGGACACGTTCAAAATCGATTCCCTGACGGTTTTGGCAAAAGATGTCGATAAAAAACACGCAACCTATCAAACTTATAAAGAGATTCCATTCGGCGGAGTATGGCATGCCGATAGTTAAGCGTTCAGGTATAACCAAGCGCTTCAAATCGTATATTTGCGCCACCCTAAAAAACCTCGGGCATCATATGCCCTTATATTTCTATTTACCATATGCGAAAAATCTTGCTCGTTTGTGCTGCACTCTCATTTTCCGTCGCCTGTTTTGCCCAGGCACCCATTCATTGCCTTATCAAAACATCGCTTGGCGATATCGCCATCGAACTATACCCGGATAAAGCGCCGGTAACCGTAGCCAACTTTATACGTTACGTAGATAAGCACTTGTACAATGGCAGCACCTTTTTCAGGGTATGTACGCCTGCTAACGAAGCTGGCCGCAAAGTGAAGATACAGGTTATACAAGGCGGTAACGTTCCCAATAGGCTCGCGCTGGACAGTATAAAAATTGAAACAACCAAGCAAACTGGCTTGCTGCATCAAAACGGAACGCTGTCTATGGCGCGTAGCGGCCCAAATTCGGCCACCAGCGAGTTTTTTATTTGCATCGGCAATCAGCCCGCATTAGATTATGGCGGTGCCCGCAACCCGGACGGACAGGGTTTCGCCGCCTTTGGCAAAGTTACTGCGGGTATGGCCGTGGTAAAATTGATACAGGCCCAAAAAGACAAAGCGCAATACCTGGTTAAGTCTATAAAAATCATCGGAATAAGCCGGGTAGAATAAAACGGCTCCATACCAAATAGAAAGAGGCCGTCCCCTTGCGGGCCGGCCTCTTCAAAACTAAATTAAACCTAAAAAGCTCTTCGTATCCATCAAAAGCCGCAGCTCTTGATGTCCGTCGTTTTACTTGTTTCCATTTCCGCTCAGCAGGCCGTCAAGCGTAACCGAAGCATAGTATATGCCGCCGATTGTTGGGCCACCTGCGTACTGGATGTAGCGTTTGTTGAAAATATCAGTTGCGCCAATTTTAAATGTAGCGTAATACGCAGGCACACGCAAACTTACCTGGGCATCGAATGTATGGATTGATGGCACTGTACCGGTAACCAGCGGGCTCTCCCACAGGTACGACTGCTGCCATTTGTAAACGATGTTGAAACCAAAGTTCTTTACCACCTCGCGGTTGCCAAACGATAAGTTGCCCGACCATTTTGGCGTATTGAAACCGGTAACGAATATATCTGAGCTGCTCTGCGCCTTCAGTTTATTAAAGCTTGCGTTGCCCGAAACGGTGTAACGTTTGTAAAAGTTATAAGTAAGCCCCAACGAAGAGCCGTAGTTGTTATAGATATTTTTGGCGTTGGTGTACACCCTGTAACGGGCCTGGCCCTGGCTGGCGGCGTTGGTGCTGGTAGCAGTAGTAGGATCACGGTTAATATCCAGCATGGCCAGTACGGCAGCATCGCTACCTACCTTTACGCCATTTGGCACGAATACCTGCACCTGACCCAGGAAACCATCGTAACGGTTGGTGTAAGCATCAACATCAAGGAATACTTTATTATCTGCGAATATCCCTTTATACCCCACCTCGAAAGAAGTGATTTGCTCAGGGCGTGCCTTAGGCAGGTTGGCCACTTGCAACAGATTACGGTTGGCTAAGGCGGTGGCATCGTCGCCGGTGGTAGATGCCGCTTTAACCGCGTTATTAAAGGCTACCACCGATTGTTGGGTGTAACTGTTCTCCAGGTAACCCAAGCCATCGTTGATAAATGGCAGGCTGCCTACGCGCTTAACACGGCCATTGTTTACGTAAGATAAGGCTTCGAACAACGACGGGAAACGATACCCGTTCTGGAAGGTGAACCTGAAGTTATGGTTTTGGCTTGGTGAGTAAACAGCGGCCAAACGCGGAGTGAACTTAGGGTCGAAGTATGGGTTGTAGTCCCAACGTACCGAACCGAACAGCTTCAGCTTCTCTTCGAAGAAGGTTTTGGTAACCTGTGTAAATGCGCCGTATTTTTTATAGGTAACATTATCGCCGAAGCTACCATCGGCAAGTTGCTTGTTACGATCGGCAATTGGGCGGGTAAAGTCAACGAAATTGTTACCATCCGGAATTATCTGGTAAACACGCACATCGCCACCAACCAAAAGGTCTATGAATTTCACTTTGCTGGTCAAATCCCACTGTGCTTCGCCGTTGAACATGTGGCTTTTTTGAATGAGGGCGGCGCCGCCTGTAGCAGGCGCATCGGGTATCAGGCTCGATTTAAAATCCCAGTTGTTGATGCCTATAATGGTTTTGCGCAGGGCATCAAATTCGGGCGTGCCCGGCTCTACCCTACCCTTATCAGCAGCTGCACGGGCAAACTGCTCGGCCGCTGCAAGGTTTGTAGATTTTAGGCCCCCGTTGGCATTGGCATACGCTGTAAGCGCGTTTTTGAAAGACGTGCCCCAGGCCGAATTGCTGGCGTGGTTTAGGTCGAGGTTATCGGCAAGCGGTTTCACGTTGAATGAGTTGCCGGTATTCTCTATAGATTCGTACCCGCGTACCAGGAAATCCTTGCCTTTCAATTCCAGCTTATGGTTCTGCACGGTAGCGCCGTTCAACGATATTTTATTGCCGCGTTGGAAAACGCCGTCCATCCTACCATAGCGGTAGGTGTATGATAAAGTGGTGTTTGGGGTAAGCTTGTAAGCCAGCGTACCATCCAGTTTCAGGTTGGTTACGTCGGGCTTCACTAAGTCTATTTCGTTATAACCTGTACGGGCAACGGTTAAGGCCGGGCGGGCTACGCCATCTACAGTAATACCTTTTATAGATACAGTGTTGCTACCTGCAAGGGCGTCGTCGCCGTATTTATTCCAGCCGTCATAAGCTGCGTTACTGGCGCCCGTAAGCTCGGGGTAAGCAGGATTTGCGGTTTTAAGGTTAGTGGGGTTTTGATCTTGCTGCGTATTCGATTGCCAGTCCTTCCCCTTCAGGTAGCTCGCATTCAGCTTGAATGCGAATTTATCGTTGAAAGCTTTAGCAAACCTGATGGCATCCTCGGTTATGGCACTCGAGCCAAGGTTATCACCCACGTGGTTTACGCCGCTGCGGTGATAATAGCTAAGTCCCTGGTATTTGAAAGGGTCCTTAGTGAACAAGTTAGATAAACCGTTGATAGCGTTGGTGCCGTACAGCGCGGCGGCGGCGCCGGGCGTAATTTCTATGCTGGCGATATCCAGCTCGGTTGGGCCGATAGCGTTACCCAGCGGCACGCCCAAAGTGGCCGACTGCATATCAACGCCATCTGCCAGTTGCATAAACCTAAAGTTATTCGGGCTGTTGAAACCACGTGTATTGGGCACTTTAAGGGTAATACTGGTTGTAGTAACCTGCACGCCTTTTACGTTCTCCAGCGCATCGTAAAAGCTTGGGCCGGGCGATTGCTTAAGTGCATTGATGCTGAGCTTGTCGATAGCTACCGGCGAGCGTAACAGTTTTTCTTCCCTTCGCGATGCTGTTACCACAACCTCGTTTATCAATAGTGATTGTGTTGTCAGTTGTATGTTAACCGCGCTATTGGCGTTTTTGATATAAAATTCCTGTGGTTGATAGCCTACTGCTGTAAATACAAGGGTGAATGGCAATTTGGCACTTGTGGTAAGCGAGAATTTACCTGTGGTATCGGTTACCGCGGCGTTGGTGGTGCCTTTTATGGTAACGGTTGTACCTATCAATGGCAAGCCGTGCTCGTCGCTTACTTTACCGCTTAAGATATAGCTGCCGTTGAGTTGCGCCGATGCCACCGTCGGGACGAGGAGCAGGAAGAGCACAATAAGTTTTATAAAATTCGTAGAAATTTTCATGTAATCAGTTTGAAAGAAGTTAAAAGTGAATTGTGATAAGTTGTTTGTTAATGTGCTTTAACAACAACAGCATACAGCAAGGCACTGCATTTGTAAGGTTGGGGTACTTGAAAACGTAGTTAAATAATACATTGTCTATAGAATATGTCGACAAAAATATAAATAATATTTTCATTGCAAACTTTTTTTGAGAAAAAGTGCTTTTTGGGGGCAGGTTAAGCTTAAAAAAGTGTTTTTGTAAGCTTGGATGATGATAGTCTGCGGGCTCAATCTATAAGAATGAGACATACCGAAACGACGTTGACTTGGTTATGGGTTGAGGTATTTCGGAACGGCAGACACGAGGCTATTGCCCCTCTCTACCATTTCCACTTCACCCAATACAAATCATCCAAGCCGTTACCCGATTGGCTGAGCAGCGTTTTCAAGGTTTTATAATCAACGGCTTTATCATCGTACCAGCCCTTACTTAGGCGGTTGCTGGTAAAGATCAGGTATTTCTTATCGGGTGTAACATAAGGGCAATAATCCAGCGAAGTGCTGTTGATGCCACTGGGCAAATGTTGCACAGGCAGCCAATTGCCGGCAGCATCCTTGCGGACGAGGTAAAGGTCGCCTTTGCCCATGTCATCGGCCCGGCCCTGGCAGGTGAAAAGGATAAACTGCTCATCGGGGTCGACGAAAGCGTTGAACTCATCGAATTTAGTATTGATGTCTTCGGGCAGGCTAATAGGTGGCTCGTAGCCTTTAGGCGTGTAACGGCACAAAACGATATCCTCACTGCCTTTGCCATAAACGGCTTCCACGGTAAAGTAAAGATTGCCGTTGCGGGCTACGCCGGGGTAAAATTCGTTATTCGGGCTGTTCACAACAGGCCCCAGGTTCTCGGGCGTACCCCAAACCCCGTCGGAAGTTTTGGCCACTTTCCAGATATCGAAATCGCGTTTGGTTTTTTTATCTGCCAGAGGCCTGTCGCTGCTGAAATACAAGGTTTTCCCATCTGGAGAAAAACTCGCTTCTAAATCGCGATATATCCCGGAAAAGGGTGCTACTTCCGGCTTGCCCCAAACGCCGTTACGCTTTTGGATGCGAACGATTACGCTGGCAATGAATTTAGGGTGCTGTATGGTGAAAAACGCCTCATCCCCACCAGGCGAAATGGTAAAATCGCGATTACTGAGGCCATCGCTCAACAGGCCGCCCGCAAACACACTCGGAGTGTCTATAGCTAACGCTGTGCCCGGATATTTTATTTGTGCAGAAACACTTTGCAGGCAAAAGAAAAAAAGAAGATATAAGAGGCTAAACTTCGTCATAAAAGTAAAGATAATGAATAATAATAATGCAGCAGGTGGTGACCCAAGGGAAATAAGGAGATGATATTGAACCATATGTGATGCTTAGGTGTTGAAATATTAAATATTATTTTGATTTATATGATATTAATAATATCACGGGCATCGCGCAGGCGGCGAAGGGGCCAGTCTTATCGATGAAGGCTTTTGGGCGGGAAAGGCCACATCGTGGTTAACCACCGAACCGGATTTTTGTAAAAAAACCGTTTAAATACATGTTATGACAGATAAATACATTGCGTCAATATCACACCACTGACACGAAAATTTTTATACTGATAGGAAAATACACTTAATGAAAATATTAAATTTCACATTACCTTAACAAAACACTTTGTGATATTGAATACTATTTAATACATTCGGCCTATCTATTACTGATGGCGTCTGCCATCATTGTGATAAGGTTTAGGTTAAAGCCCCCAAACAGCGAGTGTGAGGGGGCTTTTGTTTTTTTATGATCTGTATTGTATTCTAGCGACGTTTTGAGGGAGTTTCATTTCATTTCATATGCGTTGAATAATATTATCAATCAGGCTGTTTTTTTGCCTTGTACCATCTTGTACAAGTTTGTATGCCACACTATCAAAAGCTTATGTGCATATTTACTGCCATAACCTTATCCCCTTTAACATGCCCGATAAAAAATCTCCAAACTTATTGATTACAGGTATTGTAGCGGCGTTAATAGCCGGCACACTCGATGCGCTTGCTGCCATATTTATACTTGCTCACGGGCAGGCCGTGTCAGTTTTTCATTATATTGCCGGGGCTGCTATCGGCCTCCAGGTTTCCTTTGCCGGCGGCAATGGCACGGCACTATTGGGAGTAGCTTTTCATTACCTTATTGCCGCTTGTTTTACATGGTTATTTTTTGTGCTTTACAGTAGCGCAGCAGCCTTACGGAAAAACGCCGGATTGATTGCTTTTATTTACGGTGTCCTGATTTGGGTAATCATGAATTTACTGGTGCTGCCGCTCAGCAAAATAAACATCGACTTCCATAGGTACACATTCAAAGGATTTGCCACGGGCGCGGCTATTCTTATTATTTGCGTGGCACTGCCCATTGTGCTAGCCAGGTATTGGTACGAAAATCAAAAGGTAAAAGCTAAGTAGTCGGGCAGCCTGGACAAGGATCGCAGCGAAGATTTGGAAGCTTTGACAACCTCCTCTTATTAGGAGTTGTCAAAGCTGTAATTGTCAATTCAATAAGACTTCCTTAATTTAAATCGACCTATCCAGATGCGTATAGCCGCCATCTACGTACATAATTTGGCCCGTAGTATGGCTGGACACTGGCGAAAGCAGGAATGCTACCGCGTTGCCAAGTTCTTCTACGGTAGTCATGCGGTTGCCAAGGGGTATCTTAGCTGTAATGGATGCCAGTTTTTCTTCCGGATTGGGCAAGGTTTTAATCCAGCGATCATAAAGTGGGGTGTAGCATTCGGCTACCGCTACGGCGTTTACGCGGATATTGTATGGCAGCAGTTCTACCGCCCACTCGCGGGTTAAAGCGTTGCGTGCCCCGTTAGACGCCGCGTAGGCAGACGTTCCCCCCTGCCCTGTATCGGCAACTTTTGAGGTGATATTTACGATGCTCCCCTGTGTTTTAATAAGTTCGGGCAGCGCATGGTGAGCCACCAAATAGTAATGCACCAGGTTTTTGTGCAGCGAATGCATAAAGCGCTCGTAATTGCCGCTAAGCAAGCCCACGCCATCATTTTCCCCTGCGTTGTTCACCAGGCCATCTATACGGCCACATTGGGCTATAACATCGACTACGGCACGCGCGCAAGCCTGCGGATCAGTTAGTTCGGCCACGGTATGGAAAGCCTTACCGCCTGCTGCCACAATTTCGTTTACAGTGTTTAGGTTTTCGGTTTCGGTACGGCTGATGATGAACACAATAGCTCCTTCTTTTGCCAGCGATACCGCTATGCCCTTGCCGATACCGCGAGCGCCGCCGGTAACGATAACTACTTTATCTTTGAGTTGTAAATCCATTATCTGTTATATGATATCTAAATTGTAAAATTTGGCGGCATTGCCTCCCCAGAATTTAGCCTGTGCTTCTGCAGGGAACCCGGCAAGGTATTGCTTCAATACTTCCACGGTTTTGCTATAGCCACCAGCCAGCAGGCAAACCGGCCAATCTGATCCAAACATAAGCCTATCCATACCGAACGCATCGAACACGACATCTAAGTATGGCTTGATGTCTTCGGCCTGCCAGTTGGCCCAATCAGCCTCGGTACAAAAGCCGGATACTTTGCAATAAACATGCTGATGTGCCGCAATGGCACGTATATCCGCTTCCCATTGAGCAATTTCCTGCTGCGCAATGGCTGGCTTTGCCAAATGGTCTATAACAAACGGCTGTTGCGGAAATGCCGCTACGAGTTGCAAGGCATAGCTCAATTGATTATGCGTTATCAATACATCGTAAGTAAAGCCGTAGTTCTGCAACATAGCTATACCGCGCATGAATTTATCGCTCAGCATAAACTCCCCTGCCTCCGCCTGCAAAACATGCCTGAAGCCCTTTAGCGCAGGGTATTGCTTGTAATGCCCCAGCCGTCCTTCCAGGGTATCGGCTTGCAGGTCTACCCAGCCCACTACGCCTTTTATGAAAGGGTTTAGGCTCGCCAGTTCAAGCAAGAAATCGGTTTCTGCCTCGCTTTGGCTGGCCTGTACGGCTATGCAGCCATCAATGCTATGCGCGGCGAGTACAGGATGCAAATCGCCGGGATAAAAATCGCGCTGTATCACCGCCATATCGCCGGTTATCCAGGCATCCTTTACGGGATTATATTGCCAAAAGTGCTGATGCGAATCTATCTTTTGCATATTACAAATCGAATATCTTATCCATCAGCATCCACTTTTCGCCGGGCCTGGAGCCGGGCAGAGGCTTTTGATATTTCCACATGAGGGTTTCCCATTCCTGCACCTTGGCGTTAGCGGCATCGGCAGCGCCTTTGGCCTCAAAACTGAAGCTATCATTCACCTCCATAATCATAAAAAGGCGGTTGGCGTAACGGTATATCTGCATATGCTCGATACCGCTGCCGGTGATGCTTTCCAATATTTCGGGCCATACGTGTTGGTGCCAGTCTTCGTATTCGGCAATAAGCGTGGGGTCGTCCTGTAAATCCAGGGTAAGGCAATAGCGTTCCATAGAGTTGATAATTGGCACGCAAGTAAAGAAAAATATCGCAGCAAAAACAAGCCAATTACTAAAAAATGTGGCCCCGACACGTAAATTCAGCGATATACGCGAATGCTTAAATGCAATGAGCACTATCACATCTAAAAATAAGTGGATGCCACTGCCCATCAGCCTTATTTAAAACTAAAATACTGGTTTTGTGTAGTATAGATATGAAACGGAACGCTCTGTACGGCCTGATAATGCTATGTGCGCTTACCTGTAGTGGCCCAAAGGAGCCCACTTATGTAATAACCAGCAACGGGGACAAGGTGGCCGTGACCCCGGAAGGCACGCTTCCATTGCCAACGGCCGACAGTGCCGGATACACCACCCGCATCGTAACCGGGCAAACCACACCACTGGAGCTGGTTACCTTTGCACGTAGCCTAACGGGCGTGCCTTACAAATACGCTTCTGTAGACCCTACCGAAGGTTTCGATTGCTCGGGCTTCATTACTTATGTTTTCAACCATTTCGGCATAGCGGTGCCCCGCACTTCGGAAGCCTTTACCAATATGCACCGCCAGATTGACCTGAAAGATGCCCAAACCGGCGACCTGGTGCTCTTCACCGGTACCGATAGCACCATACGCGTGGTGGGCCACATGGGCATCATCCTTAAAGAGCCGGGGCAAACGCTGCGGTTTATCCACTCCACATCGGGCCATAATAACCTTGGCGTAACCGAAACCGAGATGAACAGCTATTACCAGGGCCGGTATGTAAAAACGGTGAGGGTTTTTGAAAGAAGGTAAGTTGTCTGTCTGAACTCGAATTCTATGGAATTCAAGGAATTTACAGAATGCCATCGTATAGGCTGCGCGTTCTTCTAAAATTCTGAAAATTCAAATAATTCGTTTAATTCGAGTTCAGACAGACAAATTCCCCTATCTTGCCTCCTCCAAAATAAACCCTTATGAAACGCAGAAATTTCGTGCAAAGCTCCGTATTGGCCGGCGGTGCCTTGCTAAGCGGTGGCGTATTAAACGCAGCTGCCTCCCCAAAAGATAGCTCATCAGCCGTAGGCAAAACCTTCAATCTGAATTATGGCATCCATGATGGCATGTTTAAGAACCACGCCGGCGACGATTTTGTGGAACAGATAAAATTTGCTTACGACCAGGGTTTCCGCGCCATTGAAGATAACGGCATGAGCGGCCGCCCGGTAGAACAACAGCAGAAAATTGGCGATACGTTGGCTAAACTTGGCATGGCAATGGGCGTTTTTGTGCAGCCGGGCTTAAGCAACGATGGTAATATGCTGGCATCGGGCAAGCAAGAGCACGTAGATAACTTCATCAAATCGTGCAGGCAGGCAGTAGAAGTAGCCAAACGCATCAACAGCAAACTGGTGACGGTAGTCCCCGGCGATTTCGACCGCTGGCTCCCTATAGGCGTTCAAACCGGGCACGTGATAGAAGCTATTAAAAAAGGCACCGCGATATTGGAGCCACATGGCATCATTATGGTGCTGGAACCCCTGAGCGATAACCCCAACCTGTTCCTGCGTACACCAGATCAAGCCTACGCCATTTGCAAAGCCGTTGGCAGCCCAAGCTGCAAAATACTGTACGATATGTACCACGTGCAGCGCAACCAGGGCAACATCGTACCCACGCTTGATTTGGTTATCGACGAAATTGGCTACTACCAAATAGGCGATAACCCCGGCCGTAAAGAACCCGGCACCGGCGAAATGAACTATAAGAACATCTTCAAACATATTTATGATAAAGGCTACCGCGGCGTAATGGGTATGGAGCATGGCAACGCCGCCCCAGGCAAAGAGGGCGAACTGGCGCTGATAAAAGCCTACCGCGAAGCAGATAGTTTTATGTAAGCAGCCATAAATGATCCGGGTGAGGAAGAGAATCATCATATCCATTTCAGTAGTAGCCATTATAGGTGCATGTATCTTCCTATTATGAAATGTCATATGTGTATGTGCCGTTCACCCCATTAAAATATGATGGCCAGAAAGGTTTAATAACTGCACAAATCAACAAAGGATTTTATAAAGATTTGGCTCAGGTGTTGGCGTATTACGAGGTTCCTTACAGAAAAGAACGAGATGTAATAAACATCAGTAGGAAACATTCGCAAGACAAAGACCTTAGTTTGGAATTATACGTCGAAAGCTTTGAATGAGGATTGGCTAAAACCCCATACCCATCATTAGGCTTTATTAAAACCAAACAAAATCAGCATCAGACGCTAATTTCCCTATTTTTGCACCGTGGAAAACTTAAACGCCGACCCGCAGGTACTTGTAGATATCGTGAAGACCCGGATGCCATTCGGCAAGTACAAAGATACCCTGATTTGCGACATCCCCATCAGCTACCTGGAGTGGATGCAGCGCAAAGGCTTCCCGCCGGGCAAACTTGGCATGCTGATGAGCACCACCTACGAAATTAAACTGAACGGATTGGATAAGCTGCTGTGGATGATAAAAGCGGGGAAGAGATAGTTAGATGCGTGAGATTCCGGAATTCGGATTTTTGATTTCGGATTTTCCACTTCTGACATTGCACCGTCATTTCTCAAATCTCACATCTAATATCTCACATCTTCCCGTAAGGTTTTTACGTTTATTACTACTAAAGAGTAAAAACAACGCATGAAAAAATTAGCATTATATGTAGCATCGGTGATATTGTTCTTCGGATGCGCAAACGGCCAACCAAAAGGTATGGCTACTTTACCAAAACCAGCGGCGGGCGAAGCGATAGCCACCTTCGGTGGTGGTTGTTTCTGGGCTATGCAAGAAGCCATGACCGAACTGAAAGGCGTAAACAAAGTAGTTTCGGGATACTCCGGTGGCAACACGGCCAACCCCACTTACGAGGATGTTTGCACCCGCACTACCAACCACGCCGAAACCGTGCAAATTTATTACGACCCCAAAGTTATCAGCTACGCAACGCTTGCCGAGGCATTCTTCTCGGCACATGACCCAACCACGCTTAACCGCCAGGGTAATGATGAAGGCACCGATTACCGCTCCATCGTATTTTACCGCACTCCGGGCGAAAAAGAAACCATTGATGCAGTCATTAAAAAAGTAAACGCATCGGGCCACTACCCTAACCCGGTAGTTACGCAGGTAGTGCCGTTCAAAGTATTCTACCCGGCCGAAAAATATCACCAGGGCTATTATCGCCTCCACAGCGAAAATCCTTACATCGGCGCAGTATCTGTACCCAAAGTAATGAAGATGCGTAAAGCCATGAAAGTGTATTTGAAACCGGAGTTCCAGAAATAAGATTGCCTGAATCAGGATTTTTCGCTGTGCCCGTTGTTAAAGGTGCTCTGGAGGGTTTTGCCGTTTACATAATTTAAGAATGAACAGAATTATTGACCCGCTTTTCATTCTGAAAATCCTTAAATTCTATAAATTCTGATTCAGACTTATTGAGTACCTTTGTAATGCAAAACGTCCTATCGCTACCTGCGCTTAGTGGGTGGAGGAAAGTCCGGGCAACATAGAGCATCCTGCTTCCTAACGGGAAGGCGCCCGCAGCGGGCGACAGCAAGTGCCACAGAGAATATACCGCCCGCAAGGGTAAGGGTGAAAACGTGAGGTAAGAGCTCACGGCTTTTCCGGGCGACCGGGATTGCGGTAAACCTCAGGAGTTGAAAAACCAAATAGGTTCTGAAAGCGGAGCTGCTCGCTCCCGCCTCCCTACGGGGACGTCAGAATGGGTAGGTTGATTGAACCTGCCGGCAACGGCAGGGCCAGATTAATGATAGGAATTCCCTTACGGGGGAACACAGAACCCGGCTTACAGGTTTGCAGCTGATAAAAATCCCCTCTTCGGAGGGGATTTTTATGTGAGTGGTTGCCAGACGTATCCGCTGTGACAGCCATACAAAGAACCACTCACCGAATCAACTACTCACCATCCGCCAAAAAAATGTGTATTATTCTATACAATTTCTATCTTCGTCGCAAACATATCTACCTAAACTACGTTTTAACAACACATGGCAAAAATTCTAATAATTGATGATGAGCGGTCTATCCGCAACACGCTGCGCGAGATACTGGAATATGAAGACTACGTTGTAGAAGATGTAGACAACGGCATAGATGGCCTCGAACTTATCCGCAAAAACGATTACGACCTGGTACTGTGCGATATAAAGATGAACCGTATGGATGGCATGGAAGTGCTTACCGAAGGTTTAGCCCTGAAACCCGATTTGCCTTTTATTATGATATCGGGCCACGGCACGGTAGAAACCGCCGTAGAAGCCAGTAAAAAAGGCGCGTTCGATTTCATCTCTAAACCGCCGGATCTCAACCGCCTGCTAATCACTGTACGCAACGCTTTAGATCGCGGGAGCCTGGTTGTAGAAACCAAGGTACTCAAGCGCAAGGCATCCAAGGTGCGCCCTATCCTGGGCGAATCGCAGGCTATCTTAAAAATAAAAGAAACTATCGAGCGCGTAGGCCCTACCGATGCCCGCGTACTGGTTACCGGCGCCAATGGTAGCGGTAAGGAGCTGGTTGCCCGTTGGCTGCACGAAAAATCGAACCGCAGCAACGGCCCCATCATTGAGGTAAACTGTGCGGCCATCCCCTCAGAATTGATAGAAAGCGAGTTGTTTGGGCACGAAAAGGGCTCCTTTACTTCAGCTATCAAACAACGTATCGGCAAGTTCGAATCGGCAAACGGTGGCACGCTTTTTTTGGATGAGATTGGCGATATGAGCCAAAGTGCACAAGCCAAAGTGCTTCGCGCCCTGCAAGAAAGCAAAATCACCCGCGTAGGCGGCGAAAAAGAAATAGATGTGGATGTACGCGTGGTAGCGGCAACCAATAAAGATTTACTGAAAGAGATTGAGGCAGGAAACTTCCGTATGGACTTGTACCACCGCCTAAGCGTTATCCTGATACACGTACCGCCGCTTACCGAGCGCCGTGATGATATCGCGCTGCTCACACAATCGTTTTTGGATGAGATATGCAACGAATACGGCATGCCCACCAAAAAAATATCCGACGCAGCCCTTGAGGCACTCAAAGCCTTGCCGTGGACGGGAAACATCCGCGAGTTGCGCAACATGGTAGAGCGCCTCATTATCCTGAGCGATAAAACAATTACCGATGCCGACGTAAAGGCATTCGCCAACCCAAGTTCGCCGGTTACCGCAGTGGCCGCAGCAGCTGCGCCCCAAACAGATTTCGACCAGTTTACCAATTTCCAGGAATATAAAGATTTTGCCGAACGCGAGTACATCAAATTCAAACTCGAAAAAAACAACTGGAACGTTTCTAAAACCGCGGACGATATAGATATACAACGCAGCCACCTATATAGTAAAATTGAAAAATTTGGGCTGAAACGGGGAGAATAAATATAAGTTTATAAAAGAGAAGCCGACTTGTGAAAACAGGGCCGGCTTCTTTTGTTAATACCTACCATTTTGTTTAAATTTGATAGTACCTAAAAAGTGCGCCATGGTTGACGAAAAGAAACCCTCACTTACCGAAGCAGAAATAAAACAGATTAAGGAAGGGCTCGCCAGGACCTATAAAGAGCGATTTTTGATGGCCACCAGTTTATACAAAGCGCACCTCACCATGAATAAAGCGATAATCACGCATAAGCCATTCATAAAAAAATAATCGTGGATATTTTTGATGAGTATATTTTAAATCTTTGGAAAGCCCTCCAATACTTTAATGTGAAATACATTTTGGTTGGTGGATATGCAATGAATTTTCACGGCTTTGCGCGTTTTACCGGCGACATGGATATTTGGATAGATGATACGTTGGAGAACAGGCAAGCCCTAAGAAAGGCTTTTGCAAAATGTGATATGGGCGATTATCCGATGATAGAAACCATGCAGTTTGTTCCCGGCTGGACCGATTTCCAACTTAATAATAATTTTACCATTGATATTATGGTTGGCATGAAAGGCCTTGAAGGGTATTCATTTAACGACTGCCTGGAAATGGCCTCAGTGGCTGATTTTGAGGGTGTAAGTGTGCCCTTTTTACATATTAACCAGCTTATCGAAAATAAAAAAACAGTAAACAGGCTTAAAGACCAAATTGACGTGCAAGCATTGGAAATGATAAAAACGCAGCGAGGTGATTATTAAAAGCTTCCCCGTTTTTATCTCAAGTTCAAGCTCAAAAAAACAACGGGAACGTATCCAAAACTGCCGACGATATCGATAACCAACACAGTCACTTGTATAGTAAAATTGAAAAATTTGGGCTGAAACGGGGAGAATAAACCATGCCGGCCGGGTAATCTCCGGTACCGGCCAGGAAAGGGAACAGCTAACTGCTTGTTCCCTTTTTTTCGTGGCGATAAAAACGCCCCGTTTTATATATTTGATACGCAAACCAATACATCAATCTAAAAAGATGAGCATCTTCAGCAGGGAGCAAATCATAAAGCCTTTACATGATACCGGGAAAGTTTGGGACGTGGTTATCGTGGGTGGCGGCGCAACCGGCTTAGGCACAGCCGTTGATGCAGCGTCGCGCGGCCTGGCTACGCTATTGCTGGAGCAGGCAGATTTTGCCAAGGGCACATCGAGCCGGGCAACAAAACTGGTACATGGCGGCGTGCGCTACATGGCCCAGGGCGATATTGCCCTGGTGCGCGAAGCCCTGTACGAGCGGGGACTATTGCTTAAAAACGCCCCTCACCTGGTAAAAAACGAAACGTTCATCATCCCCAATTACAACTGGTGGGGCGGCATGTTCTACACCATCGGCCTCACCGTGTACGATCTGCTGGCCGGCAAGCTAAGCTTTGGCCGGGCAAAGCATTTGTCCAAAATAGAAACATTGCAAAGGCTTCCTGGCCTAAAGGCCGAAGGCTTAAGAAGCGGCGTGGCTTATCACGACGGGCAGTTTGATGACTCGCGCCTGGCCGTCAACCTGGCCCAAACGGCCATCGAACAAGGTGCAACGGTATTAAATTATTTTAAGGTTACGGGGCTCATCAAAAACACCCAAAATCAGGTGGCAGGCCTTGCCGCTCAAGATCTGGAGACAAAGCAAGTGTATCAAATCAAAGCAAAAATCGTAATCAACGCCACGGGTGTTTTTGTCGATGATATTTTGCAGATGGATACGCCGGGTAAAAAACCATTGGTGAGGCCGAGCCAGGGCGTTCATATCGTGCTTGATAAATCTTTCCTGCCGGGGCAGGATGCCCTCATGATCCCCAAAACAACGGATGGCCGTGTACTATTTGCCGTGCCATGGCATAATAAGTTGCTGGTGGGTACTACAGATACGCCTATTGACGAGCACAGCCTGGAACCGGTTGCTTTGGAAGAAGAAATCGATTTTATCATGAGTACCGCAGCGCAGTACCTAAGCAAAAAGCCTGAGCGCAAAGATGTACTGAGCGTATTCGCGGGTTTGCGGCCCCTGGCTGCCCCGCAAAATGGTTCATCCAAAACAAAGGAAATCTCGCGCAGCCATAAAATATTGGTTTCGCCATCGGGCCTCATTACCATCACCGGCGGCAAATGGACCACCTACAGGCGCATGGGGCGGGACACCATCGACAAAGCGATAGAAGTGGGCGGCATAAAACAGCAAGCTTGCCGCACGGCGGAACTGCCAATTCATGGAAGCAAACCCAACCCCGATTGGAGCAATCACCTATTCGTTTACGGTGCCGATATAGAAAAGGTGATGGCAGTTATCAACGACCGTGAAGAATGGACGCAACGCGTACATCCGGATAATGAATACCTGAAGGGCGAAGTAGTATGGGCCATAAGGGCCGAAATGGCCCGCACTGTAGAAGATGTACTGGCCCGACGCACACGGGTGCTGTTCCTTGATGCGCGCACGGCTATTGCCATGGCCGCAGAGGTTGCCCGTTTAATGGCCGAAGAAATGGGTAAAGACCTATTATGGCAGCATGCACAAGTGAATTCATTTCATGATATTGCACTTAATTATGTGCTGGATAAATAAGGCTCCAGCACAAACCAACCAATAACCAACCAACCTTTAATAGCTTAATTCATTATGGAAGAGTACATTTTATCGCTTGACCAGGGAACCACCAGCTCCCGGGCCATCGTCTTCGACCGCCTAGGTACGCCCGTAGCCATTGCTCAAAAGGAATTTACGCAGTATTTCCCAAAGCCGGGATGGGTTGAGCACGACCCTAACGAAATCTGGTCGACCCAGGCTGGGGTAGCGGCCGAAGCAACCGTTAAGGCCGGCTTAAACGGCACTAACATCAAAGCCATCGGCATCACCAACCAGCGCGAAACCACCATCGTATGGAACCGACAAACCGGCGAACCTGTTTACAACGCCATTGTATGGCAAGACCGCCGCACAGCTGCTATTTGTGACGAGCTGAAACAACAGGGCCATGCCGATTTGATACGCAGCAGGACTGGCCTGGTGATAGATGCCTATTTTTCGGGCTCGAAAATAAAATGGATACTGGATAATGTGGAAGGCGCACGTGCTTCGGCCGAGGCCGGCGAACTGGCCTTTGGCACGGTAGATAGCTGGCTGGTATGGAAATTTACCCGCGGGCATGTGCATGTTACCGATGTTACCAACGCCAGCCGTACTATGTTGTTTAACATCCGCACCCAGCAATGGGATGATGAGCTACTCGCCTTATTGGATATCCCGAAAAGCTTGCTACCCGAGGTAAAACAATCGAGCGAAATTTATGGCGAAACCGCTACCACTATATTTGCCAGCAAGATACCTATTGCAGGCATAGCGGGCGATCAGCATGCCGCCTTGTTCGGTCAGATGTGTATAGACAAGGCTATGGTTAAGAACACCTACGGCACGGGCTGTTTTATGCTGATGAACATCGGTAATGAGTTCATCGAATCGAAAAACAACTTATTGACCACAATCGCCTGGAAGATTAACGGCGAGATACAATACGCCTTTGAAGGCAGCATATTTATTGGCGGCGCGGTGGTACAATGGCTGCGAGACGGGCTTGGCATCATCAAAAATTCTGCCGACGTAGAGCGCCTGGCCATGAGCGTGGAAGATACCGGCGGTGTGTTCTTCGTACCTGCCTTTGCGGGCCTGGGTGCTCCCTATTGGGATCCCGAAGCGCGCGGCACTATAGTTGGCTTAACCCGCGGCAGTACAGTCGGCCACATATCGCGCGCGGCACTGGCCTCTATTGCCTACCAAACCATGGATGTATTGAAAGCCATGGAAGCCGATGCCGGCATGGAGATAAAAGAACTGCGGGTAGACGGCGGCGCAACCGCTAATGACCTGCTAATGCAATTTCAGGCGGATGTATTAAGTTGCAAGGTTATCCGCCCAAGCATCGTAGAAACTACCGCGCTTGGTGCTGCCTACCTGGCCGGATTGGCCGTTGGTTATTGGAAAGATATTGCCGAGATACAGCAGCTATGGTCGGCAGAGAGGGTATTTGAGCCCCAAGACAACCGTTCTGATATCGAAGCCGACGTTGCAGACTGGAAAAGAGCGGTTAGTACTGCCCAACACTGGTCAAGTCTGCAAAAACCTGACGAAATAGCCTAAATTCGATAAACCAATTAAACCCACAAGATATGAGTCCGTTTATGGCCGAACTGCTCGGCACCATGTTGATGATGTTGCTAGGCAACGGCGTAGTTGCCAACGTTTTGTTAAAAGATACCAAAGGGAATAACAGCGGCTGGATGGTAATTACCACGGCCTGGGGCCTGGCCGTTTTTGTTGGGGTGGTTATCGCCGGTCCGTACAGTGGCGCGCACCTTAACCCGGCCGTAACCGTTGCGCTGGCAATTGCCGGCAAATTTGCCTGGGCCAGCGTGCCCGCCTACATCCTTGCGCAATTCATTGGCGCATTTTTAGGCTCTACCTTGGTTTGGGTAATGTATTACGACCACTTCAACAAACGCGAAAACGAGCCCGGTGCCATCCTTGCAGTGTTTTGCACCGGCCCGGCAGTGCGCAATTATATATCGAACATTGCCAGTGAGATCATCGGGGCCTTCGTATTGCTATTTACCATATTTTACATCACCGGTGCGGAGATAACACCCGCCAAAACGCAAATTGGCTTAGGTTCTGTAGGTGGCTTGCCGGTGGCCCTGCTGGTTTGGGTAATTGGCCTTGCCCTAGGCGGCACTACAGGCTATGCCATCAACCCCGCCCGAGGCCTTGGCCCGCGCATCGTACACATGCTATTACCCATCAAAGGCAAAGGCAGCAGCGATTGGGCCTACTCCTGGATACCCGTTATAGGGCCATTGATAGGTGCGGGGCTTGCAGCGGGCTTGTACCTGGCGTTGTTAAGGTAAGATTAAATTTTTCCAATCATTTGAAGGCTTCCAAATTCAAATTTGGGGGCCTTTTTTATTCCGGAAATCAATATCTTGGTGCGACTTAAAATCTTATCATATGTTGATTACTTTCGGCACGGGTTTTTACGGCAGGATAGCCAGCCATGAGGGGCATTGGATAGAAAGCAAATTCTTTCACATTATGTTCGTGCCCATTTTCCCAGTTGGCTCTATGTACGTGACCGATTCTGAATTCCGTAAACGAGCCGGCGTGGATATCCCTACTCAAGGCAAAAGCGTTTTGGCGACCTACTTGCGGTTGTTTAGCGGCATGTTTGCTGCATTTATGCTGTACGATATTTTCAGTGAATACGGCAGTGGCGTATTTTATGAGCATAGTTTTCTTTTCAGGTGTGTGCTGGCCTTGCTATCTATAGTCCTTTGGGTGTATCTCAGTTTCTACTTTGGGAAGGCGAGCACTGCAGATAAACAAATGCGTAATAAAGTGCAAAGCGTTAGCGGTATGTATGCCTTGCCGCATTGGCTGGATTATTCATTTTTGCGACAAATGCTCGAAGTTTACGAGAAGCGCTACGTGGAGAAGTACCCCGGCCGTAATTGGAAAAAAGACGTAGAAATAGCCAACCTTGATGCCGACCAGCGGCGCAATATCTACGCCATTGCCTTATTTAACTGCATGGTGAACAATTTGCCGGAAAACGACGAATTGTACGCGAGAGCAGATGAGTTGTACCAGTTAAAGTAAGGTTTCAAGTTTCGAATAGATTTACCAAAGCGGCTCACCCACTCCTCTTTTAAATAACAAACAGAAAGCTTCATCTGCCTGGCCGTACAGTTTTTCGTAACCAGTTAATTGGTTTATATAATCATTTAATGGCTTATTCGTCAGCGTAGTGGTTGGCTTTAAATCTGTAACCTGAAATGGGAACTGGCTATTGTTTGGATTTGGCGTATGCAAAAACAAGGCATCATCGTAACTGTCGTAATCTAACAATATCGCATATAATTGAAAAGGTTTATCCAGATTTTTTGTTTTTTGTACAAGGATGTCAAAATGCCTGAATAACATATCTAAATGCGGTGCCCTGCGTTTGAAACTGGTATTACCATAACCTTTATTATCAAAGTGCTCATGCCAGTAATCAAACCACCCATCCGGATTCGCAAAATCCGGCGAACCTGCTCCATCAAAATTATTTCTTGTTGCAAGCCCTTTATAATACCGCTTTAACCCCCTGTGTTTTTTATATCCGTTCATCGCAACCGCCGTGCGTTTACGCAGCGGCATCCAAGATAAGCACAAATACGCTTTACTTTTTCATCAGCTTCAATATCTTATCGAATATCTGCGTATTGCTGTAAACGCCCCGAAAATCGCCGGAATGCGGGCCATAGGAAAAAACGGGTACGGGCGTGCCGGTATGGTCGTTAGTACTGAAATTACCTAAAACGTAACCTTTTTTGATGTCGCCATCCAGTAGTGTAAGGCCGCCTGTTTCATGGTCGGCAGTTACTATGACCAGGGTTTCGCCGTCCTGGTCGGCAAAACGCAGGGCCTCTCCTACCATCCTGTCGAAATCGGCGTTCTCGGTAATTACCTGCGCCAGGTTATTCTCGTGACCACCATAATCAATCTGCGAACCCTCGGCCATCATAAAAAAGCCGTTGGGGCTGTTCTTGAATGCTGCGGTAACCTTTTTAAAAGCCAGGGGCAGGTAATCGCCACGGCCTGATATTTTTGGGCGGGTAGCCGTATCGTCCATCAAAGCCAATATCTTTTTGGCAGGGGATTTCAGGAAATCATCAAAGTTGCGGATAACCGAGTAACCGCGTTGCTTCATCAAATCCGTTACGGGTACGCCATTCACCTTAGTGGTGAAATCGCTATAGCCCGCGCCGATGAATATGTCGGCGTTGGAATAGATGATATCGGTAGCAATGAGGGTAGTATCGCTCCGTTCCTGCCGGTGCCCGTAGAAGGCCGCAGGCGTAGCGTCCGTTAAGGAGCACACCGCGATAATGGCTGTTTTTTTGCCTGCAGCCGCACTGTAGGTTGCAAGGGATTGCAAAGGTTTGCCATTCGCATCCACGCCAACAGCCCTGTCGTTAGTTTTTTGGCCGGTAGCAAATGCGGTGCCCCCGGCGGCCGAATCGGTAATGTAAGCATCCGCCGCATTGGTTACCGAAAAGCCAATATTCCGCATCCCGAAGATATTCAGTTTGCCCTGATTGGCGGTGTATGTAGCATAAAGCTGCGCCAGGCCCATGCCATCGCCGATGCACAGGATGATGTTTTTTACCTTTTTTATTGTACCGTCGGTTTTGTAAGTCGGCTGGTAGATGGGATAAGCTTTGGGCTGCAGGTACTCGCCCCGTGCTTTGCTATTCAGGAAGTCGCCAAGCTCCTCGATCTTATCCGTACCGATTACGTCCACGCCCAAACGCATCAGGGCGAGCCAGCTACTTTTGGTATCCGGACTTTCCCAAAACCGTATCATCTTCCCGGCCTGATGCACGCTGTCAATCACGCCTTTTATCCTTTTAATTTCTTCCTTATTCAACACGCCTTTGCCGCTCCAGCGCACATACTTGCCCAGCGGGAAGCTTACCAGGCCTATCTTTTGCCATTGCTGCGGGGTGAAGCCATTGAGATGGTCCACGTCGAAACTAATCCAATCCGGATAGTTAGGCATCTCCGTAGCGGGAGGTACGGCACCCGTCATCACGATGGATAAACGACCCGCATGATTTGGGGAAGAAATGTATTGGGCCAAGGGCTTAAGTTCTTCTACCACCAATGCCAATACCGCTTTGTAGTTCTCCTTTATCTCTATCAGAAGCCGGAGTTGGCGTTTGGGATCGTTCTTGAGTTTTTCGGAAAGCGGATCCAGGTATAAGGCCTGTAAAGAACGGTTGGCATTAATCTCCCTTTTGCTATGGGCTACCATCAGCTTGCCGTCAACAGCATAAACATCGGCCTCTATAGAGCCGAAACCCTTGTCATACGCGAGGTAAAACGGGATGCTGTTCTTATAATCGTTATGCGAATGGGCATTGGCAACGGTATAGGGTTTTATCTGGCCTATTGCGGCTTGGCTTACGGCAATAATCGAGGCACAGGCCAGCATCAATTTATGTAGTGTCTTCATAATTTCGAGAGCGGCAAAGATAGGCTCACCGGCTTATTTGCCGCTGCCTTTGATGTAAAGATAAGTTGATAATTGTGTTAAATTTCTGCGCCGACACCGTCATCACAGACAATCCGTCTTTATTTATCCTAAAAATGCTAAGTTTGGGTTACAGCATACCCTTTTCAGCCCATGCCCTTCTTATCCCGTATATCTCTCTCCGAATTGCCCGATGGCAGTTACCTGCAAGGCATACCCAGCCTTAGCCAGGGCCTGCAACTAAGGCTGCAAAACAATATCACTTTCCTGGTTGGCGAGAATGGATCGGGGAAATCTACCTTGTTAGAGGGCATTGCCGAACAATGTGGCTTCAGCCTGCGCGGAGGAAACCGCAACCATAATATGAATACCGGCCACCGTTTCGAAGGCTACGAATCGGCGTTGGCAAGATACCTGCAACTGGGCTGGACGCCCAAACGGATAACCGAAGGCTTTTTTATGCGGGCCGAGAGCTTCTTCAACTTCGCATCGTACATCGATGAAATGGCCATGAACGACCGCCGACTTCTGCAGGCCTACGGCGGCCGACCGCTGCACCAGCAATCGCACGGGGAATCTTTTTTGGCGTTATTCAACAATCAGTTCGAAGCAGGTATTTACCTGCTGGATGAGCCCGAGGCGGCCCTATCGCCGGCGAGGATACTGGCATTTATGGCAACTCTCAACCAGCTGGACCGTAGCGGCCGCGCGCAATTCATCATCGCCACGCATTCGCCCATACTCATCTGCTACCCTGGCGCTACCATCTACCAATTCGACGATGCGGGTGTGCGCGAAACCAGCTATGAAGATACCGAACATTATTATTTGACGAAATCGTTTCTGGATAACCCGGCGGCTTACCTGCGGCATTTGATGGAAGAGTGAGCATTACATAAGATTTGACAACTCTTTAAGAGTTGTCAAATCTGCGCAAAGCCTTTAATAATCCTTTCAAGGCTTATCGTACTTCAAAAGCAATCCCTTATAAATTTGCAATTGCCGTTTTAATGCAGCTTGTTGCCTGGGCGTAATGGTGACTGCATCGTAATACTTTTCGCCATCGTATTTGATTTTTGCTTTTTTGGCTTTCGCTATGTTAACGAATAGCCGCAATTCGTCGTCGGAAGAGGCATCGTCGCTCCATTCCCATATCTTGCCATCGCCATTATCTCTTTCGAATTTGGGCGACAAACCTGTATTCTCGCCATCGGTATTAACCGTCATGCGTTCGATAAACAACCAGTTTTCTGCAACGTATTGGGTACGGAACCGGAATTCATAATCGGTGCCGTTGGCCACGATATAGGCATACACGCCACTGACGTTGGAGTAATGCGGCGAAGTTCTATCATAGATAAATGTGTTACTCGAAAACTCATCACGCTTTTTGCGCGCATTGGCGTAAAGTTTTTTGAAAGTTGCCTTATCCACAGATATAGATGACAGCTCTTTCAATGCAGAGATAATAAACCATCTTTGGTCTGGAGCATTGCTGTCTACCGTTAAAGAATCTTCCGCTTTGTTTTTCATAGCGGGTGTGTCAATAGCCGATGAGTCAGCGGCATTATAATTGGAATTCTCGGCTGCCCTGCGTACGCCTATTGCTATGCATATCACTAAAAATACCACGACACATACGACAGCTATCAACCCACACCCATTTTGATTTTCGTCTGCGGCAACATTGGCCGCCATACGTTCGCTTGCATGACTAACAGGTTCCGCAACGAGTTCCTGTACGTCAGCATCCTCCACGCTCACCACACTGCCGCAATAGGGGCATTTTAACGTGGTTGGAGTTTCGGGTATCAGCCCGGCACCACAATTGACACATTTACCTAAATCATTACTCTCCATTAGTTATTATGCAGATTCTTTACCGTCAATTTCTATTTCTGCTGCGATAAAAACGTAACCAGCGATGCGAATTCGTCGTACGATAACGCATTAGCCAGCCCCGTCGGCATCATCGATGTTTTCATCTCCTTACGCGAGAGGATATCGGCGGTATTCACCGTAAAAACATCGCCGGAGATATTGCGCATCGTAATTTTCCCGGCAGATTCACCGGTGATAAAACCCATATAGGTTTTGCCGCCTTTTGCAGTTATGGTAACCGTAGCAAAGCCCTGTGAAATAGATGCGCTCGGTTTCAGGATAGATTCCGCTATTTGCTGACGCGTCATGATAGAGCCAATCTGCCCCATAAACGGCCCTTTCGGCTTCTCGCCTTTTTTGATGCTATGGCAGGCGATGCAGCCTTGCTGTGCGAATAAGGCCTTGCCTTTAGCAGGGTCGCCTTTTAATTTGGCCAAAGCCAGCATAATATCCTCGATAGACGATTTGCCTATCTGGCCCTTCTTGCTTCGTATCTTTTCGAGGTCTATTTTTACCTCTTTTACAGCGACAACTTTTTCCTCGCCGCCGAAGGCCTTGATTTCCATACGGTCGCGGGCATTCAGGTCGGCAAAAAATTGCTTACCGGCAGCGTTTGCCTTGCTGCGCACGCTGGTTAAGAAAGCAGCTATTTTAGGTGATGATTCCCAATTGATGGCCCGATAGTATGGCCCGTGCGAATCGGGCCGGGTGCTCCACCACCAACTGCCGTCATAAGGTGCTTCGGTTTTGTAAAGCCTGCCTAGTGTCACCAAAATTTGTTCTTTCAGTTTTGGCGATTTGGCTTTGCCGTATGCTGCTATTAGTCCGTCTACCGCTTTGGCATCGTGCATATAGCGCAAGGCCCAAAGCGCCAGGGTAGCGTTTTTTGTGCCGATGGCCTCAACGCATGCATCTACCGCGTTAAGGCTTACCAGGGCGCGTACTGCCAAATGAGGCGGCACAATAGCTGCATTAGGTGTAGCATGTGGTCCCTCGGTTCCTTTTGCAGGAGCTACGAATGATGCGGGAACGGGAGTCTCCAGCAATGCCTTAGCAGCCTCTGCCCTGCCCAGCCTGCCAAGGCCTATTATCGCGGCAGCCTGAACACGTGGCGATGGGTCTTTTAACGCAGCGAGGAATGGTTCTGTTGGTACATTTTGCAGGAAGCCTTTCCTGTCGGCCAGGGCTTTCAGGGCAAACTCTTTTAAATCCTTATCGTTGGCGAGCTGCGCCAATGCAGGCACGCTGCCCTGCCCTGCTACCTGCGCGTAAGTAAACAATGCCGCCACACGCCCATATAAAGGCGAAGCCGTGTTCGACGCTATGGAGAATGCTGCCGCACCGGCCTCATTCACCGGGCGCAACAATAATTCCTGCGAGGCATAAAAGCGGGCTACTGCGCTTGCTGATGTAAGCATGCCTGCCAAATCCTTAACGGATGCTGCCTTTAAATCGGGGAAAGCTTTATAGGTCCAACCATTGGGCACGGCGCGTACCACATAACCTTTCGATGCGCTGCCCTCATAACCGGCACCATCCCATGCGGAAAGGTACAAGCGGCCGGAGCCGTCTACATCCAAATCGGTAATTTGCGGCAAGTCGATAAAATCTTCCTGTTTTTGCGTAAAACTTGCACCATTAGGCGTAACGCGGTGAATGTAGAGCTCGTTGCGGCCCCAATCGGCCATCATGGGCACGTGGTTGTATTTTTCGGGCCAGGTGGGCTCATCCATAAATAAAGCACCGGTGCCTGAGCCGCCGCCTACATCAACGAGGGCGGGCAATATCTCATCGGTAAAATTCTGGAACAGCGTGGGGTAACCGTATTCGCCGCTTTGCAGGTGATGCGAGAAACGGATGTTCCAGCCGCCACCATCATTGGTGTTATCACGGGTAAAAACGTTCATATAAGGGTCGATGGCTACATCGTAGATGTTACGCGTACCGTGTGAGAATATCTCCAGCTCGGTACCATCGGGCCGTACGCGTACGATGCCACCGCCCAGCATGGTCAGTTTCTTGCCCGAGCGATCGATTGCATCATGGAAACCAAAATCGCCCACGGCGATGTATATCCAGCCATCTATTCCCATGCGGATACCGTTTGTGGCGTGGTCGGTACCACGCTCCGCCAGCATGTTGGGGTTGCTTAAATGTTCTACAACGGGCTGCGATGGGCCATCGGCCACGCCGTCGTGGTTTTTATCTTCGAATACCACCAGATCCATACCGGTAGCTTTTTGCGTTTCGGCAGAGAATATAGTGTGCAGCACATACACCTTATCGCCCAGTACAAATATGCCACGAGGGTTATCAACCTTGGCAAACTCGGTGTGCTCATCAATTTTCCCGTCATTGTCCTTATCAACCAACCGCAATATGCGGCCCTTGCCTGGTGCTTTGCCCAGGGAGCCCATCATATCCACACCTACGTACACTTCGCCGGTTGGTGCAGTTGCCAGGCAGGCGGGACTTGGCGTAAGATCGGGCCCGGTAAAGGGCGTTACAGTTAAGCCATCGGGCCAGGCGTTGGCCTTAGTGGCTTTCGGTTTGGCGGAGGGCCTTGCGGTTGTATGCATTTTTGGCTGCGAATCCGGCAGTGCAAAATACCTGATTGCGCCCAGCAACATCAAGGCGAAAAAAATAGAGAGGGAAGACTTTAACATGGGAATAATCGGTTTTAGATAAAGTGGCCAATATAAAACTTTATAAGGCGATATACCATCTTTGTTTGTAAAAATGTTATAGTGACAGTTAAAACGGATATGTTTGTGAGAGGTGTGGTTTTTGGAAGGTAACCTCTTCCAAAAACCGCGCTCTTATCCCTAAGCCACCGGCAAGTGAATCGTAAACTCGGTGTATTCGCCTTCCTTGCTTGTCATATCCATTTTGCCGCGATGGCCTTTTACGATGATATCATAACTTAGCGATAAACCCAGTCCCGTACCCTCGCCGGTTGGCTTGGTGGTGAAAAAGGGCTGCATTATCTTTTCGCGGATAGCTTCGGGGATGCCATTGCCGTTGTCTTTTACGTAGATGCGTATCTCGCTTTTGCCTTTTGGCGGGGTAAACAAACTGGTGGATACCTCTACCAGTGGCTTATATTTTTTGTCACCCGTTTTGCATTTTTGCTGCACGGCATAAAACGCGTTGTTGAACAGGTTGAGCATCACTCTACCCATATCCTGCGGGATGACGTTAATCTTCGGCAGATCGGGGTCCAGATCCAGCACCATTTCGGAGTTGAAATTTTTGTCTTTGGCGCGCAGGCCATGGTAGCTCAGCCTCAGGTATTCATCTACCAGGGCGTTCATATCGGTCTCGTGCTTCTCGCCCGAGTTGTTGCGGCTATGCTGCAACATGTTCTTTACGATGCCGTCGGCACGTTTGCCATGGTGGATTATTTTCTCCAGGTTCAGTACGATGTCGTCGGCCAGTGAGATAGCTTCCTTTTTGGTGCCGCTGCGCAGTTCCTGCTTCATTTCAATAGCAAGCTCTATGCTCACTTCGCTGAAATTGTTAACGAAGTTGAGCGGGTTCTGTATCTCGTGGGCGATACCCGCGGTAAGTTCGCCGAGCGAGGCCAACTTTTCGCTTTGTATCAGTTGCTGCTGGGTGGCTTTTAACTCGTTCACTGTGTTAGCCAGAATATCGCGTTGGGCCGTAAGCTCCAGTTGCTGTTCGCTCAGGCCGTTGTTAGCCTCTTGCAATTCGTCGGTACGCTGGGCTACTTTTTCTTCGAGCAGCTGATTTTCGTAAACCAATTGCCTCGAGCGGTATTTTACATAGTAATAGATAATGCTTATGAATACAATTGCCCAAATTACCCAGGCCCACCAGGTGAACCACCATGGCGGGTTTACCACTACTACCAGGCTGTCGCCTTTTTCTTCCCACACGCCCGAGCTGTTGGCAGCCTTTACCTTAAAAGTATAAGTGCCTGCCGGTAAGTTATTATAGGTAACGCTACGGTTGGTACCTGCCTGTATCCATTGCTTGTCGTAGCCCTCCAACATGTAGGCGTAGGTATTGCCGGCCGGGTTCTCGTATTGTAGCCCCACATAGTTGAAAGTGACGCTGTTCTGGCTATGCGAAAGCTCCAGTTTGTTCAACCCGAATCTTATAGATTGCTTTGCCAGGCTATCGTTTGCACCCGGGGCATTGTAACGGATGCTTTCGATATGTACCATTGGCGGGTACTCGTCGTCATCGAGGTCTTTAGGATCGAACAATGCCAGCCCGCTATTGATAGACAATACAAAACGGCCATCTGCCAGGTTTTGCGCCCCGAACTCGCTGAGCGTAACGCCGGGCACGATGTCGTCCATCTTAAAGCTCCTTAATGCCATCGTTTTGGGCTGGAGCCGGTTAAGCCCACGATCTGTTGCAACCCATATACGCCCTACTGAGTCTTCTTTGATACCGATAACGCCATTGTACAACAAACCCGATTGCTCGTTTACCTGGCGGTTATAAACGCCCTTGCGGCGATCGAACTGAAAAAGGCCCTGTTGATAAGTGCCTACCCAAAACCTACCCGCCCTGTCTTCATATATCGAGGATATACAAATCATTTTTTTGTTTTGCTCATTGAGGTACGAGAAGAACTTCCCGGTCGCACGATCGAACCTGTTCAGGCCGCCCTCGTTGGTGCCAACCCAAAGCGTGTTCTGCATGTCTTCATAAATACTGATTACGCGCTGGTCGTCCAGTGCGCCGTCATTTTCCTTGAAGGGATTATTATTGACTGAGTGGTAGGGAAACCTGGTAAACTTTTTTGTAGCGGGATCGAACGAGCATATGCCCCCACCCCCATTTTCGTCAAGGCCTATCCAAATGGTGCCTGTATTATCTTTATAAACTAACGACAGATCGTTGCCGGGGATGCTTGAGGTATCGGCCGGTTTGTTACGGTATGTTGTTTTTGCCCCGTTAGCTACATTATAAACCACAAAGCCGTTGCCTGTAGCCAGGTAATAGGTGTTGCCATCTGCACAGGCATACCAAATTGGCTGCCCGGGCGCTGCGCTATAAAATTTGCTGAAACGCCCGGTTGCCGTATCCCAGTTATACAGGCCGTCCTGCTTTTGTATAACGGTGCGCGAAGCTGTAGACGACACAATGCGCGCCGGCCCGCCAGGATAACTGCTAAACTTATCGTTGGTTTTCGTGATGAGTTCGAAAGCACTTTTTGTTTTGCTTAGCTTGCTTACGCCGCCATGGAATAAGCCAAACCAAAGGTTATTGCTGTTATCAATAAGTTTTTGGGTTAGATTGCTGTTTTGCAAGGCACCCGCCTGATTGGGCTTTTGCGTGTAATATTCAAAATGGCCGGTTTCCGGGTCGAAGTAAAGCAGGCCGTTTTGCGGAGAGATCCAAAACTTGCCGTTCTTATCTTCTTCAATGGCGTGTAATTGCGTTGCTGCGGTATCGTTGACGAGATAGTTGGCAAACTTGCCGGTTTGCCGGTCTAATTTGGAGAGACCTTTCTCGGTGGTAAACCACAGCCTTTGCTTTTTATCTTCGTAAACGGCATATATACCGGCATCATAAATGCTATCCTGATTTTCGGATGGGTGGTATTCTTTTATGATCTTCCCGGTTTTGGCATCGAAAGAGGCTACCCGCAAATCGATATTATTACCGTGGAAAAGGTTTAGCCAAAATATGCCTGGCTGCGATGGTGCCTCGTACACCGGGTTTACTCCAATAAATCTAGTAGTATCGGTATTAACCAGGTAACCTTTAAGCGGCTTGCCGGGCCCGGTATAACTATACAGCCCGTTCTCTGTACCTATCCATATCTTCCCATCGGCCGTTTTTTGCAAATTCATCATGGTTTTGGCATTTATGTAATTGTTGCCTTTTACATGGTTGCCAAAAAACTCGAATTTGTTAGTTGCAGGGTCGAATTTGAAAATCTTGATACCATTGTCGCTCGCAAGGCCCCAAACCTTCCCCTGGTTGTCTATCAATTTGACAACCAAATAAGGCTGTTTTATGTTGGCCGGCTGTGCAAACTGATCGAAATTATCCTTAGCGCGGTTATACCTAAAAAGCCCATTGCCAATTACGGAAACCCAAAGGCTTTTATCACCCCCTTTTACGATGCTGATTACGCTGGTTACAGTCCTGGTATTGAGCTTATTATTACCAAGGTTGTACACCTTATGATTATAGCCATCGTACCGCACCAGGCCGTTTTGGGTAGAAAACCACATATAGCCCTCGTTATCTTGTACGAGTGTGCGTACATAGGATTCGGGCAGGCCTTGTTTGATACCCAGGTTATCAAAATAAAGGTGGGACGTTTGCGCCTTGCCGAAAAAGCAGGCGGCAAGCAGCAAGGCCAGCAACAATAATCTCTTCATGGAGCGGGAGCGGTTTAATTAATTGTTCAAATAACAACTTTATATGCTAAATATCAAATATTGCCAGGCTAATAAACGTTGCCGCAACCTATATTTTTCTAATTTATCAAAAAGCAAACTTAAGCGGGCAAACCTGCAAACATTTAATATCTTAGCCCTTAAAAGCATATAACGGATGTTTTCTCTGCAGTGCGGACATGGAGCCGCAAACGCAACATCTAAAAGCAACTGTAAATCAGCATACTGAATGAAAAGCACACATCTAGCACAATGGGCAACCGATATAGCTTACACCCTGGCAGGAATCTTGTTCTGCGGATTTGCCCTCAAGAGTTTTTTAATACCCAATGCTTTTTTTGATGGCGGCGTAACAGGTATGAGCTTGTTGCTGCACGAGCTTTACCATTTCAATATCGCAGTGGTGATTGTATTAGCCAACATTCCCTTTATTATTATGGGCGCTTTCCAGGTGAATAAAATGTTTGCGGTAAAAACGCTGGTGGCTATCATACTGCTTGGCTTATGCCTGCAATTTGTACATTACCCGGATAAGATAACGTCAGACAAGTTACTGGTTTCGATATTCGGCGGGGTATTTATGGGGATAGGTGTTGGTTTGGCCATACGTGGCGGCTGCGCACTGGATGGCATCGAAGTTTTGGCCCTGTACACCGGAAAGCGCATCAGTTTCACCATCAGCGAAATTATCCTCGGTATCAATATCATCATCTTCCTGATTGCGGCCTTCGAACTCGGATTGCCGACCGCACTCTACTCCATCATGACGTATTACACAGCCTCCAAAACCATTAGCTTTGTGATAGAGGGCCTGGAGGAATATACAGGTGTTACCATCATCTCCGGGCAAAGCGAATTTGTTAAAGAACGCCTGGTGATGGAGCTTGGCCGGGGCATTACCGTTTACAAAGGCGAACGCGGCTTTTTAAAGGAAAGTTTCGACATCAGCCAGCCCGTAGATATCGTGTTCACAGTTATCACCCGCCTGGAAGTGCGCCGCCTGCGCAATCTGGTGCACGAGATAGACCCTAAAGCATTCATCTTCACCAGCACCATTAAAGAGGCTGCCGGCGGGGTACTTAAAAAGCGCGCGAGACACTAATTTTTTTGAATATCGAATGCTGAATTTCGAACGCTGAATTTCGAAGTCACTTCCACTTGACCAATCAAAATTCGGTGGTAACTATTTTCTTCGGTACTTCATCATTCGATATTCAGCATTCGGTGTTCGATATTATCCTTCCCCACTTTACATAACAAAAGCGGCAGGTATTACACCCGCCGCTCTGAAATATAAACGAAAACTAATCTTGAGTACGCTAAATTTATTGTGCCTTAGCCGCCCACAGCGATGCATTTAGATGCAATGCAGGGTGCGAGGTAAAGCCCGATGGCGAATCGCCGCTCCAGCCGTTGAACAGGTTGTCGCCGGTATCCCCGGTGCCATCGTCTGATGGTGAACTATCACCTATAAAGAACACCCTGCCATTACCGTAGGTAGCTAATAGCGCCATGGCATTGGCAGTCCCGCCGTTGGTTGCGCTGTTCCTCCAGAACAAGCCCTGCACTGTTGCATTGGTAGCAGGTGTAAGGTTTGCGGTGGAGCCATTGTAAAAGGCCAGTTTAGATGCCGTACCTGCCGCGCCGTTAAGTACGATAGTTGCGTTGGTATTTGTACCCGTGTAAACATTGGTGGACGGCCCTTCGCTGATATCAACATAATTTACGGTAAAACCGAATGGATTGTTATTGTTGATACCATTATTTGTCATCAGATCGTTCCAAACGCGTGGCGAATCGTAGCCATCGCCGTCGCGGTCTGATGGGTTGTAGCCGTTAGCATCGGTACCGCCTGTGGTAGCTGCGGTATGGTCGGCAACCATTACCAATCCGCCGCCGTTTGACACGAAGGTCATGATAGCGGTTTTTTCTGCCGCGGTAAACAGTCGGTTTGGCTCAATTACCACGTAAACATCGTAATTGCTCAAATCCTGCGGGTTTGAGCCATCGCCATAAGTAAGCGCGGTGCCAACAGGCAGGGTTTCTACCAGTTCGCCTTTTTTAACCAACTCTACTGCCCAGGCAGACATAGCGCCTTTCCAGTAATTTTCGGCAGTGCTTGAGGTGATACCAGTGTATGATGGCGTTGGGTAACGCTGTGCTTTGGTTTCTACAGTGGTACCACCTGTGTATAAAGGCACGTTCTCGGTACCGTCGGCATCAATCTGCCAATCGGCGCTGCCGGCGTTTTCCAGGTGACTGGCATCAAACAGGAATTTCTTGCCCGTAAGTACGGTGCCGCCACCACCGCCGCCAGCGTTATCGTTAACGGTGATATCGTCGATATTGATACGGTCGGCACCGCCGCTAAGTTTGCGGATCTCCAAACGTACGGTACCGCTAACGGTAAAAGTGAATGTTTGGGTGGTAAGGGTACTGCTGGTGGTTACGTTGCTGCCGGCCTGTGTCCAGCTGCTGCCGCTGTTTACCGAGTAGAACAAGCCCCAGGTGCTGTTGCCATCTGTACCGTATGTTGCGTGTTTAACTGTTACGCTGCTGATGCCGGTAGTCAGGTTGTACAGCATGGTAACTTTACCAGTATTGCGTATACGTGCCGACCATGAGCCTGCCTTTTTATCGCCGGAAAGGTTGCCTATAAGCGCATCATACAAGTTCCAGGAATTGCCCGAAAGGGTGACATTGTCGCCGCTCGAAGAGCCGGTTGGCGATACATCATAAGCAGTTTTTGGGCTGGTTGCGCCAACCTCAAAGCCCTGGGTTAAGGTAACCGCATCTGTTTTTAGGGTGCTTACTGCCGTTGCCGGGGCATCCTTTTTTTGATTTTCTGATTTCTGGCAACCCGTGGCCAATAAACCTGCAACCACTACTGAGAGTAGCGGCAATTTTAATTTAGAGAAATAATTCATAGATGTTTGTAGTGTAAGTGAGTATGAGTTAATTATTATTAATTATACGTTCAAAACTGGGGTTAATGTTTCGTATAATTATACACAATCCGTTACCTTATTGTTAACAAATTGTTTTAGGGGGGAAACACGGGGAGATGGAGGGTGATTTAACCTTTTAAGATTACACCGATTTGAGGAAACAATTTCACCAATTAGATGGATGATAAGGCGGCATTGATAATGGAATTGCCTATGGGATGTGTACTTCGTTTGACCAGATGAGGTTGCTCGTTTCGGGCCTAAGCAGGTATAATTCCGGATCAAACCGTAATTGTTCCCTGCTCACAAACTTCTGAAGGCTCATTCCCATTCTAAATTTCCGATTCTCAGGCCCGAAGCGGTTAATCATTAGCGGGATCGACATTTTGCGGGCACCGTGTGGAGGAATTTTAACTACTTCAGGGCCATTCTTATAACACATAATGGGCGGAATCGAAAAGTCTTTATTATCCACCAGAAATATATTAAGGTAATTACAATTCATGGTAACATACGCAAGCGTGTCGTTTGAATGGTTCTCCAGGTTGACGTAACATAACAGGAATTTAGTTTTTCGCTTATCAACGAAAAAATACATACTGGTATCAACCGGTAAACCAATTTTGCCTGAATCGACGGTCAATGCGTAGTCGTTTCTTTCTTGTGGTGTAAGTGCGTGGTAAATTGGCAATGGTTCCTGAAGATTGCGTTGTGCCTTTTCCTTTATCGCCCGTTCGTAAAAAGTCCTGCCCCTTTTTAACTTAACTTCATTCACATCAGACCATGTGGTTTCCACATTACGTAATTTGATATCATTTGCGTTCGCGCTATAAGGCACCAGTTTCATCCCTAATTTAAACCTGAATACGCTGTCGGGCTCATGACGAAGTTTAAAAATCAGCCCGATATTCATACTGCCATGGGACGCAATCGTCCTATGAATGTAAGAATTGTTGCCTACGTTTTTGTTATCAGGGGGCAATATTAGATCTTCGTTATCCACACTAAAAAACATCGAAGGTGCGTCTTCTCCTGTTAAATAAACCTGTTCCTTGTTAGTGTTATTGATTACTGAAAACTGTACGTAAAGTTGCGGTTGCAGGTCGGTTGTGTACGAAATTGAAGTATAATCTATTATTAATTTGGCTGATGACGCGCCCTCAGGATGTACTTGAGCCGACATTCCTTTGAATACCAACATCAGACAGGCAAGAAGGCTTAGGTGTTTCATTGGATAAAAATAGTGAAATTGAGGCTAGTAAATATGCACTGTTAACGAATTATGATTAACGTTATTACCGCCTTCTCTATTGAAACAATTGCCATAAGTATTTGGCAATAAGTTGTCTTATTTTTTGGTAAAGCTTGAGCATATGAAATACTAATATTATGTTTGGCCTAAACCAGACTAAATGACCACTTTAAGATTAGCCTTCTCAGTCCTTGTTGTATTACTTCTTAGCTGCAAAAAAAGTCAGCAATTAACAAAAGATAGCGTAATTATTCCATCTACTGTAGATGTTAAGCAATGGCTCAATTTGAATTATGCCGATGATGGCAAAGAGTATCATAACCTCGACATCTATTTGCCCGCAGTAGCAAAACCCACTTATAAGGCAGTTATTGTAATATACGGTAGTGCATGGTATGGCAATAATTTGAAACAAGCTGCATTTGATGCTTTTGGAAAATCATTGCTCGACAACGGTTTTGCGGTTATAGCCATTAACCACAGATCGAGTGGAGATGCTCCTTATCCGGCCCAGATCAATGATGTAAAAGCTGCGGTACGGTATATAAGGGCAAATGCAGGTAAATATCAAATTGATGCTTCATTTATTGGCATTACAGGCTATTCATCAGGTGGGCATCTTGCCTCGCTCGCCGCAACATCAAATGCGGTTAAAGAATTTACAGTGGGAAAAGTGAAAGTTAATATAGAAGGAAATGTTGGAAATTATACCGCAACCAGCAGTGCTGTAAACGCGGCAGTTGATTGGTTCGGCCCTATCGACATGGCCCTGATGGATGGGTGTAACAAACCAAAAGGAGCAGACTCTCCCGAAGCGGCGCTTATCAGAGGCAATCCGGCCGAAAATCTTGATATGATAGCTCTTCTCAATCCCATCACCTTTCTGGATAGTTCAGATCCTCATTTTATAGTAATTCATGGCGATGCAGATAATGTTGTACCCTATTGCCAAAGTGTGCTTTTTGCTAAAGCATTACAAGAACGGGGAATACTGACTGAATTTATTACTGTTCCTGGCGGCCAGCATGGGCCGATTACTTTTAATGACAATACTTTTAAAAAAATGACAGATTTCTTTTTAAAGGAAGCCGGAAAATAATAGGGCAGCGCGTTAATCGTTTCTCTACGTAACCTGACAAAAAAAGCCACCCTCCCGGGCAGCTTTTCATTAAATAGGAAAATATTTAGGGAATGTGCACCTCATTTGACCATATTGTTATGCCCTTATGCTTTGAAATATGCTCATTTAAAGTGTATAAACTTTGATAGTCCGTGCTAAATATTAATGACATACTAACCTTGAATTTTTCGCCTTCATTCGTTTTGTCGCTTACTACTAAAGCACGGTTAATAGTTTCTGATTGATGCGGCGGAACGGTGTGTATTTCATCGATATTTTTATCACAGCCATGCCTAAACAGTACTACCTTGTTTGAATTGGTAGAGAAAATCTCATCACTCGAGCAGCTCATATTAACATATTTTAGGGTATCATTGCTATTGTTCAAAAGTGTTATTGGAACTGTTATACCTCTGAAAGTTTCTATTTGATATGGTGATGTTATATCACTCACAGGTGGAATTTGATCTTGATTAATAATTAACTCGTATGGCTGCTTTGGTGAATCAGTTTTGGATTTAGGTTTGCAGGCTACGAACAGGCAGATTATCGTGATTGATAGGATTATAGGTTTCATTATTTAAATGTACAAATTCCCAAACAAAAAGAGCCACCCTCACGGGCAGCTCTCTATTCTGAACTATTTTTGAACCTTGATTTTTCGCCTATTGATCATTTTTGGTGCTCAAGAAGGCTTCGCCGTTTATGGGATTAAAGGATTTCCTGATGCACTTATCTCCAATCACTAACCTCTATTCTCCAACCACTAAACTCACTGTCAAGAATTCATAAACACAAAGTTGTTATCAAACATATCCAGTTTTATCTTGCTGTCGCGATCTACCGCACCGGATAGGATCTGTTTCGACAGCTCGTTCATTATCTTTTTCTGTATCACCCGTTTCAGCGGACGGGCACCGAACTGCGGGTCGTAACCCAATTGGGCCAGCCAGTCGAGAGCTTCTTCCGATGCTTCTATGGTGATGCCCAGTTCGGCCAGTGTGTTTTGCAATTGTTTAAATTGCAGTTTCACAATGTCGGTTATCTCGTCGCGACTAAGCGGGGTAAACATGATGATCTCGTCTATCCGGTTCAAAAACTCGGGACGGATGGTAGCGCGCAACACGTTGAACAAATCGTTCTTGGTTTTGGCTATCACGGCATCGCGGTTTTTGTCTTCCAAATCCTGGAAGTTCTCCTGGATAATATTAGAGCCGATGTTGGAGGTCATGATGATGATGGTGTTCTTAAAGTTCACCACACGGCCCTTGTTATCGGTAAGGTGCCCATCGTCCAATACCTGTAACAGGATATTGAACACATCCGGGTGGGCCTTTTCAATCTCATCCAATAATACCACACTGTATGGCTTTCTGCGTACGGCCTCGGTTAACTGACCGCCTTCATCGTAACCCACATAGCCCGGAGGCGCTCCTATCAATCGCGATACGGAATGCCTTTCCTGGTACTCGCTCATGTCAATCCTTACTAACGAGTTCTCATCGTTGAACAAGTATTCGGCTAATGCTTTGGCCAATTCGGTTTTACCCACGCCGGTTGTCCCCAGGAAGATGAACGAGCCGATTGGCTTGCGTTTATCCTGTAGCCCTGCCCTGCTGCGGCGTATGGCATCACTGATGGCCTCAATGGCCTCCTCCTGCCCTGCTACGCGTTTGTGCAATTCCTCTTCCAAATGCAATAGTTTTTCGCGCTCGCTTTGGATCATTTTGCTCACGGGGATGCCCGTCCAACGGCTTACCACGCCGGCAATATCGTCGGCAGTAACTTCCTCTTTCAGCATGCGGCTGTCATCGGGGTTTTCCGCCAAAGCAGCTTTCAGTTTTTCAACTTCCTGCTGCGCCTGTACAATGGTACCGTAGCGCAACTCGGCTACCTTGCCGTAATCGCCTGCACGTTCGGCCTGCTCGGCCTCCAACTTATAGTTTTCTATCTGCTCAACCTTTTGGTTAATGCCATTTACGATATCCTTTTCGCCCTGCCATTTAGCCCGCAGGGAATCGCGCTCGGCCGATAGGTTGGCGATCTCTTCGCTCAGTTCGGCAACTTTGCGGTCGTCTTTCTCGCGTTTGATGGCTTCGCGCTCTATCTCCAGCTGCATAATGCGGCGTTCCAGTTCGTCAACCGCTTCGGGTACGGAATCCATCTCCAAACGGAGTTTAGAAGCGGCTTCATCCATCAAATCGATAGCCTTATCGGGCAAAAATCTGTCGGATATATAACGTTGCGACATTTCTACGGAGGCTATAATTGCCTCGTCTTTAATGCGCACCTTGTGGTGTGCCTCGTAGCGTTCCTTCAATCCACGCAGGATAGATATAGCATCGGCAGTATCCGGTTCATCTACCAATACCTTCTGGAAACGGCGTTCGAGGGCTTTATCTTTCTCAACGTATTTCTGGTACTCATTCAGCGTGGTCGCGCCGATGGCTCGTAATTCGCCACGGGCCAGGGCCGGCTTTAAAATATTGGCCGCATCCATGGCACCTTCGCCGCCGCCTGCACCAACCAAGGTGTGTATCTCATCGATAAAGAGGATAATCTCGCCATCGCTTTGTATCACTTCTTTTATGACGGCTTTCAGGCGTTCTTCAAACTCGCCTTTATACTTGGCACCGGCAATCAGCGCGCCCATATCCAGCGAGAAAACGGTTTTGGTTTTCAGGCTCTCGGGCACATCGCCTTTGATGATACGGAAGGCAATGCCCTCGGCAATAGCGGTTTTACCCACGCCTGGCTCGCCAACCAGAATCGGGTTGTTTTTGGTACGGCGCGATAGTATCTGTATAACGCGGCGTATTTCTTCGTCGCGCCCTATAACCGGGTCGAGCTTGCCGCTTTCGGCGTATTCATTCAGGTCACGGGCGTACTTATTAAGCGCGTTGTAAGTGGCTTCGGCATTTTGGTCGGTAACTTTGTTATCGCCGCGTAACGCGGTGATGGCTTTCTTAAGGTCTTTTTCGTTTACGCCGAAATCTTTGAGGGCAGATGCTGTTTTATCGCCTGCGGCTAATACGCCCAGCAATAGGTGCTCTACGGATACGAATTCGTCTTTAAATTCTTTAAGGTACGATTGTGCTTTTTGTAAAGTGGAGTTCACTGCGGACGACAGGTACACATTGCTCCCGCTTACTTTGGGGAACGAGGTTATCTGCGTATCCAGCGTTTCGTTAAGCCTGTTCAGGTTAACATTCAGCTTTTTAAGCAGGTAGGTTATTACGTTTTCATCAACCAAAAGCAAGCCTTTTAGCAGGTGCGCGGTCTCAATGGCCTGCTGCTGGTTGCCGGTTGCTATATCGGATGCCTTCTGCACGGCTTCCTGTGCTTTTATGGTAAAATTGTTGAAATTCATGGTAATTGCTTATGCTCAAAACTATTGCCACGCTATGTTTTATGAAAGTTTGACATCTAATTGCACCAGGCGCAGCCAATTTGTCTATAAAAAACTTTCAGGACAGACGGGATGACATTGCTTTATAAGGAAATATCTTAATTTTGGTTTGCAAATAAATACCTTTGCCTACCCTTACTGAAATAACCATTGGATACGCATTATTTTTCGAAGTTACCGGCAAAGTACGCCAACGCGTACCGCAACTATTATACCTATCAAAATTTGCTCAGCTTACGGAGGGCCAGTTTGGTATTCCTTACGCTTAACCTGGTTATTCGCATCCTGTACCACATATTCCCCGAGAGCCTTACCCGGGCCCAAAACTTCCCCGAATTTAGCTTTACCAACTGGATATACATCGCTGTAACACCATTCTTTTACATCGCCAGCCATTTATTCATCAACCATTTCCAAAAAACCAAAAAAGGCAATGCCGCCATGGCTTTGTTTGTATTTGTTTTTTCACTGTACATCATCGTCAGCGGCATGTATTCCAGCTTTATCGCCACTGCCGACCCCAGCAACGCCCTCACGCTTTACCTGGTAGCCCTGAGTTTGGTGAGCGTACTTTTTGTATTTGAGTATTACGAAACCGTGGTGCTGCTGATAGGCATCGAATTGCTGTTCACGGCGCTGCTTTTCCACGCCCAGGCCGATGCTACAGAAATGATATACAATCAAATGATATCGATGATTTTGATAGCAGGCTTCTTTTTAACCTCACGCTACTTTTTCACTTACAAAGCCAACTATTACCTGCAGGTGATAGAAATACGCGAGAAGAACACCGTGATTGAGCAGGCCAACGCTTTCAAGAATCAGGTACTAGGCACCGTAGCGCATGATCTGCGCAACCCCATAGCAGCCGTAGAATCAATAGCCATGATGATGGAGATGGAAGACATAGACGAAGACACACAGGATAACCTGAAAATGATGCGCGATAGTTGTGTTAAAGCACGCAACATTATCGACGACCTGTTGGAGGCCGCGCGTAATGAGGGCACCACGAACTTTGATACCAGCCGTACCGAGATGAACAACCTGCTGCAAAACATGGTGAACACCTGGCGTGTACAGCTAGGCGGCCGCAACCGGGTAGTGCTGATAAGCGACACCAACGAGGCCTACGCGCTGATAAACCACGACAAATTCCCGAGGGTGATAGACAACCTCATAAGCAATGCCCTTAAATTCTCTAACGATGTTGATATAGTTGAGGTACACCTAAGCCGGGCAAAAGAGCGCATCATTATTAAAGTAACCGACCATGGCATGGGCATCCCCAAGGCTATACTGCCCAAAATATTCGACCGTTTCAGCGGGGCGGGGCGCACCGGCCTCAAGGGCGAGCAATCTACCGGCATTGGCTTAAGCATTGTAAAACATATCGTAGAGAGCCATGGTGGTAAGATAAGCGTATCGAGCATAGAAGGCAAAGGCAGCACCTTTACGGTTGAGTTGCCACAGGCGGGGTAGTTTAGTCTTTGTCTGAACTCGAATTTGTCGAATTTTAATGATTTACAGAATTAAGGCGCTTGTCTTCTGTAAATTCGATGAATTCCTTGAATTCGAGTTCAGACAAAAAACTTCTCGTTAAAATTCACCAAATACAATTTCTCCGTTGCGCGGGTACAGGCGGTGTAGAACCAGCGGAGGAAGTCGGTATTCACCATTTCTTCGGTGAGGTAACCCTGATCTACGAACACGGCTTCCCATTGGCCGCCCTGGGCCTTGTGGCAGGTAATGGCGTAGGCAAATTTTACCTGCAGGGCATTGTAGTATGGGTTCAGTTTTAATTGCTCGTGCTTTTCGCGTTTATTGTGTATGTGCTCGTAATCTTTCATGGCCTCCAGGTACAGGCGTTTCTGGTTATCGGGGGTTAGCGCGGGGGCTTCGGAGTATAGGGTATCGATGAGTATCTTGCAATCCAGCACCGGGTCCTCGGCGTAATCGATAAATTCCAGTTGCACATCCGCAAAGCGGAAACCATACATTTCTTCCATGCGGCGAACTTTGCGCAGTTTTACGATATCGCCATTGGCTATGAATGCCGTGCTGCCCTCCTCGTCGGTTTGCAGCCAGAAGTAATTATTACGGACGATCATCAGTTGATCGCCGCCGGTGAGTTCTTCTTCCCGCATTAAAATACGGTTGCGGATCTGCATGTTGTATTGGTTGGCGTTTTTGTTGCTGCGGCAAATAATGAGCGTGCCATCATACCCGTATTTATGATAAGCGGTACTTAACTCCTCCTCCAGGTCGGCGCCGGTCATACGGATAACATCCTTGTAGCCCTCGGTAACAATCTGGGGATAGTCCTCCTCTTCGCGGCGGATGATATCGCGCACCTCGGTAACGTTATACAGGATACCCGAATCCTGCTGCTGACGCAGTACGTCGGTCAGTTCGTAGCTGTGTACCTCCAGCATAAACTTATCCTTCATCAGCTTGCTATCCAGCGCCGGGCTGTCTATAGAACCTACGGGCGGGAGCTGAGCGGTATCGCCAACCAGCATCAGCTTGCAGTTGCGGCCGTTATACACGAATTTAAGCAGATCGAGCAGCAAAGTAGAACCATTGAAGCCGCTATGCTCATCGGATATCATGGAGGCTTCATCTACAATGAAAAGGGTATTTGTGGCCAGGTTATCGTTTAGTTTGAAGGCCTCATCCATATTCACTGCTGATTTTTTGCGGTAAATACGTTTGTGGATGGTGAACGCTTTGCGCCCGCTGTAATTGGTAATTACCTTTGCCGCGCGGCCCGTAGGTGCCAGCAACACCGATTTGTAATCGTAATATTTTAACGCCTGCACCAAAGCCCCCACCACCGTGGTTTTGCCCGTACCGGCATAACCCCGCAGTATAAAGCACTCATGGCCCTCATCGCTCAGTAAGAAACGGTGCAGTTTGCCGAACAGCTCGTTTTGCTGAGCGTTAGGCTGATGCGGGAAGGATGGAGATATGAGTTCTGATGCGGGCACACGCAAAAATGCAGATTAAGAACAGGAGTTGACGTAGATAAGGTGAAATTTTGACGAGGAATTTGTTGGGTACACATCAGGTGTTGTCTTGTGTAAACCTATTTCAGGACGAGACATATTGTCTCGTCCTGAAAAAAGTTTACACTTTTACTGATTAGTCCTGTTGTTGGTTTACACTTTATTTTAGTCCTGAATTAGGTTTACCCTTTTCTAAAGATAAAGAATAATTGTTGTGGTTTGCTTGTCGTGTTGGAATGTGGGAAACTCCTTCAGTTTTCCATATTCCAACACGTTTTTCTTTTTTTGCTTCTTTTTTTCTTTTTGTAGGCTCCTTTCTTTTGTTGAAAACTATGATACCGGTTTTTTGC